>JACPCX010000218.1:0-1940 GCA_016184305.1 Candidatus Rokuibacteriota bacterium | reverse complement strand
CTGGATCGCGTCGACGAGGTAGCGCGCCACGCCGGGCAGGTTGAAGACCGTCTCCGTGACGATCAGCCCGCCGATGAGGAACGCGAACTCGATGCCGATGAGCGTGATCACGGGCAGCGACGCGTTCTTGAGCGCGTGCCGCCACACCACGAGCGCCTCCCGCTGCCCCTTGGCCCACGCGGTCCGGATGTAGTCCTCCCGCAGCACCTCGAGCATGGCCGAGCGGGTGATCCGCATGATCAGGGCGGAGCTCCGGTACCCGACGGCCAGCGCCGGAAGGACGAACTGGAAGAGATTCGCCCCGAGGTTGTCGAAGGGCGAGACGTAGGTCATCGAGGGGATCCAGCCGAGCGAGCGGACCAGCAGGAGGATCACGAGCATGCCGAGCCAGAACGAGGGCATGGAGAGCCCGGCGAGGGACAGGACGCGGAGCACGTAGTCGAGCGGCCGGTCCTGGCGGATGGCGCTGATCACTCCGGTCGGCACGCCGAGCAGCACGGAGAACGCGAGGGCCAGCACCGCCAGCTCCAGGGTGACCGGGAGTCGCGGCCTGATGATCTGCCAGGCGGGAATGTCGTAGCGGTACGACTTGCCCAGCTCGCCGCGGACGAAGTCGCCGAGCCAGCGCGTGTACTGGACGGCGACGGGCTTGTCGATCCCCAGCTCCGCCTCCAGGCGCTTCCGGTCCGCCTCGTCCACGTAGCCCGCCGACTCGAAGATGATGTCCGTGATGTTGCCGGGCGCCAGGCGCATGAGGACGAAGATCAGGACGGACATCCCCAGGAGCGTGACGCCGGCGATCAGGAGGCGCTTGACGACGTAGGCGCGCATCGTGTGCGCGGCCCGGGAGCGGCCGCCCCCGGGCCGTCACCCTCGCGGTTACTTGTCGAGCCAGACGTCCTGCATGCGGCTCTGGTTGTAAATGGAGTTGTTGTGCTGCACCCAGTTCTTCACGTGCGGCCAGTGCAGGGAGTACTGCCGGCCCCAGCCCAGGATCGGCCGCGCTCCGTCGAGCTGGAGCTTCACGTCGATCTCGTGGACCAGCTTCGCCCGCTTGGCCCGGTCCAGGACCTGGGACTGCTCGGCGACGAGCCGGTCGATCTCCTCCGAGCAGTAGCCGGAGTAGTTACGCGGCGACCCGCACTTGAAGTTCTCGAAGAAGTTGGCGTCGGGGTCGTCGACGCCGAGGCCCGTCAGGTTCAGCGCGACCTGGTAGTCCAGCCGGGTCATCTTGGGGTGCCAGACGCCGGTCTCGATCTGCTCGAGCGTGGCGTCGATCCCGACGAGCTGGAGCTGGTCGACCATCCAGCTCGCGGTGTCGACGTAGATCGCGAGGGTCCGGGTGGACACCGTGAGCTTCAGCGGATTGCGCGGGCCGAAGCCGGCTTCGGCGAGGAGCTTCCTGGCCTCGGCCTTCTGCTTGGCCGCGTCGCCCATGCCCGGGAGCTTGGCCACTTCCGCGGCCGGAAGTCCCCAGACCCCGGCCGGCCGGGGCAGCATCGCCCCGCCGAACGTCGCGGCGCCCTGTCGCGGTCCCACCACGTACGCCTTGCGGTCGAGGGCCAGGTTGATGGCCCGCCGCACCCGGGGATCGGTGAACGGGGGTCGCTTGAAGTTGACGAGGACGTTGTCGTTCACGCCCGACTCCGACACGAGCATCGAGAGCTTGGGCGCGCCCGCCTTGGCGGTGTCGGCGTTGGCCTGGTTCCAGCCGCTGCCGGCCTCGTCGAGCTGACCCGACTGGAGCGCGGCGATCTGCGTCGAGCGGTCCCGGATGATGACGAACTTGATCCCGTCAAGGTACGGCCGGCCCTTGACGAAGTAGTCGGGGTTCCTCGCGTACTCGACGTACTCGCCGGGCTTGTACTCCTTGAGCTTGAACGGCCCCGTGCCGACGCACCGGGTCTTGAACTCGGCCACCGGGACGTGGGCCGGGTAGA
>JACPCX010000217.1:0-1941 GCA_016184305.1 Candidatus Rokuibacteriota bacterium | reverse complement strand
TACAGCCGCGCGACGAAGTCCGGCACGTGGTGGATGTTGGACTCGGCCATGAAGATCTTCTGCACGCCGAACACGACCTGGAGACCTGCGGCGACGAGGAAGAGAATGGCGGCGTGGAAGACGCCGCTCATCACCACATTGACGACGTGCTGGGTCATGATCTGGATCGGGATCGCGCAGGCGCGGGGGCGGGGCGGTGTCCGCTCAGAGACCCGTGGGGTATCGAGGTCGAGGAGTGGACACCGCCCCGCCCCCGCGCCGGTCAGGCTAGAGCTTCCAGGACTTGATCCAGTCGAAGAGCTTGGAGCCCGCCGGCTTCATCGCCCGCTTGGTGGACATCGACTCGATGGGGTTGATCGTCACGAAGTCGTAGGCGTTCTTGTGCGTGGTGATGCCCTGTCGGATTCCTGGTTAACCACCGAGCCGCTTCCGCGCGAGCTTCACGCCCGCCACCAGGCGCTTGAGCTTCTCGAACGCCACCCAGCGCGGCACCGGGAAGAACCCGCAGTCGGGCACGAGGGAGAGCCGCTCGGCCGGGATGTTCTCGAGGCAGAGCCCCACCCGCTCGGCCACGTCCTCGGGAGTCTCCATGTAAAACGACTTCACGTCAACCACGCCGCAGGCCACCTCGCGGTCCACGCCGATCTCCTTCCACATCTCGATCTCGGCCATCTCGCGGTTGGCGTACTCGAACACGAACTGCTGGCACCTGGCCTCGAGCAGCGCCGGGAACATCCAGCGGTACGATCGCTTGCCCCGCGGCCGGGAGAGGAGGTTGCCGAAGCAGACGTGCAGCCCGAGCTTGGCCTCCACGCCCTCCACGCAGGCATTGAACATCTTGACGTACTCGGCGGCCTGTCCCGGGACGATGGCCGCGGAGGGCTCGTCGACCTGGATCCACGTGGCGCCGGCCGCTGCCAGCGCCTTGAGCTCGGCGTTCACCGCCGGGACCAGGTCCCAACAGAGGGCGAGGCGGTCGTTGTCGTAGGCGTCGCCGGGCCGGGTCTGGATGTGGATGGAGAGCGTCACGGGTCCGGGGCAGGTGGCCTTGACCGGCTTGTCGGTCTGGGTCCGCAGATACGTGAACTCCTCCACGGTCCCCAGGCCCCGGGGCACCGTGATGCGCCGGGTGGCCCGGTAACGGGGCACGCTGTCGTAGGCGTAGAGCCCGGTCTTGCGCAGGGGCTCCAGATGCTCGAGGCCGTCCATCTTCCCGTAGAAGGTCTGGACGAAGAAGAAGCGCCGCATCTCGCCGTCGCAGATGACGTCGATGCCGGCGCGCTCCTGGTCGCGGATGGCGAGCTGCGTGGCGTCGTCGAAGGTCTCCCTGGTGTCGGTGTGCCCGTACTCGCCCGCCTTGATCTTGTCGAGCGCGGTCCAGAACCAGCCCGGGAAGCCGTGGCTGCCCATGACGTGCGTCGGGAGGATCGGAAGTGTCGCGGCCATCGCCTGTCCTTTCTCAGAAGAGATGTTTCTGGATCTTGCCCGTCCCGACCGTCCCGACACCGGTGATGAGCATGCGGTCAGGCGCCTCCCTTCTTGCCGCGGGCGATGAAGGCGGCGATGCGGGCCTTCGCGGCCTCGTCCTGTCTCAGCGCGGCGGCATAGGCCTCTGCGGCGGCGGCGGGCCGCCCGGCGCGGAGGTCGGCCACGATGGCCTTGCTGCTGGCGAGCCCCCCGCGCGGATGCCGCGCGATCTCTGCCGCCATGCCGGCAGCGGCCGCCTCCAGCGTGCCGTCGGCGACGACCCGCGTGACCAGGCCCATGCGGTGGGCCTCGGCCGCGTCCACCGTGCGGCCGGTGAGCAGCAGATCGCGCGCATGCGCGCCGCCCAGGATGTCCAGCAGCCGCCCGATGCCATAGCTCGGGTTGAAGCCGAGCGTCACCTCGGGGAGCCCGAAGCGCGCCGAGGTCTCGGCGATCCTCAGATCCTGGGCGATC
>JACPCX010000216.1:0-1948 GCA_016184305.1 Candidatus Rokuibacteriota bacterium | reverse complement strand
CGCCCCGGACGACGAACTCCTTCTGCTCCAGCCGGTCGATGATGTGCGTCACGGCGGGCAACGTGACTCCGAAGGCCTTGGCGACGTCGCCCATGTGACACCCCGGGTGGTCGCTCACGTAGAACAGGACCTGGGACTGCGCATAGGTGAGGTCGAGCGGCGACGCCCGCTGCCAGAGGAGCTGCCGGAACGTGGTGGTGCCCAGCGCGTTCAGGAGGTCGAGGAGACGCTGCGCCTCGCGGGCGCGGGTGCGGGAGTCGGCGGCGGACATCGAGCCTTAATAGTCGACCCCGTAAACACTTTAGTCAATAAGGTTCTTCAGCACGCCGCGGCGGCGTCCTTGACAGCCGCTACGCCGGGGCCGTAGCGTAGCCGCAGGCTCGACCCCGAGGAGGACGTGCATGAACGACGCCGGCACGGTCAGCCGCTTCGCCGCCGAGATCGCCGAGCAGGTCGACCGGATCCTCACGACCGGACGGTCCGACAGCCCGGCATAGGAAGGGGCCGTTCACGCCGGCCCGGATCGGGGCGCTTCCTTTCGGCTCATCGTGAGGGTCTCCCATGCGATGACCCGGCCGGCGCTGCCGGCCCGCGCCGTGACCATCCGAGGAGCCCAGCATGAGCCAGCCCGTTCGTGTTCATCTCCGAGTCCCCGGCACCACGCCGATGCCCGAGCTGATGACGCTCATCGAGAGCATCGAAGCCGCGGGCTTCGACGGCGCCGGGATCCTCGACAGCCAGATGCTCTCCCGCGACGCCTTCGTCATTCTCGGCCAGGCCGCCACCCACACCGCGCGGCTGGAGCTGTTCCCCGCGGTCGCGAATCCGTTCACGCGTCACGCCTCCGTGCTCGCGGGCGCGACCCAGACGGTGGAGGAGATGGCACCGGGCCGGGTGAAGCTCGTCATCGGCACCGGCTACACCTCCGCGAGCACCATCGGGCGCAAGCCCGCGACGCTCGCCGAGATGCGCGCCTGCATCACCACCGTGAAGGCGCTGCTCGCCGGTGAGACCGTCGACTGGAGCGGCAACCCCGGGCGTCTCGGCTATGCATCGGGGCGGCGCATCCCGGTGCTGATGGCGGCATCGGGGCCGAAGGCGATCGAGCTCGCCGGTGAGGTCGCCGACGGTGTCGTCCTCCTGACGGGGTTCAACCGGGGCATCGTGGAGACGGCCCTCGCGCACCTCGAGCGCGGCGCCCGGCGCGCCGGCCGCCGCCTCGACGACCTCGAGATCATCTGGGCGGTGCGCACGGGGACGGCGGTGACCACCGACGAGGCGCGCCGGATGGCGCGGCCGACCGCGGTCCACTGGGGGATACTCCGCTGGGGGGACTACTGGCTCGGGCCCGCCGGGCTCCGCATCCCGAAATTCGAGATCCCGGACGCCGTGCGAAAGGTCTATCCGGACCTCTCGCACGCCTACGACTGGGAGGCGGCGATCGCGGCGACGTCCTTTGTGCCGGACGAGGTCGTCGCCGAGCTCTGCGACGCGCTGGGACTCATTGGCACCCCTGAGCACTGCGCGGGACGCATCGTCGAGATGACGAAGCTCGGCGTGTGCACCCTCTACCTGATGCCGTTCCAGACCTTCGCCTCCCCCGAGCCGGAGATCCGCGCGTTCCGCGACGTTGTCTTCCCGCATCTCCACACCGCCGGCCTCCGCTGAATACAGTGGGCGCGCCCGCTTCCCCCGGCCGCTGCAGGTCCTGTCGCCGTGCGGGCCCCCGGCCGGCCGGTCTTCGTCACCCGCCCGTCTCCCCATCGTCCCTCATGAGCAATCCGTACGTATGCGCATGCCGGCTGATGTCGGATCGACGGCCAGTCGCCCAGGCGGGCTGCCAGCGAGAACCCGGACACTCCACAGGGACCGTCCTCGCTGGAGGCGGCTCTCGATCAGCGCAACCCGACGCCACCCCCGCGCAACCAGGAGCCTTCCGAACACAACC
>JACPCX010000215.1:0-1958 GCA_016184305.1 Candidatus Rokuibacteriota bacterium | reverse complement strand
ACCCCTGGCTCTTCCTCACCCGTCCGATCTCGGGAACGCTCATCGCGCTTTCCGTGGTATCGGTGGTCCTGGCCATCTGGCAGCATTACCGGGCCCAGGCCCGCATGGCGGACGCCGCCGAGCCCGACGTCGACTTCTAACGTCCTGCTCCCCTCTCCCCGGCGGGGAGAGGGCCGGGGGAAGGGGGGAGGGGCATGATCGCCGTCGGCATCGTCGGCATGGGGGTGATCGGACGGGCCATCGCGCGGGCCGTCACCACGGATTTGCCCGGGGTGACGCTGGCCGGTGTCACCGTCCGCGCTCCCGCCAAGGCCGCCGGCTACCCAGCCCTGCCGCTGCCGGAGCTGATCCGCCGCTCCGACCTGATCGTGGAGGCGGCGACACAGGCGGCGCTTCGCGATGTCGGCCCGGCGGTGCTGGAAGCGGGCAAGGACCTGATGGTGCTCTCCGTCGGAGCCCTCGTCGGCGTGCTGGACGAGTGGGCGCGACTCGCCGAGACGCACCGCTGCCGGATCCTCGTGCCCTCGGGCGCCATCGCGGGACTCGACGGGGTCAAGGGCGCACGCGAGGGCGCCATCACCTCCGTCACCATGGAGACGCGCAAGCCCCCGCGCGGGCTCGCGGGCGCGCCGTACATCGCGCAGCACCGGATCGACCTCGACGCCATCACGCGCGAGACGCTCATCTTCGAGGGGCCGGCCACGGAGGCCGTCCGCGCCTTCCCCGCCAATGTGAACGTGGTGGCGGCCCTCTCCCTGGCCGGCGTCGGACCCGAGCGCACCCGGATCCGCCTCTTCGCCGTCCCCGGCCAGCAGCGCAACCAGCACCGTATCACCATCGAGGGGGAGTTCGGCCGCCTCGCCATCGAGATCGAGAACGTCCCCTCCGAGAACCCGCGCACCGGCAAGCTGTCCTATCTCTCGGCCATCGCGATGCTGCGAGAGCTCGGCGCGTCCGTTCGCGTCGGCACCTGACCGCAGCCCCGCCAGGCCGCTCACAAGGGCCCATCTGCGGAGGTACGGCGTCCTCGGCCGCACGCTCACCATGGCTCGCTCACGCTCGCCCGCATCTCCGGATCCGCTCACCTCGCCTCCGGCTCGCCACGCGGAGTACGCCTCCCTTGCCGCCGTCGGACGCCGCCTTGCATGTGGACCCTTGTGAGCGGCCTGGGAAGTGTTCCCGCAGCTTAGCCCAATTTCCACGGTCCCGAGACCGGAGTGCCGATATGTCAGCAGGTTACGCCGCTTGTGAGTGACTATGGCGACGGGGTGGGGGCCCAGATCCTCACCGGCGTCATGACCTCGTGCGGGATCGCGAGCGTGCGGTAGATCTCCCGATGGAGCGCGTCCGGGGTCGACCCCTTCCGGATGCGCAACGTCTGGCCGTTCGTCGCCGGCAGCACCACCGTGACGACCTGGTGCGTGGAGCGCTGCTCGCGCAGCGTGGCCCACGACGTGTGCACGCCCTGGTCCAGGAAGCGCTGCTCGTGCTTCTCGCGGATCGCGCGATCTTTCTCCGTGCGGCCCTCACTGCGGCACAGGATGTGGACCTCCGCGCCCACGACCTGGCGCTTGATCTCGACCCGCGATTTCTTCTGCGCCGGATTGCGCGGCGAGGGCTGGCGCAGCACCTCTGCCCAGCCGGTCTCGTCCTCGAACGCGTCGAGGTGGGGCATGCGCTCCGGCTGGCGGCCGGCCACGAGATAGTGATAGCCCCGGTCCGTGATCTCTTGGAGATTGTCCGCATAGGCCATGCCGCGATCGACCACCACGGTGGCGCCGGCCCGGCGGCCCGTGCGCTGTTCCAGCGCCGTCAGCATGTCCGCGACGGTCGTGCGATCGACGCG
Organism: Candidatus Rokuibacteriota bacterium; assembly: GCA_016184305.1. Lineage (GTDB taxonomy): Bacteria > Methylomirabilota > Methylomirabilia > Rokubacteriales > CSP1-6 > UBA12499. The sequence continues at coordinate 112 of JACPCX010000215.1, read as the reverse complement.
ATTGCCGTCAAAGACCTCGTGCGCTTTCGGAAAGCCGTCGCGATCCAGGACCAAGCCGACGACCACCTGCTTGCAGTCCGGGCGGTGGTCGCGCGAGTACCCGCGTGTGGCC
>JACPCX010000087.1:0-8253 GCA_016184305.1 Candidatus Rokuibacteriota bacterium | reverse complement strand
GGGGGGGACACCGTCAACATGTCAATCGGCCAGGGGCAGGTGCTGGTCACGCCGCTCCAGGTCGCGCGGATGATGGCGGCGGTCGCCAACGGCGGCATCCTCTGGAAGCCGCGCCTGATCCAGCGCGTCGAGCGGGCGGACGGCACCCTCGCCTACTCCGAGTCGAGCCGGATGACCGGGCAGGTGGACCTCTCTCCCCTGGTCTGGGCCTTCCTCCGCGACGCCCTCCGTGGGGTGGTCAGCGAGGGCACCGGGCGGGGGGCCCGGCTGCCCGGCATCGAGGTGGCGGGCAAGACGGGCACGGCGCAGACCATCGCCAACAGCGACAGCGCGCGCGGCCAGGACCACGCGTGGTTTGCCTCCTTCGCGCCGGCCGACGATCCGCAGGTCGTCGTCGTCGTCCTCGTGGAGCGGGGAGGCAAGGGGGGCCAGGTCGCCGCGCCCATCGCGCGGGAGATCTACCAGGCGATCTTCCTCGAGAAGGTGGCCATGGCGTCCACGGGAACGGACTCGTGATCTTCAGGATCGATCGCCGCCTCCTTCAGAACGTCGACTGGGCGCTGCTGGCCGCGGCCGGGGCGATCGTCGCCCTCAGCGTCCTGTCGCTCTGGGGCCTCGCCTGGGGAGGCGGCTCCGGCATCGCGTTCCGCCAGCTCGGGTGGGTGGGCGTGGGGCTCGGCGCGCTCGTCGTGGTGGCGAGCCTGGACTACCGGACTGTCGTTCGCGCCGCGCCCGCGCTCTACGTGGCGGGACTCGGCCTGCTCGTGACCGTCTTCATCCTGGGCCGGACCGTCTCGGGCGCCCGCCGCTGGATTCACGCGGGGCCGCTCACCGTCCAGCCCTCGGAGCTCTTCAAGCTGATCTTCGTGCTGACGCTGGCCTGGGCCCTGACGTTGCGGTGGGCGCGGCCGCTCTCCGGCGCGACGCTCGCGTGGACGGTGGGGCTCGCGGTGGTCCCGTTCCTCCTGGTCGTGCGGCAGCCCGACCTGGGCACGGCCCTGGTGCTCCTGCCGGTTCTCGCCGCCGTGCTCCTGGGGGTCGGCCTGCGGCTCAAGGTCCTCGCGGTGCTCGCCCTGGGGGCGGTGGCCGCCACGCCGCTCGCGTGGCTCGCGCTCAAGGCGTATCAGCGGGAGCGACTGCTCGTCTATCTGGACCCGTTCCGCGATCCACTCGGAACGGCGTACAACGTGATCCAGGCCAAGATCGCCATCGGGTCCGGCCAGCTCCTGGGCAAGGGCGTCAGCGGGGCGACGCAGAGCCGCCTCGCCTTCCTCCCGGAGCGCCATACGGATTTCATCTTCGCCGTGTTCGCCGAGATGTGGGGGTTCGTGGGGTGCCTCGTCCTGCTCCTGGCGTACGGGCTCCTGGTGCTCCGGGGGTTCGAGATCGCGGCCGGCGCGCGGGAGCCCCGGGGGCGCATCGTCGCCCTCGGCGTGACCGCGCTCTTCGCCACCCAGACGCTGATCAATCTGGGGATGGTGACGGGGCTGCTTCCCGTGGTGGGGATCCCGCTCCCGTTGATGAGCTACGGGGGGTCCTCCATGGTCGTCTCGCTCATGGGGCTTGGGCTCCTGCTCTCGGTACGAATGCGGCAGTTCCAGTAACCGCTGCGTGACCGCCGGGATGCAGATTCCCGGATCGAGGACTGCCGTGGGGAAACGGATCGTCGTCAACGCCGGCGTGACCGAGACGCGTCTCGCCGTGCAGGACGGACACCAGCTCGCCGAGCTGTACGTGGAGCGCGCCCGGCGGCGCTCCATCGTCAGCAACATCTACAAGGGCATCGTCACCAACGTCCTGCCGGGCATGCAGGCGGCGTTCGTCGACATCGGGCTCTCCAAGGACGCGTTCCTCTACGTGGGGGACTACACCGTCAACCTCGGCGAGGATGACGCCGCGGTCCTCCGGGAAGGGGACGAGGACGCGCCCGACGAGGATCCGGGGGAGGGCGAGCCGGAGCTGCGCGCCGCAGCGTCCGACCAGCCCATCGAGGAGGTGCTCGGCCGGGGCCAGGAGATCCTCGTCCAGGTGTCCAAGGAGTCGCTCGGGACCAAGGGGGCGCGGATCACCTCGTTCATCTCCTTGCCGGGTCGCTACATCGTCTACATGCCGCAGTCCCGCCACGTGGGCGTCTCCCGCCGCATCAACGACGAGGACGAGCGGGAGCGCCTCCGCGCGATCGTCAAGGGGCTGCGCCCGTCGGGCGGGGGCTTCATCGTCCGGACGGTGGCCGAGGGCAAGGGCGAGGCGGAGCTGGCGGCGGACATCGCGTTCCTGAGCCGCCTCTGGAGCCAGATCCAGGGGCGCTTCGACACCGCCAAGGCGCCGTCGCTCCTCCACGAGGAGATGGATCTCACCTTCCGCGTGGTGCGGGACCTGTTCTCGCCCGAGGTGGACGAGTTCCTGCTCGACACGCCGGAGGCCTACGAGAAGTGCCTGCAGTTCGCGACCTCGCTGGTCCCGCAGCTCGCCTCCCGCGTGAAGCGCTGGGAGGACCGGCGGCCGATCTTCGAGGCCACCGGCATCGAGAAGGAGATCGAGAAGGCGCTCCGGCGCCGCGTGTGGCTCAAGTCCGGCGGCTACATCGTCATCGATCACACGGAAGCGCTGGTCGCCATCGACGTCAACACGGGCAAGTACGTGGGCAAGCGCGATTTCGAGGAGACGGTGCTCAAGATCAACCTCGAGGCCGTCACCGAGGTCGTCCGCCAGATCCGGCTGCGGGACCTGGGCGGCATCATCATCATCGACTTCATCGACATGGAGCGGGCCGAGCACCGGGAGCAGGTCTCCCGCGCGCTGCGGAAGGCGCTGGCCGACGACAAGGCGCGCACCAACGTGCTCGAGATCTCCGAGCTGGGCATCGTGGAGATGACGCGCAAGCGCGTCCGCCAGGGACTGCAGTCCATGTTCTGCGCGCCGTGCCCCACCTGCAAGGGGAGCGGCGTGGTGAAGTCCGACGCCACGCTGGCCGCGGAGATCTTCCGGAAGATCCAGGCGGAGGCCCCGGATGCCGCGGGCCAGGAGGTCGTGGTCCGCGCGCACCCGGAGGTGGCTCACTACCTGGACGTCACGGAGCGCGACGGCATCGAGCGTCTCCAGCCCCTCATCGGCAAGAAGCTCGCCGTGCAGCCCGTCGCGTCGTTTCAGCGGGAGGAGTACGACCTGAGCTTCCGCTAGCCGGAGGAGCCCATGCACGCCGCGATCCCCCTCATCCCCACGACCGTCTGCGGGAGCCACGGGCTGCCCTCCTGGCTCCACCTCGTCCGCGAGGCTGCCCAGGCCGGGCGTCTCGGCCCGGGGGACCTCCAGGAGGCGTACGACGACGGCGTGCGCATCGCCATCCGCGACCAGGTCGAGGCGGGCATCGACGTGATCTCGGACGGCGAGATGCGGCGCGTGACCTTCATCCGTGGCTTCTACGACCGGCTGAGCGGCATCCGCCCGCTGCCGATCCCCCGGCGACTCGGGCCGCCCAGCTACGACTCGTTCTGTCCCTACGAGGTGGTGGACCGGGTCGGCGCGCCGCAGGGGCTCGGGATCGTCGAGGAGTTCCAGTACGCGCGCACCCATGCCGACCGCCCCATGCGGGTGGCCGTGCCCGGCCCCATGACGCTTCTCATGGCGCTCCGTCGCGGCGGGCCCTACGCGACGGAGGACAGCCTGATCGCCGACCTCATCGCGCTGGTACACCGAGAGCTCCGCGCGCTCGTGGCCGCCGGCTGTGGCTTCGTGCAGCTGGACGAGCCCAATTACGTGATGGCGGCCGGGAAGCACCGCGTGCTCAAGGGCGCGCCCGGCCCCATGGTGGAGGCGCTCAACGCCACGCTCGAGGGCGTGAACGCCAAGGTGGCCTTGCACGTGTGCTTCGGCAACGCGCACAACAACTCCTTCGCCACGCCCCGCCACTACCGCCCGCTCTACCCCGGGATCCTCGACGCGCGCGTGGATCAGTTCGTGTTCGAGTATGCGAACCGCGAGATGAGCGAGATCGAGCTCTGGAGCGAGTTCCCCTCGGACAAGGAGGTCGCGGTGGGCGTCGTCGACGTCAAGGCCTTCCGGGTGGAGACGGCCGACGAGGTCGCCGCGCGGGCCCGGCTGGCGCTCACGCATATCCCGCCCGAGCGGCTGTGGCTCGTGCCGGACTGCGGGCTCTGGGAGACCCCGCGCTGGGTGGGTGTCTCCAAGCTGCGCTCCATGGTCGAGGCGGCGCACATGCTGAGGCGGGAGCTGGGCCTCTCGTGACCCGCCCGTCGCGGATCAGCCGCGGCAAGATCCTCGAGCAGCTCCGGATCGCCGCTCGCAAGGGCGACCGCACCGCGCTGATGCTGGCCTGCGAGCAGATGAAGACCCTCGCGTACTCACCGCGCTACTGGGAGAAGTACCTGGAGCTCTTGACCAGCCCGCTGGCGCGGCTCGTGGACCTGCTGCTCATCAAGCAGGGCGAGAAGATCGCGCGCCAGAAGGGCTGGACGCGCCCCAGGCGCGAGCGCCGCGCGGCGCCCGCGAAGAAGAAGGGCGGGAGCCAGAAAGAGGCGGCGCGCCGCGCCGGCCGCCGGCGCCGTGCGGCGGCCCCGGCCCCGACCCAGCAGTCGCTCTTCCCGGATCTCCCCGCCTGAATCGCCTCCGCGCGCCGGCGCGTCTCAACAGTGTGATAGAGTACCCCCGTAGGGTATTTTCCATGACCCGACGTGGAGGCGTGGACGATGATCGACGCGGATACGAAGGCCAAGACCCTGGGGCGGCTGCGCCGGATCGAGGGCCAGGTCCAGGGCATTCAGCGCATGCTGGAGGAGGACAAGTACTGCGTGGACATCCTCCTCCAGCTCTCGGCGGTGCAGGGCGCCGTCGAGCAGGCGCAGAAGCTCGTGCTGGGGCACCATATCGCGTCCTGCGTCACGGAGGCCATCCGCTCCGGCAACGCGCGGGACCGGCAGAAGAAGATGGACGAGCTCCTCGACGTCTTCTCCCGCTTCGGCGGCCGGTAGCGGGGAGGGCCGCTCCATGTCCGACACCGCGACTCGCATGGATTTCCCCGTGAAGGGCATGCACTGCGCCGCCTGCGTCGGCAAGGTCGAGGGCGCCCTCCTCGGCGTCCCCGGCGTGGGCCGCGCGGCGGTGAACCTCGCGACCGAGCGCGCCACCGTCTGGGTGGACCCGGAGCGGGTCGGCCTCCCCGCCCTCCGGGCCGCCGTGGACAGGGCGGGCTATGCGGTGCCCGAGGAGATCGCCGCCACGCCCGAGACCGAGGACCGCGAGCGGGCGGAGCGCCGGGCCGAGGATCGCCGCCTGCGTCTCAAGTTCCTCGTGGGCGCCGGGCTCTCCGTCCCCGTCCTCCTCGGCAGCATGCACGAGGTCTTCCCCTGGGCCCCCGCCGTGCTGCGCGAGCACTGGGTGCTCTTCGCGCTCACGACACCGGTGCAGTTCTGGGTGGGCTGGCAATTCCACGCCGCCTTCCTCCGGGAGCTCCTGCACCGGACCGCGAGCATGAACACGCTGGTCTCCATCGGGACCAGCGCCGCCTACTTCTTCAGCGTGGCGGTGACGCTCTGGCCCCACACCTTCATGGCCACGGGGGCCATGCCCTACTACGAGGCCTCGGCGCTCCTGGTGACCTTTCTCATCCTCGGCCGCTGGCTGGAGGCGCGGGCCCGGGGCGGCACCTCCGAGGCCATCCGCCGGCTCATGGCGCTCCAGCCGCGCACGGCGCGTGTGCTGCGCGACGGCGGCGAGGCGGACGTGGCGATCAGCGACGTCCTGGTGGGCGACCTCCTGCGGGTGCGCCCGGGCGAGCGCATCGCCGTGGACGGCGAGGTGGTGGAGGGCGCCTCCGCCGTGGACGAGTCCATGCTCACCGGCGAGAGCCTCCCCGTCGAGAAGACCGCGGGGACGTCCGTGGTCGGCGGCTCCGTCAACCGCACCGGGACCTTCACCTTCCGCGCCACGCGGGTGGGCACGGACACCGTGCTGGCCCGGATCATCAGGCTCGTGGAGGAGGCGCAGGGCTCGAAGGCGCCCATCCAGCGGCTGGCCGATCGCGTGGCGGCGGTGTTCGCGCCCGTGATCCTCGTCGTCGCCGCCATCACGTTCGGTGTGTGGTGGGCGTGGGGCCCGGAGCCGGCCTTCTTCTACGCCCTGACCAATGCGGTGGGGGTCCTCGTCATCGCCTGCCCTTGCGCCATGGGGCTGGCCACGCCCACGGCGATCATGGTGGGCACCGGCAAGGGCGCCGAGCTGGGCGTACTGATCAAGAGCGCCGAGGGGCTGGAGCAGCTCCACAAGGTGGGGGTCATCGTCTTCGACAAGACCGGCACGCTCACGGTTGGCAAGCCCGTGGTCACCGACGTGGTGCCGGCCGAGGGGGCGTCGGCCGATGAGCTGCTGGCGCTCGCTGCCGCGGCGGAGCAGGGCTCGGAGCACCCGCTCGGGGAGGCCATCGTGTCCGAGGCCAAGTCGCGCGGGCTCGCGCTGCCGCCCGTCAGCGAGTTCCAGGCCGTGCCCGGTCACGGCGTCGATGCCCTGGCCGAGGACGGTCGCATCCTGCTCGGCAACGCCCGCCTGATGGCGGCGCGGGGGATCGAGGTGGGCGCGCTCGAGGGCCGCGCGGCGGCGCTCGCCGGGGACGGCAAGAGCGCCGTCTACGTCGCCTTCGGCGGCGCGGCGCTCGGCCTCATCGCCGTGGCCGACGTGCTCAAGCCCGAGGCGCCGGGCGCGGTGGCGGCCCTCGCGGCCCTCGGCCTCGAGGTGGTCATGCTGACGGGGGACACGCGGCGCACGGGAGAGGCCATCGCGCGCCAGGCGGGCATCGAGCGGTTGCTCGCCGACGTCCTCCCGGACCAGAAGGCGGCGGAGATCAAGCGGCTCCAGGCGGGCGGACGGCTCGTGGCCATGGTCGGCGACGGGATCAATGACGCCCCGGCGCTGGCCCAGGCCGACGTCGGCATCGCCATGGGCTCCGGCACGGACGTGGCCATGGAGGCCGCGGATATCACCTTGATGCGCGGCGACCTGCGCGGGGTGACCACCGCCGTGGTTCTCTCGCATCGGACCATCCGCATCATCCGGGAGAATCTCGGGTGGGCCTTCGGCTACAATCTGGTGCTGGTGCCGGTGGCGGCGGGTGTCCTGTACCCGGTGGCGGGCCTCCTGCTGTCGCCGATTCTCGCGGGGGCGGCCATGGCGCTCTCGTCCGTGTCCGTCGTCGCCAACAGCCTGCGGTTGAAGCGGTTCAGGGTTTGACCCGACTCACGAGGAGGACTGCTCATGGCCAAGGATCCGGTGTGCAACATGGACGTGGACCCGAAGAAGGCCGCCGCCCAGACGAATCACAAGGGACAGATGATCTACTTCTGCGCCGTGGGGTGCAAGGTCAAGTTCGACCAGAACCCCGAGAAGTACCTGCCCAAGTGAGGCGCGCGTGCCGATGATCGCCTCGCCCTATCTCGAGGGCCGTGACCGCTACGAGCGAGCGATGGAGGGCTGGGTGGACAATACCCATGCCGATGCCTTCACGCACACGGTGCGGATCACGGACGACGACCTCGGCGTGCAGGTGCGCGCCGTCTGCACCCCACCGCCCGGCTACGAGGTGCGCGAGGCCGTGGCGCGCGTCCTGACCGGCGCCGCCGACCCGGCCATTGCCCGCACGTTTCCGGCCCTCGCCGGCGCGCGCATGGTGGGCGGCTTCACGAAGCGGCTCATCGAGGTGACGGGACAGGGGCCCGGGGCCGGGCTCTTCGTGGATGCCGGCATCGAGATCGCCCGCCTGGCCCGCCAGGCGACCAAGCTGCCGGCCGTGGCCGTCGCCGGCCTGCGCCCCGGCGACGCCAGGCGGTGCTGGGAGCTGGACACCACGGGCTGGGCGGACTTGCCCGACTCGTGTTTCACCTATACGCGGGCGGGGCGGGCGCTCCTGGACGTCCGCGAGGTGACCACGCCCATGGTGGCCGAGCTGTACAGCGCGCCGCCCGGGGCGCAGAGGATCTTCCACCGCCGGAAGCTCTCGCGCCTCGTCCGCACCGGGCGGCGCCTGGACCTCTTCCACTCCATGCACGACAATGTCCACGGCTTCGACATCCATTACGAGGTCGACCTGGGCCCAGGGACGATCGTCGCCGCCGACGCGGTGGTCTCGCGGGTGCCCTACCGGGGTATCTGCGACGAGCCGCAGCGGAAGATCGCCGCGATGATCGGCCAGCCCGTGGACGCGCTCCTGCGCAAGCGCATCCAGGCCCAGCTGGGCGGCGCCGAGGG
>JACPCX010000086.1:0-21677 GCA_016184305.1 Candidatus Rokuibacteriota bacterium | reverse complement strand
CCACGCCTTCCGTCTCGAGCTCCGCGAGCGCCTGCTCCATGGCGCAGAGCACCTGCACGGCCGGCGTGAAGGGCGTGTTGTCCTGCTCCTGGGTCGCGTGGTGGGTGTACAGGTCGAGCTCGTTGCCGCTCATGGCAAGCCCGATGCTCCACATCCCCGCGTTGAGCCCCTCCTCGACGCCCGGGACCGTGTCGTCGATCTTGACACACCCCTCCACCGGCGAGACCTGCAGATTGATGACGTTCTGCAGTCCATACCTCATCAGTTCATCTGGATCGGGACGGGGGGAATCAGCAGCACCAGCAGGAGGAGGCAGAAGAGCCCGACCGCGTAGCGGCCGGGGCTCAGCGGGGTGAGGTCGTCGAGCGGCGGGGCGTGGTGGAAGCCGATGAGGAACGTGACGAGGCCGGCGAAGACGAACCAGTTGGCCGAGCCGGTCACGGCCCCGAGCAGGAGCAGCGCGAGCACGGTGCCCACCGAGACCCGCCGGTGCTGCACGCCGAAGAGTGCGTAGGCGATCCGCCCTCCGTCCAGCTGCCCCACCGGGAACAGGTTGAGCGCGGTGACGAACAGCCCCACCCAGCCGGCGAGAGCCACGGGGTGGATGAACACGTCCATCCCCTCCGGGATCCGCCCGAACATGAGGTAGGTCATGGCCCGCAGGAGAAGCGAGTCGCCGAAGGCCATGGCCCCGCTGTCGGGCACGACCCCGACGCGCGACCACCCGAGCCCCAGCCACAGCGCCGGGATCGCCACCACCAGCCCAGCCAGGGGACCTGCAACCGCGATGTCGAAGAGCGAGTTCCGGTCGCGCACGGGCGAGCGCATGCGGATCACCGCGCCGAGGGTCCCGAAGAGGAAGAGCGGCGGCGGCGCCGGGATGAAGTAGGGCAGGCTCACGGAGGCCCCGTACGCGCGGGCCGTGAAGTAGTGGCCGAACTCGTGGGTGCCGAGGATGCCGAGCAGCGTGGCGGCGAACGGCAGGCCGTCGAGCAGACGGTGCGGCTCCAGCCGCGGATCGAAGGTCACGAAGGGCAGCGAGCCCGCCACGAGCGACCCCGCCATGAGCGTGGAGAGCAGGGTGAGCAGGAACAGGACCACGTTCACGGCGGGGCGCGCGGGCGAAGTCACGTCCCCCAGCGGCAGGGCCTGGATCCACATCAGCCCGCGGTCGCGCACCAGGAAGGGCGTGTACCCGAGCGGCTTGAGCCGCGCCTCCAGCAGGGTGAGCGCCCGCGGCGGCTCCAGCAGCAGCTCGCCGCCGAAGAGGAAGGCGTGCCCCCGGCTCCCGCGCTCCCGGACGATGAAGATGTCCTCCACGTTGCGCCGCAGGAGATCCTCGGTGACGAGAAGCGCATCCGGAGAGAGGGCGCTGGCGGCGACTCGCCCGCGGCGGCGGAACGGCCAGAGCGGCATGGCTTCACGCTACCATAGGGCCAGGGAGGCGACCACTCGCCGCGCCACGGGCAAACCGCCTTCGAGGTACAGCGCGCCGAGCACCGCCTCGAGCGCCGTCGCGAGCACCGATTCCTTGACCTGCCCGCCCTGCTGCTGCTCGCCCCGGCCCAGACGGAGGAGCGGGCCCAGCTCGAGCCGCGCGGCCCAGCGGGCGAGACTCACGCCCGAGACCATCTCCGCGCGCCGGGGAGTCAGGACGCCGACGGCATCGCCCGGCGTGGCCTGCCAGAGCTGTTCGGTGACGACGAGCTGGAGGACGGCATCGCCGAGGAACGCCAGCCCCTCGTTGTCGTGGGTCGACGGGTGCTCGTTGGCGTAGGAGCTGTGGGTCAGGGCCTGCAGGAGGAGGTTGCGGTCCCCGAAGGCGTGGCCGAGACGCGCCTCCACGGCCACCAGCAGATCAGCCGGCGGCGCCACCTACGCCCGGTATCTCTTGAAGGCCAATGTGGCGTTCGTGCCGCCGAACCCGAAGGCATTGCTCAGCGCGATCTCCACGTCCTGCGTGCGCGCGTGGTTGGGCACGTAGTCCAGGTCACAGTCCGGGTCGGGCTTCTCGTAGTTCATCGTCGGGGGCAGGACGCCGTGGTGGAGGGCGAGGGCCGTGGCGATCGCCTCGATCCCGCCAGCGGCGCCGAGCAGGTGGCCGGTCATGGACTTCGTGGAGGACACGGCGAGCCGCCGGGCGTGCTCGCCGAACACCCGCTTGATGGCGATGGTCTCGCACTTGTCGTTGTACGGCGTCGAGGTGCCGTGGGCGTTGATGTAGCCCACCGACTCCGGGGCGAGCCCGGCGTCCCGCAGGGCCGCCTGCATGGCGCGCGCGGCGCCGTCGCCCGTCGGATCGGGCGCCGTCATGTGATGAGCGTCGCCGGTCATGCCGTAGCCCACCGCCTCGGCATAGATGCGCGCATCGCGCCGGCGGGCGTGCTCCAGGGACTCGAGCATCACCAGTCCCCCGCCCTCGCCGCAGACGAAGCCGTCCCGCTCGGCGTCGAAGGGCCGCGAGGCCCGGGTCGGCTCGTCGTTCCGGGTGGACATGGCCTTCATCTGGCAGAAGCCGGCGATGGTCATCGGGATGATGATGGCCTCCGCCCCTCCGGCGATCATCACGTCGGCGTCACCCCGCTGGATGATCCTCATGGCATCGCCGATGGCGTGGTTGCCGGTGGCGCAGGCGGTGACCACGGACGAGTTGGGCCCCCGCGCGCCGAAACGCATGGAGATCAGGCCCGAGGCCATGTTGATGATGAGCATGGGCACGAAGAATGGGGACACCCGGTCGATCCCCTTCTCCAGGAGGATCTTGTGATTCTCCAGGAGCGTCGTGATACCGCCGATGCCCGAGCCCACGAGGACCCCGAAGCGCGTCCCGTCCACGCGGCCCACGTCGAGCCCCGCGTCCTCCACCGCCATCACCGCGCAGGCGAGGGCGTACTTGAGGTACAGGTCGAGCTTGCGGTCGTCCTTCTTCTCCACGTACTTGAGCGGCTCGAAGCCCCGCACCTCAGCCGCGATCCGCGTCGGGTAGCCCGTGGTGTCGAAGCGGGTGATAGGGCCGATGCCGGACTTGCCCTGCAGCAGCGCGGACCAGAACTCCTCGGCCGTGTTCCCGATCGGGGTCACGGCCCCCACTCCCGTGATCACGACCCGCGTCGTGTTCACCGATCGCCCTCGCCGAGACGCCCCGTTGTCACGCCTTCTCTTTGATGTAGCGGATGGCGTCTCCGACCGTGGTGATCTTCTCCGCGTCCTCATCCGGGATCTCGAGGCCGAACTCCTCCTCGAACGCCATCACCAGCTCCACCGTGTCGAGGGAGTCGGCGTTCAGATCCTCGATGAACTTCGCCTCCATGGTGATCTCGTCCGGCCTGACTCCGAGATTTTCGCTGATGATCTCCCGGACCCGCTCTTCGACTGGCTTGGACATCAACACCTCCTCATGGCACGGCTGACGTGCGTGAAAGCCCACTGCCTGCCGCGGCACTGCCGCGGCGCTCCAGGCGCTACATGTACAGACCGCCGTTGACGTGGATGCTCTGTCCCGTGATGTACGCGGCGCCGTCGCCCGCCAGAAACCGCACGGCCTCGGCGATCTCCCGCGCGGCGCCCATTCGCCTGAGCGGCACCTGCTGGAGCAGCGCCTCCCGGGCCTCCGCCGGGATCGAGGCCGCCATGTCGGTGTCGATCAGCCCCGGCGCCACGACATTCACCAGGACGTTCCAGTGGGCGAGTTCGCGCGCGGCGGCCTTCGTGAGCCCGATGACCCCTGCTTTCGCGGCCGAGTAGTTCACCTGCCCGGCATTGCCCATGGCGCCGGCCGTGGAGGAGATGTTGATGATGCGCCCGCTCTTCTGCCGCATCATCACCTTCGCCACGGCCCGCGTCATCAGGAACACCCCCCGCAGGTTGGTGTCCACGACCTGGTCCCAGTCGTCATCCTTCATGCGGACGAGCAGCTGGTCCCGCGTGATGCCGGCATTGTTCACGAGAACGTCGATGCGCCCGAACCGCTCCCGGGCCGCAGCCACGAGCCGGTCCGCATCCTCGCGCTTGGCCGCGTCCGCGACGACGGCCAGGACGGGGCCGCCCAGCGCCTCCAGCTCCTTGGCCGCGGCGTCGAGCCGGCCCGAATCGCGGCCAGAGACTACCACGGAAGCCCCGTCTTCTGCCAGCAAGCGGGCGATGGCCAGCCCGATGCCGCGACTGCCACCGGTCACGAGGGCGACGCGCCCCGCCAGGGCCTTGGCGTCGGTCACGCGCTCTCCCCGCCGCCTCGCTCCGCTCGGGGGATTTCCATATCCGCTCGGCTCGCCTTCGGCTGCGCCTCGCCAACCTTGGTCAGACCGGCCAGGGTCAGAGCGGCCAGCGTTTTCTCGAGCGAGGCCGGGTCCTCGACCGCAAGCCCTCGCGTCCCATCCAGGTTGCGCTTGAGGAGCCCGGTGAGCACGCGCCCCGGCCCCACCTCCACGTACGCGGTGGTCCCCTCGCGGGCCAGGCGCTCGAGGCAGTCGGTCCAGCGGACCGGACTCTGGACCTGCCGGACGAGGAAGGGCTTGACCTCGTCGGCGGTGGTGGTGAGGCCCGCATCGACGTTGCGCGCCACCGGGATCCGCGGGGCGAGAACCTGGACCGAGTCGAGCTCGACCGCGAGCCGGTCGGCCGCCGGCTTCATGAGGGCCGAGTGAAACGGCGCGCTGACGGGGAGGATCACGCTCTTCCGGCCGCCCCGCGCAGCAGCGCCGCGCACCGCCCGCTCCACGGCTCCTCGATGCCCGGCGATCACGATCTGCCCGGGGGAGTTGATGTTCGCCACCCCGACGACCTCTCCCTGCGCGGCCTCGGCGCACACCTCTTCCGCCACCGACAGCTCGACGCCCAGCAGAGCGGCCATGGCCCCCACACCCACGGACACGGCCTCCTGCATGAACTCGCCGCGCCTGCGCACCACTCGCACGGCGTCGGCGAAGCGGAGCGCGCCCGCCACGACCAGCGCCGAGTATTCCCCGAGGCTGTGTCCGGCGGCCAGCTGCGGCGTCACGCCTCGCTCGGCCAGGACCGCGGCGGCCGCCACGCTCGCCGTCAGGACGGCGGGCTGGGTGTTGGCGGTGAGGGCGAGGTCGGTCTCGGGCCCCTCGAAGCAGAGGCGCGACAGGGGGAATCCCAGCGCGTCGTCGGCCTCCTGAAACACGGCGGCCGCCGCCCGGGAGGCGACGGTGAGTTCCCGGCCCATGCCAACTGACTGGGAGCCCTGGCCCGGGAAGAGGAAGGCGATCTTCACGGGCGGCTCACCAGCGGATGAGCGCGGCGCCCCAGGTGAAGCCGCCCCCGAAGGCCGCCAGCAGGACCAGGTCGCCCGCGCTCATGCGCTTCGTGGCCCACGCCTCCTCCATGGCCACGTAGACGGAGGCCGCGCCCGTATTGCCGTAACGGTCCACGTTGACGAACACCTTCTCCATGGGCAGCTTGAGGCGTTTCACCGCCGCCTCGATGATGCGCAGGTTGGCCTGGTGGGGGATGAAGAGCGTCAGGTCGTCGGGCGTGAGGCCGTTGCGCTGCAGAATCCGCTCCGCGCAGTCCTGGAACATCCGTACCGCCACCTTGAAGACCTCGTTGCCCTTCATCTTTGCGTAGTGCATCCGCTTGTCCACCGTTTCGTGGGTGGCGGGGTGGCGCGACCCGCCCGCGGGCTGGTAGAGCAATTCCCAGTAGCGGCCGTCGGAGTAGAGATCCGTATCGATGATGCCGGACTCGTCGTCGGAGGCGCGCAGCACGGCCGCGCCGGCGGCGTCGGCCAGGAGGAGGCAGGTGCCCCGGTCGGTATAGTCGGTGATGCGCGACAGACACTCGGCCCCGATGCAGAGCACGGTGCGGTACTTGCCCGTCTGGATGTACTGGGAGCCGATGGAGAGGCTGTAGATGGAGCCGGAGCACGCGGCGTACACGTCCGTGGAGCCCGCGTTCCGGCAGCCGAGCCGGTGCTGGATGATGTTGGCCGTGGTGGGGAAGGCCATGTCCCCCGTCGTGGTGCCGACGACGATCAGGTCGATCTCCCCCGGCTCCACCCCGGCCCGCTCGAGGGCCTGCTGCGCGGCGCGGAGGGCCAGGTCGGAGGTGGCCTCGCTCGGGTCGGCGATCCGCCGCTCCCGGATGCCCGTGCGCTGGACGATCCATTCGTCCGAGGTCGCGACCATCTTCTCGAGCTCCGGATTGGTCAGGACCCGCCTGGGAGCGTAGGCGCCGACGCCGATGATCTTCGCGCGCTTCATTCGCGTCCCCCCTCCCGCCCTTCGGCCAGCAGCGCTTCGGCCTCGAGCGCCGTCTTGATGTGGGCGTTGACGTCGGTCTTCACCCACTCGGCCGCCACGCGCAGGGCGTTCTTGATGGCCTTCACGGGCGAGGCCCCGTGGCAGATGATCGAGGCGCCGTTGATCCCCAGCAGCGGCGCCCCGCCCATCTCGGTGTAGTCCACCCGGCGCTTCATGCGCGCGAAGGCCGCGCGGGACAGCGCGGCGCCCGCCTTCGAGAAGAAATCGCGCGTGAGCTCCTCGCGGATCATGGAGGTCAGCATCTCGGCCAGGCTCTCCGAGATCTTCAGGCACACGTTGCCGGTGAAGCCGTCGGTGACCACCACGTCACAGCGCCCGTTGTAGATGTCGCGCCCCTCGACGTTGCCGATGAAGTTCAGCGAGGACCCCTTGAGGGCCTCGTACGTCTCCTTGACCAGATCGTTGCCCTTCCCCTCCTCCTCCCCCACCGACAGGATCCCGACCCGCGGGTTGTCCTTGCCGATGATGTCGCGCGAGTAGACGTGGCCCATGACGGCCCACTGGAAGAGGTGGCGGGGCTTGGGGTCCACGTTGGCGCCCGCGTCGATGAGCACGGTGAAGCCGGACAGGCTCGGGAGCGCGGCGGCGATGGCAGGCCGGTCCACGCCGGGGAGCACACCGAGGACGTACATGCCGATGGCCATGGCGGCGCCGGTGTTGCCGGCCGAGACAAGGGCGCTGCACTCGCCCTCCTTGACCAGCTCGGCGGCGACGCGGAGGGAGGAGTCCCGCTTGCGCCGGAGGGCCTGGGAGGGCGCCTCCGCCATGCCGACGACCTGCGAGGCATGCCGGATGGCGACGGGGAGGTCCTGGGCCTTGAGCCGGATGATCTCCCGCTCGATGGAGGCCTTGTCTCCAACGAGCACGGAGGCGAGACCGAATTCGCGGGCCGCGGCCACGGCACCTTCGACGACAACCGCGGGCCCGAAGTCGCCCCCCATGGCATCGAGCGCGATTTTCATGGGCGGACCCCGGAGATGCGGAGACTACTCCCCTTCGATGGAGATGACTTCCCGCCCCTTGTAGAAGCCGCAGTGCGGGCAGAGCTGGTGCGGGACCTTGACCTCCCGGCACTGAGGGCAGATGGAGCGCGTCGGCGCGGCCATCTTGTAATGCGTCCGGCGCTTCCGGCCGCGCGTCTTCGAGTGGCGTCGCTTGGGCAGTGGCATGAGTGTCTGGCTCCTGTATCCCCGCGCGGGCTCTGGCCCGCGCGGTTGGGTTCCCGCGGAGGCTACCGTGACAGCCGGTCGGACAGCCCCATGAGGGGCGCCCACCGGGGATCGGGCATGCGCTCCTCGCACGCGCAGGGCGTGAGGTTCCGGTTGCCGCCGCAGAGGCGGCAGAGGCCGCGGCAGTCCTCACGGCAGAGCGGCTTCATCGGAACACCGAGGGTCGTCTCCGTGACGACGAGGGCCCCGACGTCGAGGAGGCCGTGCTCGTATACATCGGTACCCAGGTCATCCGCCCCGAGCTCCCGCTCCTCGGCCCGCCCCTGAGGGCTCGGCACGAATCGGGCGTCCACCGCAGGCGCGATCCGCAGCTGGAAAGGCTCGAGGCAGCGCCCACATACGAGGGGTACCCGTGCGGCCAGGGCCCCCGTGACGAAGACCGCCGAGCCGTCCTTCTCGATGGCGAGCGACAGCTCCTCGAGCGTCCAGGCGGGGTCCTCGAAGGGGTGGGAAAGGGAGTCTACCCCTTCGATCTGGATTCCCTCGTCAGGGATCTCGCTCCGGATGCGCTCACCTCGCCTCCGGCTCGGCTCGCCAAGCGGAGTACGCCTCGCGTGCGGCCGTCGGGCGCCGCCTCGCATCTGGACCTTTTTGAGCGGCCTGCGGAGTTCTTCCGCGGTCTGCCAGAACGCCCCGGGCGGGGCCCTGTCGCTTGACGGTCTCAGGACCAACTGTTAGCATTTTGGCGGGAGGTTACATTCCATGGGAAACATCTTCAAGACCGCCGTGCTCCTGGGACTCCTGACGAGCCTGCTCATCGTCATCGGGGGCGCCCTCGGCGGCCAGCAGGGGTTGGTCATGGCGTTCGTCCTGGCCACGGCCATGAACGTCGGGAGCTACTGGTTCTCCGACCGCATCGTGCTGGCCATGTATCGCGCCCAGCCGGTGGACGAGACGACGGCTCCCGGCCTGCACCGTGTGGTGCGCCACCTGGCCACGCGCGCGGGCCTGCCCATGCCGCGGGTCTACATCATCCCAGGAGAGGCCCCCAACGCCTTCGCGACGGGCCGCAATCCCGAGCACGCGGCCGTGGCCGTCACGGAAGGGATCACGCGCATCCTCGACGAGGAGGAGCTGGAAGGCGTCCTGGCCCATGAGCTCGCCCACGTCAAGAACCGCGACACGCTCATCATGACCATCTCGGCCACGCTGGCGGGGGCCATCACCTACATGGCCCACATGGCGCAGTGGGCGGCCATGTTCGGCGGGGGTCGTCGCGACGACGAGGAGCCCTCCGGCGGCGGGATGTTCGGCGCGCTCTTCATGGCCGTACTGGCGCCCATCGCCGCCATGCTCATCCAGATGGCCATCTCGCGGGCGCGCGAGTTCCACGCCGACGCCACCGGCGCCCGCATCGCCGGGCGGCCATGGGGCCTGGCCAAGGCGCTCGAGAAGATGGAGATGGCCGCCAGCATGGTCCCGATGCAGGCGACTCCCGCGACGGCGCATCTGTTCATCGTCAACCCCCTCACCAGCGGGGGGCTGGCGACGCTGTTCTCGACCCATCCACCGATCCCGGAGCGGGTGGCCCGTCTCCGCGCCATGACCATCTAGGTCACGACCAGACACCGGAGAGCCCGGGGGGAGACCGGCGATCGGCTCCCCCCTTTTCACGACATGAGATGATCACCGCCGCCGGTCTCCGGAAGTCCTTCGCGAGAACGCCCGTGATCGATGGCGTGTCGCTCGAGGTGCCAGCCGGGACCTGTCTCGTCCTGATTGGACCCAACGGCGCCGGGAAGACCACGCTCCTCCGGATCTTCGCGACGCTCGTCCGCCCCTCCTCGGGCTCGCTCACGGTGGCCGGAGTCGATGCTCTCCGCAGCCCCGAGACCGTCCGCGAAGCCATCGCCATGGTGGCCCACGGCTCCTACGTGTACGAGGACCTGAGCGCGCTCGAGAACCTGCGCTTCTGGGCGACCATGGGGGGCCACGACGCTTCGGAAGGACGGCTCCTGGCGGCGCTCTCGCAGGTGGAGCTCGAGGCCGTGGCCCACGAGCGCGCGCGCACCTTCTCCTCCGGCATGAAGCGGCGGATCGGCCTGGCGCGGGTCGCCCTCGGACGCGCCCGTCTGCTGCTCCTCGACGAGCCCTTCACCGGGCTCGACCGCCAGGGCCGCAAGTGGCTCAGCGAGTTCCTGCTCGCCTTCAAGGGCGGGGGCGGTGCCGTCGTCCTGGCCACCCACAGCTTCGAGGGCGCCCTCGGCGTCGCGGACCGCATCGCGATCCTGGCCGGCGGCAGGCTCGTGCTGGACCAGCCCGCCGCCGATCTGTCTCGGGACGACCTCCGCCGTCTCTACGACGACCTCACCGAATTCAAGCAAGACACATGACCGCGTACGGCCGGCGGGCCTGGATCGTGCTCTGGAAGGATCTCCTCACGGAGCGCCGCTCGAAGGAGAGCCTGAACGCGCTCTTCTTCTTCTCCCTGCTGCTGCTCTTCCTGTTCCAGTTCGCCCTCGGTCCCGACCGGGAGCGGCTCCAGGCGGCGCTGCCCGGTCTCCTGTGGCTCGGCTTCGTCCTGGCGGGGCTCCTGGGCCTCGGCCGGGTGTTCATCGCCGAGCGCGACAACGACTGCTGGGAAGGGCTCCTGCTCACGCCCGGGGACAAGTCGGCGATCTACCTCGGCAAGCTCCTCGCCAACTTCGTCCTCATGACGGTGGTCGAGGTGGTGCTCGTGGGCCTGTTCGGCGTCTTCTACAACGTGGACCTCTGGGGTGTGCTCGGGCCCCTGGCCGTGGTGCTGTTCCTGGGCACCGTGGGACTCTCCGCCGTGGGCACGCTGTTCGCGGCCATGACGGCACAGGTGCGGGCGCGGGAGCTGCTCTTCCCGGTGCTACTCCTCCCTGTGCAGGTCCCGGTGCTGCTCGCCACCGTGAGCGCCACCCAGATCGTGCTGGGCGGGCAGCCGCTCGCCGAGGCCGCCTCGTGGCTCAAGCTCCTCGCCGGCGCCGACGTCGTGTACCTTGTCATCGGGCTTCTCACCTTCGAGTTCATCCTGGATGCCTGAGAGGAGGCCGATCATGCGCAACCGCGCCCTCGGATGGCTGACCGGCCTCGCGCTGCTGGCCGGCCTCGCCGTCGGCTTCGGCTATGCACCGCGGGAGGCGGCCCAGGGGAACGTGCAGCGGATCATGTACCTGCACGTGCCCTCGATCCTCACCGCGTACCTGGCCTTCGGCCTCGTGCTGCTCGGGAGCATCGGCTACCTGGCGACGCGCAGGCAGGCGTGGGACCGCCTGGCGGCCTCGGCCAGCGAGCTGGGAGTGCTGTTCACCGGCGTGACCATCGTGACCGGCTCGATCTGGGGCAAGCCGACGTGGGGCACCTGGTGGACCTGGGACGCCCGGTTGACCTCGACGGCGGTGCTCTTCCTCGTGTACACGGGCTACCTGCTCCTGCGGGGCATGGTGGACGAGCCCGAGCGGCGGGGACGCTACGCGGCCGTGGTCGGCATCGTGGGAGCGGCCAATATCCCCATCGTGCACTTCTCGGTGAAGTGGTGGCGGGCGCTCCATCAGCCGTCCACGATCCTCGGCCCGGAGCCCTCCCCCATCGCTGCCCCCATCGCCACCGCGCTCCTGGTCAACTGGGTGGCCTTCACGCTGCTGTTCGTCTACTTCCTGGCGCGCCGGATCGAGATCGCGCGACTGGATGATGGAGCCGTCGATGCCTGATAAGATGATGCCCGATCACTGGGGATACGTCTTCGCGGCATACGGGTTCGCGGCGATCGCGTTCGGGGGGTACTGGCGTCACCTCGCGCGGCGGAGCCGGGACCTGCTCTCGCGTCGGCGCGGAAAGGAAGGCGGGGCAGCATGAAGCGCAGAGCCAAGTTCATCGTCGGGGGGGTGTTCATCCTGGGCGCCCTCGGCTACCTCGTCTACGCCGGAGTGAGCCAGTCGTTGGTCTACTTCGTGACGCCCAGCGAGCTGATGGCGGCGCCGGTGAGCGGCAAGACCTACCGGCTCGGCGGCATGGTGCAGGCCGGCACGCTCAAGTGGGAGCCGAAGAGCCTCGACCTCACCTTCGCGGTTTCCGACGGCAAGACGGCGGTGCCGGTGCGGCACAAAGGCACCCCCCCCGACCTGTTCGCGGAGGGGCGCGGGGCGGTGGTGGAGGGCACGTGGACCGCCGACGGGCACTTCAAGGCGGCCACCATCCTGGCCAAGCATTCGGAAGAGTACAAGGCGCCCCACGACGGCGCGGCCGAGCCCGGCTACAAGGAGCTCATGCGATGACTCCGGAACTGGGGTACGCGGCCACCGTTGTGGCCTTCGGGCTCGCCCTGTACGGGAGCATCGCCTCCGCCGTCGCAGGCCGCACCGGCCGCACGGCCCTCGTGCACTCCTCCGAGCGAGCGGCCGTCGGCGTGTGGATCCTGGTGACGGGCTGCATGCTGCTCCTCGTCTACGCCTTCCTCACCTTCGACTTCTCGGTGCGCTACGTCGCCGTCAACACCAACCGGGGCACCCCGTTTTACTACCGGATCACGGCGCTGTGGGGAGCGCTCGAGGGCTCCATCATCCTGTGGACCTGGATGCTCGCCCTGTACACGCTTATCGTGGTCGTCCAGTACCGCCGGCGGCACCCGGAGTTCTACCCCTGGGTGCTCTCGGCCATGATGGGCATCGCGGCCTTCTTCCTCCTGGTGATGACGATCCCGGCGCCGCCATTCGAGCGGCTCACCCCGGTGCCCCCGGACGGGCGCGGCCTGAACCCGCTCCTCCAGGACTCCGGGATGATCACCCACCCGGTGGCGCTCTACCTCGGGTTCACGGGCTTCAGCGTCCCGTTCGCGTTCGCCCTCGCGGCGCTGGCCACGGGCCGGATCGGCGACGAGTGGATCACCATCACCCGCCGCTGGACCGTCATCGCCTGGTACTTCCTGGCGCTGGGGCTCCTGATCGGTGGCTGGTGGAGCTACCACGTGCTGGGCTGGGGCGGCTACTGGGCGTGGGATCCCGTGGAGAATGCCGCCGTCCTGCCGTGGCTGACCGGCACCGCGCTCCTCCACTCCGTGATGATCCAGGAGCGGCGGCGCATGTTGAAGATCTGGAACCTCACGCTCGTCATCCTCACCTTCAGCCTCACGATCTTCGGCACGTTCCTCACGCGCTCGGGCATCATCGGCTCCGTTCACGCCTTCACCCAGGGCACCATCGGGGCCTTCTTCCTCGGCTTCCTGGCGCTGGTCCTGCTGACCTCCTTCTCGCTGCTGGCGTGGCGCATGGACCGCCTGAAGGCGCAGGGAGAGCTGGACTCGATCTTCTCGCGCGAATCGGTGTTCCTCCTGAACAACGTCTTCCTGGTGGCGGCGGCGTTCACCGTCTTCTTCGGGACCATCTTCCCGCTCCTCTCGGAGGCCGTGCGCGGCGTGAAGGTCAGCGTCGGCGCCCCCTTCTTCAACCTGGTGAACATCCCCCTCTTCCTCGGGCTGCTCATCCTGATGGGCGTGGGCCCGCTCATCGCGTGGCGCCGCGCCTCGGCCGACAACCTCAGGCGGAACTTCCTGATGCCGACGGCGGTGGGCGTGGCGGCGGCCGTGATCGCGCGCGCGCTGGGCATCGCGAACAGCCTTGTCCTCCTGTGCATCGCCGCGGTGGTATTCGTCACGGGCACCATCGTGCTCGACTTCCTCCGCGCCGTGCGCGCCCGGCGCCGCAGCGGCGACGGCTGGGCGGCGGCGACGCTGGGGCTGCTGCGGCGCCAGAACCGCCGCTACGGCGGCTTCGTGGTCCACCTCGGGATCCTGGTGGTGGCGCTGGGCGTCGCGGGGTCGAACGCGTGGTCGCTGCATATGGAAACCACGCTGGGGAGGGGCGAGAGCGTGGAGCTGGGCGGCTACCGGGTGCGCTTCGACGGCCTCCGGGCCTCCGAGGAGTCCAATCACTTCAAGGTCACCGGCACCTTCACCATTTCCAACGGAGTCGGCAGCCGGGATGTCCTCTATCCCGCGAAGAAGTTCTACGCTCAGGAGCAGAACCCCATCGCGTACGTGGACTACCGGCTGGGGCTCATCGAGGACGTGTACCTCGTCCTGGGCGATTTCGCCCGCGACGGCTCCCAGGCCACGATCAAGCTCCAGGTGAACCGCATGGTCTCGTGGCTCTGGCTGGGCGGGCTCGTGCTCACCCTCGGCACGGGACTCGCGATCCTGCCCGACCGGAAGAAGGCGGCATGAGCGGCTCCACCCGCTGGGGCCGCTGGGCCATCCCGCTGGCGGCGATCCCGGTGATCGTGCTGCTGGCCTACGGCTTCCGCACGGACCCCCGGGCCATCCCCACGCCCCTGGTGGGCAAGCCCGCCGCAGCCTTCAGGCTGAAGACCTTCGACGGCCCGGAGATCTCCCTCGAAGGGTTGCGCGGCCGCGTGGTCGTGATCAACTTCTGGGCGTCCTGGTGCTACCCGGCCTGCTACGAGGAAGCGCCGGTGCTCGAGCGGGGCTGGCGCGCGTACAAGGACCGCGACATGACGCTCGTCGGCATCAACATCCAGGACAAGGAGGAGCCCGCGAAGCGGTTCCTCGCCCAGTTCGGCCACACCTTCCCCAACGCGCCCGACCCCGCCGGCCGCGTATCCGTGGACTACGGCGTCTATGGCGTGCCGGAGACCTTCTTCATCGACCGCGCGGGACGCATCCGGGCCAAGCACGTGGGCGCGGTGACCGACGCGATCTTCAGCGCCAACGTGGACCGGCTGCTCGCGGAGCGCCCATGAGCCACCCTGCCCTGACCCGCCTCGCGGCCGCGGCGCTCCTCGTCATCATGGCCGCGCTGCCCGCTCTCGCGGCGGCGCCGGTGAACGAGGACACGGTGCGGGAGATCGGCACCGAGCTTCGCTGCGTCGTCTGCCAGAATCTCTCCGTCGCCGACTCCCCATCGGAGACGGCGAACCAGATGCGCGGCATCATCCGCGAGCGCCTGGCCGCGGGCGAGACCCCGGAGCAGGTGAAGGCCTACTTCGTCGAGAAGTACGGGCTCTGGGTCCTGCTCTCGCCGCCGAAGCAAGGCTTCAACCTCCTGGTCTGGATCGTCCCCTTCGTGGGCCTCGGCCTGGGCCTCGTG
Source organism: Candidatus Rokuibacteriota bacterium (assembly GCA_016184305.1). Lineage (GTDB taxonomy): Bacteria > Methylomirabilota > Methylomirabilia > Rokubacteriales > CSP1-6 > UBA12499. The sequence goes on along the minus strand of JACPCX010000086.1, from coordinate 7,097 downwards.
CTCGTGGCTTTCACCGTGCGGCGCTGGAGCCGCCGCCCGGCCGCCGTGACCGCGGGAATCCCCGAGATGGACGCCGCCACCCGCGACCGCATCCACCGCGAGATGGCCGACCTGGACCACCGATGAGCCCGACAAGGGCGAAGAGGCCAGACCGCCGCGTGACGTCTTCCACATTCAGGCGAGATGAAAAGACCCCGACAAGGGCGAAGAGGCCAGGCCGCCGCGTGGCGTCTCCCACATTCAGGCGAGATCAATGAAGCAGATCCTCCCGGTCATCCTGATCGCACTCCCCGGCTTGCTGCTGGTCCTCTGGCCGCTCTTCCGGCGCGGAACTGAGGGATGGGCCGCAACCAGCACCGCACCGACCTCCGCCGACGACAAGCGCCTCGAGCTCTCCGAAGAAAAGGCCTCCATCTACCGGGCGCTCAAGGAGATCGAGTTCGACTACGAGGCCGGTCACCTGTCCGAGGAGGACTACCGCCCGCTCCGGGATCGCTACGAGTCGCGCGCCGCGGCGCTCCTCCACGCCCTCGACGCGCTCGCCCCCGAGCCCCGGCGGCAGGCCGAGACAGCGCGCGCGGAAGCGGCCGCCCCCCCCGGCGTCTTCCTCGGACTCAACATCGGGCGCTTCACCCAGCCAGACCCGAGCGCGATGCCACAGGGCGGCATGACGATGCCCATGCCGCCGACTCCGGGAGGCTCGGCTGGGGCCGAAGCTCCGACCCCGGCTGGCCCCCCGCAGATCTCCGGGCAGCCGGTCACTCCGGAGGTGATGGCGGGCATGCTCCAGGCCGCCCGCCAGAGCCTCGAAGCCGGGCAATACCAGCAGGCCATCAGCGCCTACCAGGCGGTGCTCAAGCGCGATCCCAGGAACGTGGACGCCATGACCCACCTGGCCCGCATCGTCGCCATCGGCGGCCACGGGGACTCCGCCCTCGAGACCTTCGGGAAGGCGCTCCAGATCGATCCCAACTACGCGCCCGCGTACCTGTACCGCGGCCAGGTCCTTTACGAGGTCAAGCAGGACTCTCCCGGCGCCATCAAGGCGTGGGAGCGCTTCCTGGTGCTCGTGCCCAAGGGCGAGGAGCACGAGCAGGTCAAGGCCCTGATCGAGAAGGCCCGCAGCCAGAAGCCCACCCCCCAGCCCCGCTGACAACGTTAGGGTTGACGCACCTCCGTAGTTAGGTTACCCTTATGTGGAGCCGGTCCCGCACCGGAACGCCGGCCACACTCGCAACACAGAGGGAGGGGGCGCCATGGGGATCAACACGATGGGGGAGGTATCAGGGAACGCGCGCGGGCTCCTGGTCGGCGTCGTGGCGGCGGTGATTGCGCTCGGGGCGGGCGCCGGCCGAGGCGAAGCCTCCGAGGTGGTCGTGTACTCCGCGCGCTCGCACTACGGCCAGGAGCCGGCCATCGAGGCCTTCACCAGGAAGACCGGAATCCAGGTCAAGATCTTCGGGGGCAACTCCTCCGAGCTGTTCGAGCGACTCCGCGCCGAGGGCGACAGGACGCCCGCGGACGTGCTGATCACGGTGGACGCGGGCAATCTCTGGAACGCGGCGCGGGCCGGACTGCTCTCCCGGGTGGACTCCCCCGAGGTGCTGGCCGCCATCCCGGCCAGTCTCCGCGACCCCGAGCACCGGTGGTTCGCGCTCACCATGCGGGCGCGCACCATCATGTACAACACGAAGAAGGTCAGGCCGGAGGAGCTGTCCACGTACGAGGCTCTGGGGGATCCCCGGTGGAAGGGCCGCCTCTGCCTCCGCACCTCGGGCCACATCTACAACCAGTCGCTCCTGGCGACCCTGATCAAGCGCTACGGCGAGCCCAGGGTCGAGGCGATGGTCCGCGGCTGGGTGGCCAACACCCCGACCCTGATCAACGGCGACACCAAGATTCTGGAAGCCGTCGCCGCGGGACAGTGCGACGTGGGCCTGGCGAACACGTACTATCTCGGCCGCATCCTCGCCAAGGATCCGACCTTCCCTGTCGCCCCCTTCTGGGCGAACCAGCAGACGACCGGCACCCACGTGAACATCTCGGGCGCCGGCGTCACGGCTCACGCGAAGAACCGGGCCAACGCCGTCAAGCTCATCGAGTTCCTGGCGAGCCCCGACGCCCAGCAGATGTTCGCGGATGCGAACTTCGAGTACCCGGCCAACCCCCAGGCGGCGCTGAACCCGATCATCGCCCGCTGGGGGAAGTTCACCCAGGACGATACGAACGTGGCGGCTGCGGGCGAGCTCCAGGCCGCGGCCACCCGACTGGCCGACCGCGCTGGCTACAGGTGAGATCGACCCGCTGACGGGCGCGCCCAGCCGCGGCCGCTCGCTCGGGGCGCGAGCGCGGCGGCCGTCTCCGTGGACGGCCGCCGCGCTCGCCATCGCCTCACTCCTGGCGGTGCCGATCGTGACGGTGCTCTCCTCTCTGCTGACGCCGGCCGGAGAGGTCTGGGCCCACCTTTGGCGCACCCAGCTCCCCGAGCTCATCGGCAACACCGTCCTGCTGCTCCTCGCAGTGGGCGCGGGCACGCTCGTCGTGGGCACGGGACTGGCGTGGCTCGTTGTCAGCTACCGGTTTCCGGGCGCTGGCATCCTCGAGGGAGCGCTCATCCTGCCGCTGGCGATCCCCGCCTACGTGGTGGGCTTCGCCTTTCTGGGAATGCTGGAGTTCTCCGGTCCCGTGCAGACGGCGCTGCGCGCGTGGCTGGGCGACTGGGTTCGCCTGCCGGAGCTGCGCTCCTTCGGCGGCGTGGCGCTCATGATGACGCTGGTCTTCTATCCCTACGTCTATCTGCTGGCCCGGGCTGCCTTTCGGGAGCAGGGCACCGCCACGCTGGAGACCGCACGCGGCCTGGGCCGCTCCCGCCTGCGCGCCTTTCTCGAGGTCACGCTGCCCATGGCGCGGCCTTCCCTCGCTGCCGGCGTGTCGCTGGCCATGATGGAGGCCCTCGCCGACTTCGGCACCGTGGCGACCTTCGGCTACCGGACGCTCACCGAGGCGATCTACCGCGTCTGGTACGGCATGTTCGATCGCCAGGCCGCCACCCAGCTCGCGAGCATCCTGCTCCTCTTCGCGCTCACGCTCCTGGTGATCGAGCGCGCCTCGCGCGGCCGCGCGCGCTTCACTCAAGCCCAGCAGCGCGGAGAGACGATTCCCGTGACGCTCACCGGCTGGCGTGCCGGCGCCGCGACGGCGGTCTGCCTCGCCGTGCTGGGGCTCGCCTTCCTGCTGCCAGTCGGGCAGCTCGCGCTCTGGGCCACCCGCACCATCGCCGCCGGCCAGGTCGCCCCGACCTTCGGGCGCCTCCTGGCGACCACGCTCTGGCTCGCGGGCGCGGCATCCATCGCCGCCGGCCTCCTCGCCGTGGTGCTCGCCTATGCCGGTCGCCTGGAGCCGTCGCGGACCATCCGTTTCGCGGCGCGGTTCGCCTCCATGGGCTATGCGCTGCCCGGCGCCGTCATCGCGGCGGGCGTCCTGCTCCCCCTGGCCTGGCTCGACCACGCCGTGGCACCGCTCGTGGACCGCCTGGCCGGCCATCCCACCGGGCTCCTGCTCACCGGCTCGGCGGCCGGACTGCTCTTCGCCTACCTCGTGCGCTTCCTGGCCGTGAGCCTGCAGACCGTGGAGGCGAGCCTCGGCAAGATTCCCCCCAGCTTCGACGACGCCGCCCGCTCCCTCGGGGCCGCCGCCGCCGCGACGCTCCGGCGAATCCACCTGCCACTCATGCGCGGCGGGCTCCTCACGGCCCTCATCCTCGTCTTCGTCGAGACCATGAAGGAGATGCCGGCGACCCTCCTCCTGCGCCCCTTCGGGCTGAACACCCTCGCCATCGAGGTGTGGGAGCGCACCTCCGAAGCCATGTGGCAGGAAGCGGCCGTGCCGGCGCTCGCCATTGTCGTCGCGGGGCTCGTGCCGGTGCTCCTGACGCTCCGGCTGAGCGGCCGCCGCCGCGGCTCCTGAGTCCCGGCGCGCGCCGCCGGCCGCCGCCCTACCGAGAACGCGAGTGCTATGTTCAAGCCATCCATTACGAGCAGGGCCACTTCACCCGCGGCGCGACGCGAGGCGACGGCCGGGTGGGCGAGGGCATCACCCACACGCTCAGGACAGTCAAGGCGATCCCCGGGAGACTGCACGGCCCGGTGCGCGCCGTCCGGACGCTCGAGGTCCGCGGCGAGGTCTTCATGCCCGGCGAGGCCTTCACCCGGTCTCCGGTTGGAGGTCCATGTCCCGGGCGGCCCGGCCGCACCTACCGCATCGACGCCGCCGGGCGCATCCGCTTGGAGGAGCGAGCGTGTGAGGGGGACGCATCGTCACTACCGTGGAGGAGTTCGCCCGTACCATGCCGGCACGCCTGCTGCCCGTCCGCCTGACCGTTACGCACCGGCACGCGGGCCGCGCGGCGGGGATTCGCTCGGAGGCGGTACGTGACCGTTACTGCCGAAGGAACCACGTCTGGCTTCCCGAGCGCCGCGCCGTTACAATCGACGGGTGTGGGCCGACCCACAGTTGGCTGTTGACGCTCGAGCGTCGTTCTCTTATCTGAGCGATGCCAAGAGGAGCGAGTGCCATGCAAGGGGATCCCCGCATCATCGACCTTCTGAACCAGGTGCTCCGCAAGGAGCTCACGGGCATCAACCAGTACTTCGTCCATTCCCGGATGTGCAAGAGCTGGGGCTATGCCGTCCTCGCCAAGGCGAGCTACGAGGAGGCCATCGACGAGATGAAGCATGCCGACAAGATCCTCGAGCGCATCCTCTTTCTCGACGGCGGGCCGAACCTGTCCGACTACGACCGGCTTCTTGTGGGGAGCACGGTCAGAGAGCAGATTGACAACGACCTCGCTCTGGAAATGGCGGCCCTCACCGTGCTGCGCCCCGGCATCACGCTCTGCCTCGAGGCCGGGGACCACGGCAGCCGGGAACTCCTCGAGCACATCGTCCAGGACGAGGAGCACCACGTGGACTGGCTCGAGGCTCAGAAGCACAAGATCGAGGAAGTGGGCTACCAAGCGTACCTCGCCCAGCAGATCTACGAGTCGCAGTAGGCGGCTCCGGGTCCCGTCGCGACTGCTCCCACGGGCCCGTGCGCGCCCCAAGCCTCGAGTGCGCGGCGCGGCCCGAGTGCCCGGAGACGCGCGTGCTATGCTCAGGCCATCCATGACGCGCGACGCCGACGCTGCTCCCCGGATCGAGGCGCTCCGGCGGGAGATTCGCCGCCACGACGAGCTGTACTACGCCCAGGACCGCCCCGAGATCTCCGACGCCGAGTACGACCGGCTCAAGCGCGAGCTCCTGGAGCTCGAGGCCGCGCACCCCGAGCTCGCCACCCCCGACAGCCCCACCCGGCGCGTGAGCGGGCGTCCCACCGAGGCCTTCGCCGCGGTGGAGCACCTCGCGGCCATGCTCTCCCTCGACAACGCCATGAGCGCCGAGGACCTGCGCGAGTTCGAGGCACGGCTGAAGCGCAATCTCCCCAGCGTGCCGTTCGAGTTCGTCTGCGAGCCGAAGATCGACGGGCTCGGCGTGGCGCTCCTCTACGAGCAGGGCCACTTCATCCGCGGCGCGACGCGAGGCGACGGCCGGGTGGGCGAGGACGTCACCCACACGCTCAGGACAGTCAAGGCGATCCCCGAGCGGCTCCGCGGCCCGCTGCGCGCCGTCCGGACGCTCGAGGTCCGCGGCGAGGTCTTCATGCCCCGCGAGGCTTTCACCCGGCTCAACGCCTCCCTCGAGGAGGCGGGCGAGCCCGTCTTCGCCAACCCCCGCAACGCCGCGGCGGGCGCCGTGCGGCAGAAGGACCCGGCGATCACCGCGACGCGCCCGCTGGATATCTTCCTCTACCACGTGAGCCACTGCGACCCCGCCCGCTTCACCTCCCACTGGGACACGCTGGAGGCCCTCCGCGAGAGCGGCTTTCCGGTGAATCCGCGATCGACGCGCTGCGCGGGCATGGATGAGGTACTGGCCTTCTGCCGGACGATCGAGGAGGGACGCGACGCGCTCGACTACGACGCCGACGGCGTGGTGGTGAAGGTCGACGATCTCGAGCAGCAGCGGAGGCTCGGCGCCACCTCGCACCACCCGCGCTGGGCCATCGCCTACAAGTTCGCGGCGCGCCAGGCCACGACCCGCGTGCTGGAGATCACGATCACCGTGGGCAAGACGGGGGCGCTCACGCCCACGGCCAAGCTCGAGCCCGTGGAGCTGGCCGGCGTCACGGTCAGCAACGTGAGCCTCCACAACGAGGACGAGGTCAGGCGGAAGGACGTGCGCGTGGGCGACACGGTCCTCATCGAGCGGGCGGGCGACGTCATCCCGTATCTCGTCCAGGTGGTCACGAGCAACCGCCCACGGGACGCGAAGCCCTTTCGCATGCCGCGCCGCTGCCCGGCCTGCGGCGGCTCCGCCGTCCGCCCCGAGGGCGAGGCCATCTGGCGCTGCACCAATATCGCCTGCCCGGCTCAGCTCAAGGAGCGCCTCTTCCACTTCGGCTCGCGCCGGGCCATGGACATCGAGCACCTCGGCGAGGTGGTGATCGCCCAGCTCGTGGATCGCGGGCTCGTGCACGACTTCGCCGATCTCTATGCCCTCCCCGTGGATCGGCTCGCCGCCCTGGACCGGCTGGCGGACAAGTCGGCACGGAACCTCCACGACGCCATCCAGACCTCGAAGCGGCGCGGGCTCGCCCGCCTGCTCAACGGCCTCGGCATCCGCATGGTCGGCGAGCGCGCGGCGCAGCTCCTGGCCTCGCGCTTCGGCAGCATGGACCGCCTCGAGAAGGCCAGCGAGGTGGAGATCGCCGAGATCTACGGCATCGGACCGCGTATCGCCCAGGCCGTCACCGCCTTCTTCACCGAGGCGCGGAACCGCCGGACCATCGAGCGCCTCCGCGAGACCGGCGTCGCCATGGCCGAGGAGGGCAGGCCCCACGCACCCCAGCCGCTCCGGGGCAAGACCCTCGTGTTCACGGGCAGCCTCAGGAGCCTGGCGCGCGACCAGGTCAAGGACCTCGTGATCCGGCTCGGCGGACGCGTCAGCGGCTCCGTCTCGAAGAAGACCGACTACGTCGTCGTGGGCGAGGACCCGGGCTCG
>JACPCX010000085.1:0-11438 GCA_016184305.1 Candidatus Rokuibacteriota bacterium | reverse complement strand
GGTCTCGCGCCCGACGAGGCCGCGAAGAAGATCGGCGTCAAGCCGGAACGCCTTGCCGAGTGGGAGGGAGGGACACTTCGGCCCACCGTGGCCCAGCTGCGGAAGGCGGCGAGCGTCTACAAGCGGCCGCTTGCCGTTTTCTTCCTCGGCGATCCGCCCGTCCAGCCAGTGCCGCTGCACGACTTCAGGCGTCTCACCGCCGGGACGCCCAGCCGCCCCTCATCCGGGCTCCTCCTGGAGATGCGACGCGCGCGACGGCGACGAGCGGTGGCGCTCGACCTCCTGGGCGATCTGGATCGCTCCGTCCCTGAGTTCCCGCTGCGAGCCGCGCTGGACGACGACGCCGAGGAAGTCGCCGCTCGGGCGCGCGCGTGGCTCGGCGTGTCCCTGGAGGACCAGGCTCGGTGGGCCGGCGAATACGAGCCCCTGAGCGCATGGCTCACGGTTCTCGAGGCACGGGGCGTCCTGGTTTTCCAGACCAGCGAGGTTCCCCTGGACGAGATGCGCGGCTTCTCGCTCGACGAGCGCCGTCTGCCCGTCGTCGTGTTGAACGCCAAGGACGCCCCGCGCGGCCGGGTGTTCACCTTGATGCACGAATTCACCCATCTCATGCTCAGCCAGGGAGGGGTCTGCGACCCCCTTCGGGTCGGCCGTCACGCGCGCACTCCCGACGAGCGCGTCGAGGTCTACTGCAACCGCGTCGCTGGCGCCATCCTTGTGCCCCGCGACGCCCTGCTGGGTCACCCCCTCGTGGCTTCCGGCCGCGGTCGCCGGGAATGGAGCGACGAGGTGCTCCGGCAGATGGCCGACCGGTTCGCAGTCAGCCGGGAGGTCGTGCTGCGCCGGCTCCTCATCCTCGGCCTCACGACCGAGGACTTCTACGATCGCAGGAGAGGGGAGTATCTCGCCCGGTATCAGGCCCTCGCGGCGCGGGCGCGAGAGCGTGAGGGGTTCGCGCCGATCTTTCGGGTCGCGGTGCGCGATAACGGGCGCCGCTACACGAGTCTCGTTCTGGAGGCCCTTGACCGAGAGCGGATCACCCTCGCGGACGTCAGCGACTACCTGGGCGTCCGCCTGAAGCATCTGGCCGATATCGAGGGGGTCGTCGAGCGCACGAGTGCGGCGGGCTAGGGCGTGCCCCCGCCGTACGTGGTAGACACGAGCATCTGGATACACATCGGCCGGAACCACCCCCCGGACATATTCCTGTCGCTCTGGCAGAGGCTCGACGGCGCCATCGCCACGGGGCACATCGTGTCTCCTGACGAGGTTCTTCACGAGATCGAGCGAGGAGAGGATATCCTGGCTGCGACGCTCGGCAGCCGACAAGGGCTCTTCGTGCCGCTTGACGACGCCCAGATGGAAGCGGTCGCTGAGGTCATCCGGGAGTGCCGGGGGCTCGTCAACGAGGAGGCCGAACGAGGGCGGGCCGATCCGTTCGTGGTTGCCCTCGCGCGCGTGCGACACGGCACCGTGGTCACCCGCGAGCACCCCCGGCGCGCACCGACGGCGCCCTTCAAGATTCCGGACGCTTGCGCGACCAACGGTATCCCATGTCTCGATTGGTTCGGGTTCCTGCGTGAAATCGGCTGGCAACTGTGATCAGACGGGCTACCTCCCGGCTCCTGTATTATGGGCCGCGAGCCGGAGCAGAGGAGGAAGCCCAGTGACCAATCGGAGGAGTCGCCTGTTGCGCGGTGGCTGGCAGAGCATCCGGATAGCCGGGACACTAGACGGGCTCCGGTACAGCGACCGGATCTTCACGCTGGTGCTGACGTCCGGCGTCCAGGTGCGCGGGGTCGTGGCCAGTGAGGTGTTCGACCTGACCACCTGGGCTGCGCTGTGGGGGCAGACGGGCGTCGTATCCGGTCTCGCGAAATTCGACCCGTCCGGGTCGCTGTTGCGTGTTGAGGCCGAGCGGGTCGAGCCTGCCGAGGAACATGATCTCCCTCTGTGGGGCGCCCTCCCGCGGCCCATCTTCGGTCCTCTGACCGAGGGGTCCCTTCGCCATCCACAGGCGCCGGGAACGGGCGTAGGGGCGATCCTTGGTCAGTTGCCGGACGGGAAGTGCGACGAAGAGATCATCGAGGCGCTTGAGCGCCTCTCATGAGCACGCCGTCGAGGGCCCTGGTTCCGAGCGCGTAGCCATGGCCAACGGCTCGGCCCAGATCGTCCAGAAGCTGTGGTCGTACTGTAACATCCTGCGGGACGACGGCCTGTCGTACCAGGACTACCTCGAGCAGCTCACCACGCTCCTCTTCCTCAAGATGGCCGACGAGCGGGCGTCTCTGGAGGGCCGGGAGAACCCCATCCCCGAAGGGCACCGGTGGGCGGATCTGGCGGCGCCGCAGATGGAGGGCGTCAAGCTCGAGGCGCATTACCGGGCAACGTCAAGAGCCTGGTCAAGGTGCATGGGCGGGTGGCCATCGTGGTGCCCGACAACGTGCTCTTCGAGGGCGGGGCCGGCGAGACGGTGCGCCGGAAGCTCCTTCACGAGTGCGAGGTGCACACGCTCCTGCGCCTGCCCACCCGCATCTTCTATGCGCAGGGTGTGAAGAGGAAGACCAGCTCCTTGGTCCGCTCGGAGACGGCGCCCTGCGGGTCCCAGAACGCGGTGGGGATCCTGGCCACGACCTCCTTCGCGCCGGGGACGAGCGTGACGGTGTAGCCGAAGGGCTCTTCTCTCAGTGACGGACGCGCAGGCTCGGTCATGGGGGTGGCTCCTCCAGGCTGGCACGCATTATGGGCCGCGGGAATCGGCGTTGACATGGCGTGGGGCCGGATTACCATCGGGGCGCGCCCCCCCCCCGGGGTGCGGCGGAGGGCACCCGGCACCAGCGAGGAGCGGCCATGATCAGGCTCGGCTTTCAGGTGAACAACTGGGGGGAGCTGGCCACGGGCCCCTTCGCCCTCGAGACGGCCCGGCGCGCCGAGGCGCTCGGCTACGACTCGCTGGTCGTCACGGATCACGTGGTGATCCCCCATCGCGTCGAGTCCCCGTACCCGTACAGTCCCACGGGGCGGCTCGCCGTGCCCCCCGAGTGGGATTACCTCGAGGCGCTCTCGCTGCTGGCTTTCCTGGCCGGCGCGACGAAGACCGCCGACGAGTGGATCCGGATCTTCAAGGCGCTCTGGACCGAGGAGCGCGCCTCCTTCGAGGGGCGCTTCTACCGCTTCCCCGAGGTGGGCTGCTTCCCCAAGCCCGTCCAGAAGCCGCATCCGCCCATCTGGGTGGGCGGCAACAGCCGTCCCGCAATCCGTCGCGCCGCCCGTCTCGGTGACGGCTGGCATGCCGTCCGCGTCCCGGCAGGCGAGCTGCGCGGCCTCTGCGGCTATCTCCGGGAGCAGGTGGCGGCCTCCGGGCGCGCCCCCGGCGATTGCGCGCTGACGGTGCTGTACGGGATCCGCGTCGTCGGTCCCGGGGACGATGCCACGCGGCGCCCCACCGAGGAGGATCCCGAGAAGGTCTTCGTGGGCACGGTCGCCCAGGTGGCCGAGCAGATCAAGCCGGTGCTGGATCTGGGCCCCACCGACGCCATCTTCCACTGCCGCACCGGCTCGGGCGACGAGGTGCTGGAGACCATGGAGCGGCTGGCGGGCGAGGTCTGGCCCAGTCTGGCCAAGTAGAGGCCTCCTGGAACGATCACGCGGGGTAGCTGGCCAAGATCCGCGCGGCGGCGGGGCTGCCGGCGGCGAGCTCGCCGCCGGCTGAGGGCCGCCGTGCCCACGACTGAGCCGCGCGCGCTGGCGGCCCCTCGGGCCCGATGACGGGTGTCCCCGACCTCGTGCGCGAGGCCGTCGAGGCCCATGGCGGGCTCGCGCGCTGGCAGGCCGTGCGCGAGATCCGGGCCCGCTGCCGCTCGGGCGGCTTCGCCCTGGCCTCCCGCCTCCAGCCCCGCGCCTTCAGGCAGTACGAGGTGCGTGTCTCCAACGGCCGCCTTGACACTCCCCGGGCCTACCGATAGGCTCGCCTCGATGCCGTACCCGTGCTTTCACTGCGATGTGGAGCTGGTCCCCGGGGCGAAGTTCTGCCATTCGTGCGGGGCGCCGACCTTCGCGGCGGGCACTCCCCGGACGCCCGGGGAGGCCACCGTCGGGGAGCAGGAGCGCGTTCGCATCAAGAAGGACGTGAAGGAGGCGGTGCGCGTCCCGCACTCCACGCGCATGATGCAGACGGTGGCGGTGCGGACTCCCGCGCGGAAGGTGCCGCTCGAGCCGCCAATGTGGCAGCGGGTCGCCCGGGCGCGGATCTGGCGGAAGCCCTACGTGTGGGTCGGGGTGGCGTTGCTCGTGGTCGTGGTGGGGGGCAAGATGCTGATCGAGGACATCCAGGACAAGGCCCGGCAGCAGACCGAGGTGTACAAGATCGTCACGCGGCTCACGGCCACGTGCTACAAGGACTCGGCCAGCCAGACCCTGGCGCGCATCACGAAGGTCCAGTCGGCGTCGGGCGGGCAGATGACGCTGCTCGACTCGGCCACGCTCTTCGAGCTGATCGCCCGCGGCGCGTCCGTGCCGTCGGGCGACTGCTCGCGGATCGCCGAGGCGCTCACGCGCCCCGACCGCTTCGAGGCCCTGCTGCGGTGACCGCCGTGGCACGGATCGACTGGAGCTACCACCGCCCCGGCTGACAGACCTGCGCCCGGACGCAAGGGGTCCTTGCGAAGCGCAGGATCGCGGTCGCCACCCAGGTGGACGCGCGGAAGGTGCGCCTCGGTCCCGCCGAGGCGCTGGCCCTCCTGAAGGACGTGGACGACCTCTACGCGGCGAAGGGGAAGCACGTGGTGCACGTGGAGCTGCGCCGTGACAAGCCCGCCGCCGCCGCGCTCACGGCTCTGCTCATCGGCCCCTCGGGCAACCTCCGCGCGCCGGCGCTCCGGAAGGGGCGCACCTTCATCGTGGGTTTCGACGAGGCGACCTACGCAAAGGTGCTCGGGTAGCCGCGGATGATCCGCTTGCGCCTCACCGCGAAGATCGCGGCCGTCATCATCGTCGTCCTGATCGTCGGCTTCGGCGCCTCCACCGTCCTCACCATCCAGCAGGAGTCCGAACTCCTCGTCGAGCAGAGCAAGGCGGCCGCGCGCCGGCTGACCTCCGCCCTCATCGCGAGCGTCGAGGCCGCCATGCTCCAGGAGCGCCCCGACGTCACCCGCGCCATGATCACCGAGCTGCGTGGCTCCTCGCCGGTGGAGGGGTTCGACATCTACCGCCGGAACGGCGTCGAGGCCTTCACCGACCTCGTCACGCTCGAGGAGGTCGAGCACAACGCGGGGCTGCCGAAGGAGGTGCTCGAGAACATCAAGCGGATGCGGCGCGAGCCCGGGAAGACCCTGACGGGGCCGCACTTCCAGCAGGCGCTCCGGACGCTCGAGACCCAGGAGAGCATGGAGTACCAGGACGGCGTGCCGCTGTTCACCCTGCACCGCCCCGTGATCAATCAGGAGAAGTGCCAGGGGTGCCATGGCAGCGACCACAAGGTGCGGGCCGTGGTGCGCGTGGTCACCACCATGGAGCCGGTGTTCGCCGCGGTGCGCGCCCAGCGCAACCGGCAGATCCTGATCGCGCTGCTGACGATCGTCGCCGCCGGGGGCGTCCTGGCGGTGGTCATGCGGCAGGTGGTGGTCAAGCCCATCCAGGCGGTCGCCGCCGTCGCGCGCCGCATCGGCTCGGGCGACTTCGAGGCGCGCGTCCCGATCCGCTCAGGTGACGAGATCGGCGTGCTCGGGGGCGCGCTCAACGAGATGACCGGGCACCTCGCCCGGGCGCGCGACGAGGTGGCCGCGCGTAACACGGAACTGGCCGCGACGCTCGAGAGCCTCCAGGCCTCCCGCCGCCAGGTGGAGCTCCTGGAGCAGCTCAAGGGGGAGCTGTCCAAGTTCGTGCCCGACGCGGTCAAGGCGCTGCTCGAGCGCGATCCCAACGCCACGGAGCTCGAGAAACGGACGGAAGAGGTCTCGGTGCTCTTCCTCGACATCGCCGGGTACACGAAGCTCTCCGAGCAGATCGACCTCCGCCAGCTCAATGAGCTGGTGCAGACCTACTTCTCCTCCTTCCTCGAGATCATCCGCGCCCACCACGGCGACGTGAACGAGACGGCGGGCGACGGGCTCATGGTGATCTTCCAGCGCGCGCCCCAGGGCGAGCGCGGGGGACCGGTGTGGGACCACGCGCTCAATGCCACGCGCGCCGCTTTCGCCATCCGCCAGCGCACGGGCGCGCTCAACGAGGAGCAGCGCGGCAGGCTCCAGCCCATCGAGCTGCACATGGGGATCAACACCGGCGAGGCGCTCGTGGGCGCGACGAAGCTCAGCGGCGCGGGGGCTCAGCGGTGGACCTTCACCGCCTCGGGTCCCGTCACCAACGTGGCCGCGCGGTTCGCGGGCTCTGCCACCGGCGGCGAGATCATCGTGGGGCCCACCACCGCCGAGCGCATCCGCGCCCACTTCGTCCTCGAGAGCCTCGGCGAGAAGCGCTTCAAGAACGTCTCCGAGCCCATCCACGTCTACCGGCTGATCCCGCCCGGAGTCTACGAGAAGATCGTCTGAGCCGGCGCGCGCGCTCATGCGGCGGCGCAGCCGGTCCCCTGTCCTGCCAGCGACCCGCTTGACGGGCCATCCGGCCGCGACGGCAGCCGGGCGGCAACGCGTCAGCTCGATCGCCCTCGCCAGCGATGAAAGATGAACGCCTGAAGAAGAGAGAGGATTGCGAGGGCGGCGTCGTTGACGAGATAGACCGAGACGAACCGGCCGGTGAGGGTGCGTAGGCCCAGAATCAGAGCGATCCCCACGGCGAGATTGCCCAGCAGGAAGGCCACGGCGAGCCCGAGGTAGTCCAGGGCCTCGATGGCCGCCTCCCGCACATGGGTTCGGCGCAGGCCGGCGAACCGCGTCCCCGCGAGGTAGGCCGCCAGCGAGGTCAGACAGACGATGATGACGAGGGTGAGGGAGCGCACGGCTTGGCTTCAGGGGGTGCCCGTGAGGCGGTAGTAGCTCAAGCCAGCCAGCTCGATGACGATGTCGCGCAGGAGGCCGAGCCGCGCTTCGGGCTGCGAGGGGCCGGTCGCTGCTGTGGGGGCCGGCAGCACGTCGAAGCCCACCCGTTCCATCGCGGCCCGCGCCCGCGGGATGTCGATGGGATCGGCAACGAGGAGGATGCGCCGACTGCCGCGCGGGAGCAGGAGCCTGCGGAGCTGGTCCGCCTCTTCCCTGGTGGTGTGCGCCGGACCTGCGCCCAGGATTGCTGTGGCGGGGACCCCGAGCCCCTGCGCCAGGGTCGTCCGCGCCTGGATTTCCTCGGCCGAGCCGGAGAGCACCAGCCACGGAGCGAGGGCGTGTCGGTACAGGCCGATTCCGTGGAGCACCCGCCGGAGCGATCGGTTGGCCAGGACGCCATCGGTGTCGGCGCCACCGCGGCCCAGGACGACGATGGCGTCCGCGGGTTCCAGCCTGGCCACGCCGGCCATCCAGGCATTGAGGTGGTTGGCGAGGGGCGTGAAGGCCGCGGCGGCGAACAGGAGCAGGGCGACGAGGCCGAGGGGTCGGAGGCCGCGCATCGGTCGGCGGTCAGGCACAGGTGCGTCAGTGATCCGGAGAAAGTTCACCTTTGGCAGCCCGATGGGCAGAGGCTAGCACGGCGAACGCCCCCGATCCCGGTCATCTGCTCCCGTGCCTGCGTCGCCTCCGGCTGCGCAGGGCTCCGACCGGAGCCAGCCGGGCGAGGTCACGCCGATGAGGTGCCGGGGATAGGGTGGTCACCGTCCCCCCGGCCCACCCCTTCCCGCCAGGGGGGATCCTGGTTGCGCCTCGCGCGACGTTCTGCCGCGAGCCGCAAGGTCGCTCTCGCTGACTTCTCGCCACTTCTCCTCCTGTATTGTTCATTGGACATTGACGGTGCGGCGCGCGCGTTCGTAGCATGCCGCGTGAGCGACGAGACGACCCCTCACGCGAGGAGCATGGCGATGATTGCGAGAGCGCAGGTCGGGTGGAGGCACGGCGCCGAGGCGGCGCTGGCCATGGTGATGGTGGCGGTGCTGCTGTGGGCGGGCGGCATGCTCGACGCCGGCGCGCTGCCCTCCTTCGCGTGGCGCCCGGCGGCCGAGGCCCAGCCTGCCGCGCCGCACCTGGTGAAGGTGCTGAGCCACGACGGCGAGATCGGGACGATCGCCTGGAGCCCGGACGGCACGCGCATCGCGGGCGGCGGCGGCCTCCACCGGGCGGTCATCGTGTGGGACGTGCGGAGCGGCGCGCGCGCGATGAACCTCAACGCCGAGGCCGGAGGCGTCACCGCGGTCGCCTGGAGCCCTGACGGCAAGTACCTCGCGGCGGGACGGAACTTCGTCAGGATCATGCCCAAGGAGCGCGTGTCCATCAATCTCTGGGACGCGCGCACCGGCGCGCTGGTCCGGAACATTCCTGCTCCCTTTCCTCCGGTATCGGCAGACAACGATGTGGCAGCCCTCGCCTGGAGCCCCGATAGCGGGCACGTGGCCGCGAGCTACAGGAACGGCGCGATCGTCGTGCACGACGCGATGACCGGCGCGGGCGTGATCACGATCCAGTCGCCGATACCGGCAGGGAAGCCCGTGGTCTACTCACCCGACGGCCGGTATATCGTCACCGCGGGGGCGCGAGGGCAGGATCGCATCCAGGTCTACGAGTCCCGGACGGGTGCGCTGGTACGGGGGATGACGGCCGACGATCATCTCCAGCAGGTCCTCGCCTACAGCCCTGACGGAAAGGTGCTGGCCTCCTCGGATCGCGGCACCCCGAGAATCACCATCTGGGATGCGGTGTCCGGGCAGCCTCGCCGGGTGCTCGGTGCGCCGACTGGCGACGTGAGACGATTTGCGTTCAGTCCGGACGGGCGCTGGCTCGCCTCGGCTGGGCCAAGCCGGGCGGCTCTTATCTGGGCCGTCGGCACGGGGCAGATCGTCCAGAGGCTCGGGGACGAGGCCGACTTCGTGAGTGTTGTTGCATTCCGCCCCGATGGGCGCTACCTCGCCTCGGCAGGTGGCGATTTCGTTCGACTGTGGGACCTGTCGTCGCTGCGCAGCACCCCCTGACGTCCCTCAACCCAGACACCCCGGAGGTGAGCCATGGCAACGGTCGAGGACTACGCAGTGCTCAGCGCCTACGTCTACGGTGGAGCTTCCAGACTGCAGCTTCCCTCTGGATGGACTCCACTGTTCAAGGCCGATGGCTCCGCCCTGGAGCTCTCCGCCAAGAGCGGCTACTACGGCGCGGTGTTCCAGAACCAGGTGACTGGCGAGGTCGCGCTGATCTCGAGGGGGGCGTCGCTCATCGATGGCGGTGACCGCCGGGCCGGCCAGGCCTTGTTGGACGGCCGAGTGCCATGGGACCAGCTGGAAGATGCCCAAAGTCTGCTCGACCACGCGCTCAAGATGGGCATTCCACCGGAGAGCATCTCCTTCGGCGGCCACTCGCTGGGCGGCTCGCTCGCGCAGCTGCTATCTGCGCTGAACGGGAAGCCCGCGGTGACGTTCAACGCGGTCCCCGTGAAGCGGGTGCTGCCCGCGCTGGGGCTCGATCCCGAAGGGTCGTATCCCATCACCGATGTCGTGGACTCCTCGGACATCATCGGGAACAGCGGCCCCGCCGTCGGAACCCGCGTGACTCTCCCGTCCTCCAATTTCCCGTTCTCCCTGGCGCCCGTTCCGGCGCCGGGCGACCCGGACGGGGCGGCGGGTGCCGCCCTGGCGATCACCGCCATTTATTTCTGGACCGCCCACTCGATCGGAGCGGTCAGCGCCAAGGTCAAGACGGCGGCGACCCTGCCCGTGCCCAGCCCGGTGATTCTCGATCTCGATGGCGACGGCGTGGAGACGACGGCCGTGGCGGCGGGGCCATACTTCGATCACGACGGTGACGGCTTCGCCGAGCGCACGGGCTGGGTCGGGAAGGACGACGGGCTCGTCGTGTGGGATCGCGACGGCAGCGGCAGCATCGACTCGGGCCGCGAGCTGTTCGGCAACCACACGCGGCTCGCCGACGGGAGCGAGGCGCCCGACGGCTTCGCGGCGCTGGCCGTGCTCGACGCCGACGGCGATGGCGTGCTCGATGCGCGCGATGCCGCGTTCGCGGCGCTGCGCATCTGGCGTGACGCGGACGGCGACGGGGTGAGCGCGCCGGCGGAGCTCCAGACGTTCGCGGAGGCAGGCGTCCGGTCCATCGCCACGAGCCCCACGGACTCCACGCTGGTGGACGCCCAGGGCAATGCCCACCGCCAGATCGGCACCTTCACCCGAGCCGACGGCAGCCAGGGGGCGGCGGCGGATGTCTGGTTCCAGGCTGACCGCGCCCGGACGCTGGCCACCGAGTGGGTGGCGGTGCCAAACCACATCGCGGCATTGCCCGATGCCAGCGGCTACGGCACGGTGCGCGACCTGCGCCAGGCCATGGCGCGTGATGCGAGCGGCGCGCTCGAGGGCTTCGTGACTCAGTTCGTCGCCCAGACGGACCCGGCCGCGCGGGATGCCACGCTCGAGCAGATCCTCTTCACCTGGGCGGGCAGCGCCGGGATCGACCCGTCGAGCCGCGGCGGGCTCATGGATGCGCGCCGGATCGCGGCGCTCGAGCAGTTCACGGGGCAGCCCTATGTCGGGGTCGGCGGCCCCAATCCGACGCCAGGCGCGGCTGTCATGCTCGTCGAGGCGTACCGGGACCTGAGGGAAATGGTGTCCGCCGAGCTGATGATGCAAACGCACGCGCGGGACCTCTACTCGCGCATCACCTACGCCTGGGACGACGCGGCCCAGACCAACCGCGCCGACCTGAGCGGCGTCGCGGCCGCGCTCGACGAGCGGTTCGTGTCCGACCCCGCGGCCGCCGGCGCGGCGCTCGCCGACTTCGCGCGCACGCTGCGCGGGCTCGGGGCCGAGGAGATGACGGGCTACTGGGAGTTCCGCGACCGCTTCGTCACGCGGGACGCCGAGCTCGGCTGGGCCATGGACTCCGCCGGCCGCCTCGTCACGGAAGGCGGCGCGGCGGGGGACACCCTCGCCGGGAGCATCGACGCCGACGCCCTCCGCGGGGGCGACGGGGCGGACAGCCTCTCGGGCGATTCGGGCAACGACGTGCTTTATGGTGACGCAGGAGCGGATGTGCTTACGGGCGGGGACGGTGATGACCTCATCGCCGGTGGGGCCGATGACGACGAGGTGAGCGGTGGCAGCGGGAACGATCGGCTCGACGGCGGAGCGGGGAACGACCTCCTCTACGGCGACGGTGGTGAGGATGTGCTGCGCGGGGGCGCCGGCGACGATCGGCTCTGGAGCGGCGCGGGCGACGACACGCTGGACGGGGGCCCGGGCGACGACACGCTGGACGGGGGGTTCGGGAACGACACGTATCTCTTCGGCCGGGGGAGCGGGCAGGACACGGTCAACGACTATGACTGGCAGGTGGTGGACACGGACCGGA
>JACPCX010000084.1:0-13062 GCA_016184305.1 Candidatus Rokuibacteriota bacterium | reverse complement strand
CGGCGCGGCGGGTCACGACGCTGATCCGCTCGAGCTCTCGGGTCGCCTGCCGGGACAGGCCGCGCAGCTCCTCGGCGAGAGCCCCGATCTGGCTCGCCAGGGGCCGGATCTCCCGCTCCAGCAGATGGAGCACGGTCTCCGCCCGCGTGGCGGTCTTCTTGAGCGTCAGGAGCGCGGACACCAGCGCCGCGGCGACGGCCACGACGCAAATCCCGACGATGATCTGGGCGAGGGGACTCACGGCGGTTTGAGTATGGCAGAGGGGTGTTGCGCAAGTCAACACGGTGAAAGGGAAATGCCCTGCATTCATTGACTTTCCACGTCGCGGATCCCTATACTGCAGGAGCCGACTATACCCGCCCGGTGTCATAAGGAAGGAGCCGGCTGTCCATGCCCCTCGAGGACCGCTTCGACGAACTGCGGCGTCGGAACCAGCTGGCCGATCTCGCCGGCGGCCGCGAGCGCATCGACCGCCAGCACCGCGCAGGCAAGAAGACGGCGCGCGAGCGGCTCGAGCTTCTGCTCGACAAGGGCTCCTTCGCCGAGATGGACAAGCTGGTGGTCCACCAGAGCCGGGACTTCGGGATGGACGCGCAGCGCTTCCCCGGCGACGGCGTGGTGGTCGGCTCGGGACGCATCCACGGCCGTCCCGTCTACGTCTTCGCCCAGGACTTCACCGTCTTCGGCGGCTCGCTCTCCGAGGCCTACGCCCGCAAGATCTGCAAGATCATGGACCTGGCCATGAAGACCGGCGTGCCCGTCATCGGCCTCAACGATTCCGGAGGGGCGAGGATCCAGGAGGGCGTGGTCTCGCTCGCGGGGTACGCCGACATCTTCCTCCGCAATACGCTGGCCTCGGGCGTCATTCCCCAGATCTCGGCGATCATGGGGCCGTGCGCCGGCGGGGCGGTCTACTCGCCGGCCATCACCGACTTCGTGTTCATGGTGAAGCACTCCTCGTACATGTTCGTCACCGGCCCCGACGTGATCAAGGCGGTGACTCACGAGGAGGTGTCGTTCGAGGAGCTGGGCGGGGCCTCGACTCATGGGGGCACGTCAGGGGTGGCTCACTTCGCCGCCGAGAGCGAGGAGGAGTGCCTCGCGCTCATCCGCGAGCTGATGACATTTCTCCCGCAGAACAACCTGGAGGATCCGCCCGTCAGACAGGCGCTGGATCCCCCCGACCGGATCGATGAAGAGCTCCAGGCGGCCGTGCCGGAGCAGCCGAACAAGCCCTACGACATCAAGGACATCGTGGGAGCCGTGCTCGACGACCGCTACTTCTTCGAGGTCCAGGCCGACTACGCGCCGAACATCGTCATCGGCTTCGGGCGGCTCGACGGCCGTCCCGTGGGCGTTGTCGCCAATCAGCCGGCGCATCTGGCGGGGTGCCTCGACATCAGCGCCTCGCTCAAGGCCGCCCGCTTCGTCCGCTTCTGCGACTGCTTCAACATCCCGATCGTCACGTTCGTGGACGTGCCGGGCTTCCTCCCCGGAACGGCGCAGGAATACGGCGGCATCATCAAGCACGGCGCCAAGCTGCTCTACGCCTACTGCGAGGCCACGGTGCCCAAGCTGACGGTGATCACGCGCAAGGCCTACGGCGGCGCGTACGACGTCATGTCCTCCAAGCACATCCGGGGCGACGCCAACTTCGCCTATCCCACGGCCGAGATCGCCGTCATGGGCCCGGATGGCGCGGTGAATATCCTCTACAGGCGCGAGATGGATGCCGCCAAGGATCCGGCCGCGCTCAAGGAGGAGAAGACCCGCGAGTACCGGGAAAGATTCGCCAACCCGTACGTGGCCGCCGAGCGAGGCTACGTGGACGAGGTGATCGAGCCGAAGGACACCCGGCGCAAGCTGATCCAGGCGCTGGATGTGCTGCACACCAAGCGGGACCAGAACCCGCCGAAGAAGCACGGGAACATCCCGCTTTGACCCCGCCCGACATGACTCCGGAGGCGCGGCGGCGCATCGAGGAGGCGCGGCGGGTCTGGGAGGCCCGCGCGCTGACGCCGGCGCGCGAGAGGTCGCCTCAGCGTCCCGGCCTCTTCGCCACATCGAGCGGGGCGCCGCTGCCGCCCGTCCACACGCCGGCGGACACCCCCGACCTCGACTACCTGGGCGACCTGGGCTTCCCGGGGGAGTTCCCGTACACGCGCGGGGTGCAGCCCACCATGTATCGCGGACGCTTCTGGACCATGCGGCAGTATGCCGGGTTCGGGTCGGCCGCCGAGACGAACCACCGCTACCGGTATCTGCGCGACCAGGGCCAGACGGGGCTCAGCGTGGCCTTCGACCTGCCGACCCAGATGGGGTACGACGCCGATCACGACGTGGCGCGCAGCGAGGCGGGCAAGGTCGGGGTCGCCATCTCGAGTCTCGAGGACATGCTGGACCTCTTCGACGGGATCCCCCTCGACCGCGTGTCCACTTCCATGACGATCAACGCCACGGCCGCGATTCTCCTGTGCCTCTACATCGCGGTGGGCGAGCGCCAGGGGGTCGGGGCCGAGCGGCTGTCGGGCACGGTGCAGAACGACATCCTGAAGGAGTACGTCGCCCGGGGCACCTACATCTTCCCGCCTGCGCCCTCCATGCGGCTCATCACCGACACCTTCGCGTTCTGCAAGGATCGGGTGCCGCGGTGGAACAGCATCTCCATCTCCGGCTACCACATGCGCGAAGCCGGGTCCACGGCGGCCCAGGAAGTCGCCTTCACCCTCGCCAACGGCATCGCCTACGTGACGGCCGCGCTCGAGGCCGGGCTCCGGGTCGACGAGTTCGCGCCACAGCTCTCCTTCTTCTTCAACGCCCACAACCTCCTCCTCGAGGAGGTGGCGAAGTACCGCGCCGCCCGGCGGCTGTGGGCCCGCATCATGCACGACCGCTTCGGCGCCCGCGATCCGCGATCGCTCACGCTCCGCTTCCACGTCCAGACGGCGGGCAGCATGCTGACCGCGCAGCAGCCGGAGAACAATATCGTCCGGGTGACGCTGCAGGCCCTGGCGGCGGTCCTCGGAGGCTGCCAGTCGCTCCACACCAACTCCATGGACGAGGCCCTTGCGCTTCCCACCGAGCAGGCCGTGCGGATCGCGCTTCGCACCCAGCAGATCCTCGCCCACGAGTCCGGCGTGGCCGACACCGTGGATCCGCTGGGCGGCTCGTACGCCATCGAGCGGCTGACCCGGCAGGTCGAGGAGGAGGCCGAGGCCTATATCGCGAAGATCGACGGCCTGGGCGGATCGGTCAATGCCATTCCGTTCATGCAGCGGGAGATCCAGGAATCCGCCTACCGCTACCAGCAAGAGATCGAGAGCAAGGCCCGGGTCGTGGTGGGCGTCAACGACTTCGTCATCGACGAGCCGCCTCCGGGCCACCTGTTCCAGGTGAACCCGGAGGTGGCCGCCGCCATGGCCGAGCGGCTCGATCGGCTCCGCCGGACACGCGACCGGGCCCGCGCCGAGCGGGCGCTCGAGGCGATCGACCGGGCGGCGCGCGGCCGGGACAATCTCCTGCCGCTCGTCCTGGGCGCGGTGAAGGCGTCCGTGACCCTCGGCGAGATCTGCGCGACGCTGCGCGGGGTGTTCGGGGTCCATCAGCCCTCGGTGGTCTTCTAGTGGTGCGCACGACTCCGTGGCTGGCGCGCCTGTCCCTGGCGATCGCGCTGCTCATGGGGGCCGCGCCCGCCCAGGCGGGCCTCGCAGACCAGGTGGGCGCCACGTTCGGGCTCCTGCTCCAGGAGGTGGTGGCCGCCTTTCCGCCCATCGAGGGCCTCGTGGTCAGCGTGGACGGTGACCGCCTCTACCTCGACCTCACCCAGAAGGAGGGAGCGCAGACGGGACAGGAGCTCACGGTCTTCCGCAAGGGGGAGGTCTTTCGCCACCCGATGACGCACAAGCCCCTGGGGCGCTTCGAGGAGATCCTCGGCTACGCCCAGGTGCAGCGCGTCCTCCCGCGCTTCTCTGAGGCGGCCTTCATCCCCGTGCCGAACGCCCCCGCGGTCCGAGCGGAAGACGGTGTTCGCATCACGCGGGGCCGGATCAAGGTCGCGGTGGTCCCGCCCGTGGATCTCACGAAGCTCCGGGCCGATCTGCGGCGCGTCCCGTTCATGCTCGCGCTGGGCCTGGAGCAGACCAAGCGCTTCCAGGCCGTGGACCCCTCCGCGGTCCAGGAGCTCTTCCTGAGCCACCGCAACCGCGTGGAGGAATTGCTGGTCCGGCCCGAGAAGGCCGTGGCGCTGGGGAAGACGCTGGAGGTGGCCGGCTGGCTCGTCCCGGTGCTGCTCGATCGGCGCGGGGCCACCTACCTGGACGTCACCTGGATCTCGGCGGTGACGGGGACGCCGCTCTTCTCCCGCCGGATGGTCCTCACGCGGGCCGACGCGGCCACGGACCAGCGTTTCCCATGGGAGCCCCGGCCGGAGGATTAGCAAGCGCCGATCTGCTATGCTGATCCGGTGATGAGCCTCGGAACGACCGCACGTCTCTGCCTCATCCCGCTCGTTGCGGGCGTCCTCCTGTCCGGCTGCGGAACCGCGCGGGAGGTGCTGGGACTGCCGGCGCAGAACGATCCCAGCGTGCAGATCAGGAGCGCGGAGTCCAGGTGGCTGCTGATCAAGAACCCTCGCTTCGGGGATGTCGCGAGTGAGCCCGAGTACATCTGGGTGGAGGAGGACAAGCTTCCCACCACGCTCAAGTCGCTGGTGTTCGGCAAGTCCTCGCTCCTGGCGACGCCCGAGGTCGTCGCGAAGTACGGCTCGCCGCCGGGCGGCGGACGCATCAGCCCGCGCCAGAAGATGCCGTACCAGGCGGAGGACCCGCAGCGCCAGCCGACTCAGGCCCGTGAGCCGGCACCACCGTCGGCACCCGCAACCCGGGGCGCGAGCGCGCCGGCGGCGCCTGCCCCGACACCGCAACGGGGCTTTGTCGTCTTCGTGGACACCAACCGCGTCGTCATCGATCTCACCGCCCGCGACGGGGTCCGCCCGGGCGCCATCGTGAGCCTGCGCCGGGACAAGATCCCCATCGTCCACCCCATCACGGGGGAGCTGCTCGGCGAGCTGGACGAGGAGGTGGCGACGGGGCGGGTCACCGAGGTTCGGGAGAAGTTCTCCGTGATCGAGGTGCAGGGGCCGTCGCAGGGCGCGGAGATCAAGATCAAGGACCGGGTCGTCGTCCGTTGACCGTTCCCGCGCCGCGCGCGCCGCTCACCTCGCCCACCTCGCTCGAGACGCTCCTCAAGGAGCGCGTGGGACTCCTCATCGGCTCCGAGCTCGCCGCCATCGAGACGGAGATCGCCCGGGAGCTCGACTCGCCGGTCGAGCTGATTCGTGAGATGGGCGGGTTCATCGCCGGAGCCGGTGGCAAGCGTCTCCGCCCCATTCTCCTGCTCATGGCGGGGCGCCTGGCGGGCTATAGCGGGCCCCGGGCCGTCCATCTCGGCTGCGTGGTCGAGCTGCTCCACACGGCCACCCTCATCCACGACGACGTGGTGGACCAGGCGCCGCTGAGGCGGGGCCGGCCCTCGGCCAATGCGCGCTGGGGCGACGACGCTTCCGTCCTTGTGGGCGACCATCTCTACTCCAAGTCCTTCGCGCTGATGGTCAGGGACGGCGACCCCGCCGTGCTCGACACCCTGGCCCATGCCACGGTTTCCATGACCGAGGCGGAGGTGTTCCAGCTCGAGCGGAAGCGCACCGGCACCACCACCGAGGCCGACTATCTCCGGATCATCACCCAGAAGACGGCCTCGTTCATCTCGGCGTGCTGCCGCATCGGCGCCCTGCTGGCTCGGGCCGATGGGGCGCGGCTCGAGGCGCTGACGCGCTACGGGCTGGACATCGGCATCGCGTTCCAGCTTGCCGACGACTCGCTCGACTTCGTCGCCGACGAAGCGCGGCTGGGCAAGGCCATCGGTGCCGACCTCAAGGAGGGCAAGCGCACGCTGCCGCTCATCGCTGCGCTGGAGCGGGCGGCGCCGGCCGAGCGCCAGCGGATCCAGGTGGTGCTCACGAGCCGGGGTCCGTCGCCGGCCGAGGTCGAGGAGATCCGGCGGGTCGTGGTCAAGTACGAGGGCGTGGACTACGCGCTTCAGCGGGCCCAGGCCTACGCCCAGACGGCCAAGGAGGACCTCGGCCCGTTCGAGGACTGCGAGGACAAGGAAACCCTGGCGCTCATCGCTGACTTCGTGGTCGGCCGCGACCGCTGACCGGGGGGGGCGGGCGGTGCCGCCGATCGTCACGCTCACCACGGACTTCGGGCTGCGCGATCCCTTCGTCGGGGTGATGAAGGGGGTGATCCTCGGCATCTGCCCCGAGGCGCACCTGGTCGACCTCACCCACGACATCGACCCGCAGGACATTCTCGGCGCCCAGCTCGCCCTCGAGTCGTCGGTTCCCTTCTTTCCCGTGGGGACTGTCCACCTGGCTGTCGTGGATCCCGGGGTGGGGAGCGCCCGGAGGGCGCTGGCGGTCCAATCCGCAGGACAGTGCTTCGTCGGTCCCGACAATGGTCTCCTGAGTTTCGCCTTCAAGACGACCGGGTGGACCGCGGTGAGCCTGACGGCCGAGCATTACCGGCGGCCACACGTGAGCCAGACCTTTCACGGGCGGGATGTATTTGCCCCCGCCGCGGCCCATCTCGCGCGGGGAGTGCGCCTCGAGCACTTCGGCTCTCCGGTGCTCGACCCCGTGCGCCTCGATCTTCCGGCGGCCCGGGAGGAGGGAGGGGCGCTCGTGGGGGAGGTGATCGCGGAGGATCGCTTCGGTAACCTCATCACCTCGCTCATGGCCGAGGGGATGGCGCGGCTGGCCGGGGGGGCGACGGTCGAGGTCGAGGTGGGGGACAGGCGACTCGGGCCCCTCAAGGCCTTCTACTCCGGGGGCGAGCCGGGGGTGCCGGCGCCCATCATCGGGTCGCAGGGCCGTCTCGAGATCTTCGTCCGGGAAGGGAGCGCCCGGGCCATCCTCGGCGCCCGGCGGGGCACCCCGGTCCGGGCGAGGGTGTCCTAGCAGGCTGCTGAAAAACTCCGCAGGCCGCTCAAAAAGGTCCAGATGCAAGGTGGCGAGGGATGCGACGAGCGAGGCGTACTCGCTGTACGTTGAGCGAGGAGCGACCGAGCCAACGAAGCAGATGGGCCTTTTTCAGCGGCCTGCTAGGCCTTGCTGGTGCTGTCCTTGCCCGTGCTGGTGGTCCCCGACGAGGAGCCAGTTACCGGTGCCGAGGCCGCCGAAGAAGGAGAGTCGGTCTTTCCCGCCGTGCTAGACTGTCCGTCGGTTCCGGAGGTGGGTGTCGACGATGACTCGGATTTCATCGCGTTCTTCCGTGCTTCGGAGGGGTAGTCGGTGACGTACCACCCCTTGCCCTTCAGGATGAACGTGGCTGCTCCGATGAGGCGGCGAACGGGACCACCACACTCGTCACAGGTCGTCAGCGCCGGCTCGGAAATCCGCTGTCGCACCTCGAAGACCCTGGAGCAACCCTGACACTCGTATTCGTAGGTAGGCACGCATTCAACGGATACAGGGGAAAATTCTGCCTGTCAAGCCGACGGCCTCCGGCGACATGGCTCACCGTGGTGCTGGCTCTCCTCGTCCTCGCCGGAGGGTGTCGCTCGGCCGAGGACCAGCAGGTGCGCCGCCTCCAGGCCCGAGCGGCCTACGAGCAGGGGATCAAGGGCCTCGGCGAGAAGCGGGTGACCCTGGGCCTCACCTCGCTCCAGGAGGCCGTCTCGCTGGACCCTGACAACCCCCTTTACCGGAATGCGCTCGGCGTCGTGAACCTGGACCTGGGCCGGAAGGCGGAGGCGCAGGAGCAGTTCGAGAAGGCCCTGGCGCTGGATCCGACCTATGCCGAAGCCCAGCACAACCTGGGCCTCGCGCATGCCGAGCAGGGCAGGTTCGAGGAGGCCGTCGCCCTCTACCGCAAGGCTCTGGTCCAGCCGACCTACGCCTCACCCGACCTGGCCTATCACAACATGGGCTACGCCTACCTGAACCTGCGCAAGCTCAAGGAGGCCGAGGAGGCATTCCGCCTGGCCATCCAGCTGGAGTCGAAGCGAGCCTCTGCGCATTACTGGCTGGGTGTCGTCCTCGTGGAGTCGGGCCGCCGGGAGGAGGCCAAGGGCTCGCTCAGGACCGCCCGCGACCTCGATCCGGGCTCCATCATCGGCCGCTCGGCCGTGGAAGTCCTCAAGGCCCTCGGGGATGGTGGCTAAGTCCCTGTCAGCATTGCTCACAGTCAAGGTGGACCCGAGGCTCTCCCGGGCTCTTTTTCCTTGACGTAGCGCCCACTCCCGCCTGTAGCGCCGTGGTTGCGCGTACGACTCACTTCGGGAAATCGACAGAACAGCAGACAGTGAAACCACAGATGAGGAGGCGGTAATGAGAAGGATTTTCGTCCTTGCTCTCGCCGTGATCGGCCTCGTCGGGATGATTGCCCCGGGCGCCGACGCCCAGGCACCGGCCGCACCGGCCCCGACGTTCAAGATCACCGGCTTCATCGACACGGTCAATTCGGCCAGCCACAACCTGCGTGAGACCAACTTCACGCGGGTCGGCGACAAAGAGTGGTACACGAGGAACCGAGGCATCTTCGAGATCGACGGCAAGGTCGGGACGGCCATCGGTGTCCTGCGGCTGGAGATCGACGAGGCCTGGGGCCAAGTCAGCGGCACCGACAGCGTCGCCGGTGCGGGCGGCACCCCCCAGCGTGCTGCCACCAACGGCGCCTTTGACCTCAACACGGACACCCGCGGCGTAATCGAGGTCAAGTGGCTGTACGTCGAGTACGATGTTCCGCTGATCCCCTTCCCGACACGGATGCGGATCGGCGCCCAGCCTTTCGCCACGACCTACAAGCTGGCCACCCTGGCCACGGGCGACTTCGCGGGGGTGAACCTCGTGACGACCTGGGCGCCCAACGTGAAGAGCAATTTCACGTACGTCCAGATCGAGGAGGAGGTCACCGGCGGCAGCACCGGCGGCACCGGCGCAACCGCCTTCGTCCGCGGTGACGACTTCGCCATCATCACGAGCCTCGAGGTGACGCCCATCAAGGGCCTCGACCTGCGGCCCACCTACGCTGTCCTGTGGGCCCAGGGTGCAACGCATGGTAACGCGCGCGTGGGCGTCGGGGGCAATCCCCTCCAGGGCGGCACCCCGACCTTCGTCGCCAAGCCGGTTGGCGCCGGCGGCGTGGCCACCCACGAGGAGTGGCGGCACACGATCGGTATCGACTCGCGCTGGCGCTCGGGCCCGATCTCCATCGAGCCGACGTTCTTCTACCAGTTCGGCACCCGGGAGATGGACAACCCGTTCGCGACCGGGACCACCGATCTGATCAGGGAGTCTGACATCTCGGCCTGGCTCTTCGACCTGAAGGCCGGCTACCGCGTGGGCCCGGTGCTCCTCGAGGCGCGCTACATGTACACCTCGGGCAACCGGCCCATGGACCAGCTGAGCGTTGACACCAACTACTACCAGCCGATCAACACTGACACCTCCTACGGTGCCGACGGCTGGGGCAATATCTTGGCCCTCGGCATCGACTACTTCAACGGCGCCTTCCGGACCCTGGGCACGGGCATCGGCCTGGACCGCTATGGGCGCCAGCAGTTCGGCTTCAAGGGGACCTATAGCGTGAGCCCGGCGATCAACTGCAACGCCAGCACGACGAACAGCGCGGCCCTGCCTCAGGGCGCTGGCTGCCGCGGGGATTCCAGCTATATCGGCACCGAGGCCGATCTCGGCCTGACCTGGCGCTTTGCCCCTGGCCTCACCTTCGACCTGGTGGGCGCCTACCTGTTCGCGGGCGATGCGCTGGACACCACCCAGGTGGCCAATGGCGTGGCGACGAAGCGCGACTCCAAGGACGTCTACACGGGCGCCGCTCGGGTGCGCTTCAGCTTCTAGTCTCAGCAGCAGAGGGTAGTCGGGCGGGGCATGGGGTCTCCTCCATGCCCCGCTTTTTTCTCCGGAGGGCCCGGAGGCTCCGATTGGTTGCCTGACCCGCGTCCGGGCGCTATAGTCGAATGCGTGGTGCGCGAAGCCCTCGGAGCCATCGCCCTTCTCCTCGCCGTCAACGCGCCGGCCCAGGCGGCCGAGTACCGCCTCCAGGTGGCGAATCTCTTCGACACGAGCTTCGCCCACTTTCTCGACGGCAAGATCGGCCGCGGCGAGGGGGAGCTGACGCTGGATCGACTCGAGCGCTCGCTCGACGGCGCCGTCCTCCCCAAGGGGGCCCTCCTCTACGATCGGACCTTCCAGCCGGTGCCGGCCGGCTCGGCCCGGGCCTTCGGGGCGATCCCCAACCGAGGACAGGTCAAGCCCGCCGAGGACGGGAGGCGCTGGGAGGAAGTGGCCTGGGAGGGCCGCCCAGGCGAGCGCAGCGTCTGGGTGGTCGGCCCGCTCACGACCCGGGACCAGGAGGTGATCCACGTCGCGCTCAAGGGCACGGGCCCCCTCCGCTACCACATCCCGTACACGGTCTCCTTCAGGCCGCGGCCCGCTGTCGCCATCTCCTACTCGCTCCAGTTCCTCCGCTTCTACGAGGAGAAGGGGACGCTCTGGGACCGCTATCTGAGCAAGACCACAGCGCTGGCTGACCGGATCGCGGCCGTGGTCGGGATCAACGAGAACCCGTCCTTCGGGGACTGGGTGTACATCCTCGTAGAGAACCCGCCGGGCCCCACGACCTTCAAGGCCGTCATCGGGTGGGATCGGCGTCGCAG
Source organism: Candidatus Rokuibacteriota bacterium (assembly GCA_016184305.1). GTDB lineage: Bacteria > Methylomirabilota > Methylomirabilia > Rokubacteriales > CSP1-6 > UBA12499. The sequence goes on along the minus strand of JACPCX010000084.1, from coordinate 2,328 downwards.
CGCCGACCGATCCAATCTCGAAGGTCCGGGCCAGAGGGACTGAGCCTCGTGGCGTCCCGGCAGAGCGTCTGCGGCGTGATCCTGGCGTTCCTGATCGTTCTCACGATCTCGCCCGCTCACGCCCAGCAGCAGAGCGAACCCCCAGGCCCCGCCGTCCCGCTGACGGTGCTCGTCAACCAGCTGGTGGACCTTTTCCCCAAGGTCGAGGGGGAAGTCCTCGAGGTCCGGGGCCAGTCGCTCACGCTGGACGTCGGGCGCAAGGATGGGTTGCGGCCGGGCCTCGAGCTCACCGTCTTCCGCGAGGGGCGGGAGATCAAGCATCCCAGGACCGGACAGGTGCTCGGGCGGGCGGAGCAGGCCCTCGGGCGTGTGACGGTGACCGAAGTCCAGGAGGCGTTCTCCCTCGCCACCGCCGCCCAGGGAAGCGACGTCAAGCCGGGGGACCGGTTCCGCCTCTCGTCCGGGAAGATCAGGCTCGTGCTGCTGCCCCTTCTCGGTGGGGTCAAGGAGGGGCTCGTCGAGGCGGCCATTCACGAGCTCGTGGAGCGGCTCTCGGCGTCCGGCCGCTTCCAGGTCACCATGGGGGACCCGATCAATGTGTTCCTCGCCCAGGAAGGAATCAAGCCCGAGGACTTCCTCCAGGGCAAGGGCGTCAAGGAAGCGGCCCAGCGCTTCAAGATGGACAACCTCCTGGCCGTCCATTTCAAGCGCGTCCAGAACCGGCCCTTCATGGAGGTGCGCTTCTTCTCCCTGCCGGCGATCGAGCCCGCTATCAGCACCGCGTTCTTCGTGCCGCCCTCCATCCGTGCCGCCTCGTCCGCCGCCCAGTTCTCCTCCTCCGGGCGGGACGGCAACCGCCCTCAGGCCAAGCAGCGCTCTCTGCTCGCAAGGCTCCTCGGCGGCGACCTCGAGGCCGGGAGCTACTCCACCGGCGAGTCCACGATTCCCCTCAGGGAGGTCGCGCGCTTCGGCTTCCCCGTCCTGGCCATCGACGTGTCGGTGGCCCCGAAGGACAAGATCCCCCGCATGGTGGTGACAGACGGGGAGCGTGTCTACCAGTACCGCATCGTCGGCCAGAAGCTCGAGGCCGACTGGACCTTCTCGGTCCGGGCGGCCGGCCGGGTCATCTCGGTCCAGCTCGCCGATCTGAACGGCGACGGGGTGTTCGAGGTCGTGGGCAACCGCTTCCATCCCAAGAGCGGGGTCAACGCCTTCGTCATCACCGCCAAGGACGCCAAGCCCAGGTACCTGGTCGAGGGCATCGACTCTTTCCTCTTCGCGGTGGACGGCAAGAGCGAGGGGGTCAAGCAGACTCTCTGGTCCCAGGCCTACAGCCCGGAGCGCTTCTTCAATGCCGGGCAGGCTAGCCAGGTGGTGATCAGGGACGGCAGCGTGGTCGTGGAGAAGCCAGTCCGCGTGCCCGCCGGCTTCAGGCCCATGGGCGCGGCGTTCTCGAACATCTCCGGCAAGGGCACGCGCGTGCTGGCGCACGTGGACGAGTTCAATCGCCTGCAGATCTCCTCGGAGGGGGAGGACCTGTGGCGATCCTCGACCTCCGTGGGCGGGGGCTACCTCACCGTCGAGCACGTGCTCGAGGACATACGGGGTGGCCGGAGCAAGTTCTACAAGATCGAGCCCATGCCGCTGGCCGTGGACCTGGACGGCGACGGGATCGAGGAGCTCATCGTCCCGCAGAACCTGGTCAAGGAAGGGCTCCTCGCGGTGGTGTTCAGGGGGCCGGCGGGGTATCGCCTCCAGTCCATCGACTCGGGCTTCGAGGGGGGCATCACCGGGGTCGGCGCGTTCAGGACCGACGACGCCAACCAGCCCAGCCTCGTGGCCTCGGTGGTCCGCTTCACCAACATCTTCAGGACAGCCGGCGAGACCCAGATCATCATGACCATCCCCCAGGACTAGGGGGAGGCCCATCGAGGGAGCCATGCCCACAGACGCGCGAGAACACCCCCCGGCGGGGCGCATCGTCCTCACCTACGAGGATTACTGCGCGCTGCCGGACGACGGCCGTCGCTACGAGATCCTGGACGGAGAGCTCTACATGACGCCCTCGCCGAGTGTCGCCCATCAGCGGTTCGCCGCCAACTTGCTTGTCTCTCTCAAGCCCTTCGTGACTGCCCGTGGACTCGGCGAGGTCTTCATCGCCCCGTTCGACGTCATCCTCGAGGAGACCTCCGTGGTCGTGCCGGACCTGCTGTTCGTCGCCTTGGCGCGCTCTGGGATCGTCACCGATCGGGGGGTCCGGGGCGCCCCGGATCTGATCGTGGAGATCCTGTCTCCGGGTACGGCTCGCCGTGACCGGGTCGAGAAGGC
>JACPCX010000205.1:0-2477 GCA_016184305.1 Candidatus Rokuibacteriota bacterium | reverse complement strand
GAGCGCCGGGATCGCGAGGGCATTGCTCGAGCACGCGGTGGAGTTCCGGGAGCGGGAGGTCGTGTCCGGCGGGGCGCCGGACGAAGCGGGCGCCAGGATCCTGAACTGGGCCTTCCTGGTCCCGCGGAGCCGCGTGGACGACTTCAGGGCGCGGATCCAGCGGATCAATGCCGAGCACGCCCCACACGGGCTGGTCCTCGACCTCTCCGGACCCTGGCCTCCGTACAGCTTCTGCCCGTCCCTCGAACCTGAGCCTGTGGCATGACCTGCCTTGTCTACGGGATCGTCTTCTCTGACTCCATGGGGGGCTCCGGGCGCCCCCCAAGCCCCCCCGCGCTCGGGGCGCCCCGGCGCAGCCGTGGCGCCCCTCGACGACGCGATTCGTTCACGGGCTCTGAGTCCCGAGACCGCGGCTCCGGTCATCCGCCGCCGGGACTCCCTCCGGGAGTCGGGGGCGCCCCCGTCAGGCTGATCGAAGAGGGCGGCCTGGGGGCAGCCGTCTCGTGGATCGAGCCGCCTGACCTCACTCCGAACATCGCGCGGGTTCTGTCCTATGCGAAGGTGGTCGAGGCCCTTCACGCCGGGCGGGCGGTCCTGCCGATGCGGTACGGGTGCTTGTTCGAGGAAGAGCCCCAGGTGGTCGAGCTGCTTCGCCTTCACGGCGAGGAATACGCCGCCCTCCTCGGTGGGCTGGACGGCTGCGTGGAGATGGGAGTGCGCGTGCTCGTGGAACGTGCGGAAGGCAGAGTGCGGGTTGCGGAAGCTCCCCGGCATCCCCCTGGGGCGGCGTATCTCGCCGGGCGGAGGGCCGTGTATGCGGAGAAGGACCGGCGCGCTCACGACGAAGGCAGGGTGGTCGAACGATGCCGCGAGGCCTTTGCCGGACTGTTCGTCAAATGCAGAGCGGAATGCCCCTCGTCCCGCACTCCTGACGTCGCCCTCTATTTTCTGGTGAAGCGGGGAGCGGTGGAGTCGTTCCGCCGGGCGTTCAGGCGGATCAGCCGCACGGAATCGGCGCGGCTCCTGCTGAGCGGCCCGTGGCCCCCCTACAACTTCGCTGCGCCGGAGCGACCGGGGGATGGACGTGGCTGATCGTCGCGGATCCCGCGCGACCATGGGGCATGGCGTCGGCGACGCCGAGCGGTACGAGAAGCTCTATGCGATGTTGCTGGATGCCATTCCCTCCTCGGTGCTCCTGATCGACGCGCAGTTGCACGTTGTGTCGGTCAACCGAAACTTCCTGGAGAAAGCCCGGCGGGCCGAGTCGGACACCCTCGGTCAGCGGATCGACGCGGTCTTTCCTCCCCTGATCCTCGACCACATGGATCTCGCGCGGCGTGTTCGGAACGCCTTCGAGCGCGGCGAGCCGACGCGGGGCGAGCGGATGACCTACCGCGCACCGGGATTGACCACGCGCATCTACTACTACAGCCTCATTCCGTTCGCCTGGCGGGGCACCGTCGAGCACGTGATGCTCCTGCTCGAGGACGTGACCGAGCAGGTGCGCCTGGGCGAAGAGGCCCGGCGGGCCGAGCGGCACGTGGCCAGCGTCGTGGAAAGCGCCAGCGACCTCGTCCTCTCCACCGACGTCGACGGACGGATCCTGACCTGGAACGCGGCGGCCGAGAGGGTGTCCGGGTATACCCGCGACGAGGTCCGGGGTTGCCCGTTCTCCGAGCAATGCTCCGCGCCGCAGCGGGCCCTCGTGAAACAGGAGTTCGCGCGGGCCAGGAGCGGGAGAGAGTTCGGGACGGCCGAATGGGACCTGGTCACGAAGCCGGGGGCGCTCGTGCCCGTCGCCTGGGTGGGATCCGCCATGAAGGACGACCTGGGCCGGGTGGTGGCGATCGTGGTCGTGGGCCGGCAGTTGCTTCAAAGTCAGAAGCTGGCCGCGCTGGGGGTCCTGGCCGGAGGGATCGCCCATGAGATCCGGAACCCGTTGGCCATCAGCTCGTCGGCCGCCCAGTTTCTCGTAGAGGATCCCGACGACCCTGAGTTTCGGAGGGAATGCGCGGCGCAGGTCCAGGCGGGGATCCGGCGGGCCTCGGTCATCATCGAGAACCTCCTGCGGTTTGCCCGTCCGGGGGCCCGGACCGACGTAGAGCCGGTGGACCTCGTATCCGCGGTCCGAGACGCGGCCGCGCTGGTGGTCAACCAGGCCAGGGTCCAACAGATCAACATGGTGGTGGAACTGCCCCCCGATCCCGTGCACGTCAGCGGGGTGCCCAGCATGCTTCAGCAGGTATTCATGAACCTCTTCTTGAACGGCGTGAACGCCATGCCGGATGGGGGAGTGTTGCGCGTTGGCGTGGAACGGGCGGGCGCCGAGGGGCAGGTTCGGATCACCGATACGGGCCACGGCATTCCTGCCGGAGAGATGGACAAGGTCTTCGATCCGTTTTACACGACGCGGCCGGTGGGCCAAGGGACAGGGTTGGGGCTGTCCATCTGTTATTCCATCGTCAAACAGCATTTTG
>JACPCX010000204.1:0-2421 GCA_016184305.1 Candidatus Rokuibacteriota bacterium | reverse complement strand
GCCCTCGATGGAGGCGCTGCACCGGGATCTCACTCCCGAGGGGCTCACGGTGCTGCTCGTGAACCTCTCCGAGAGCCGCGCGGTCGCGGAGCGTGCCGTGGAGGGGCGCAGCTACACCGCTCCCATTCTGCTCGATCCGGATGGAAGAGCCGCTCAGGCCTACAGGGTGAGAGGCACGCCCTCGGTATTCGTCATCGGTCGCGACGGCACCTTGCTGGGCACAGCGGTCGGCCCACGCCCGTGGGCGGAGCAGCCCGGGCGGGAGCTGCTGCAGGCGTTGCTGAGGACGGGCGCCCGCCATGAATCCGCTCCGTGAGCGTTTCGTGCTCAACGAGTCTCCGGTCTCCCCGGTCGACGCCGGATCGGTTCCGGGGGACGCGACCGGCGAGGAGTTCCAGCGCCACACGCTGGCCGCCATCGGGGCAGCGGCCACGCCGGCCGGCAAGGTGGACTACGCCCGCCTCCGCGCCTCGGCAGAGTGGGCGCGCGCGGTCGAGTCCGCCCGGCGGCTCCAGCGCGTGGATCTCCGGTCTCTTGGGGTGCGCTCCGCGCGACTTGCCTTCTGGGTCAATGTCTATAACGCCCTCGTGCTTCATGGTGTCGTGATGCTGGGCATCCGGCGGCAGGTGGGGGAGGTGCCCGGCTTCTTCCGGCGCGTCAGCTACAGGATCGGGGGGTTCGTGCTGAGCCTCGACGAGATCGAGCACGGCATCTTGAGGGGGAACCGGCGGCGACCGTTCGGGCTCCTGCGCCCCTTCGGCCGTCGGGATCCGCGTCGGGCTCTCTGTGTGGATCCGATGGATCCCCGGATCCACTTCGCGCTCAACTGCGGCGCCCGCTCCTGTCCACCCGTCGGGGTCTACCGCGCCGGGGCGATCGAGCAGCAGCTGGACCTGGCCGCCCGCAACTTCGCCAACCAGGCCGTCGTGGTCGAGGGGCCCGGCCTCATCGCGTGCTCGAAGATCTTCCGATGGTACAGGGCTGACTTCGACGCCGCCGGCGGGCTCGCGCCGTTCTTGCTGCGGTATCTCGACGAGGGCCCGGTCCGGGCGGCCATCGCGGCCGGAGTCCCGCCCTGCTCCAGGTGGATGCCGTACCACTGGGCCCTGGCGCATGAGCCGGCGGAATGAGAGGCACGGTGCCGGTCCTCGAGGCGCGCGGGACCCCGTTCCCGTCGGCCCCCTTCGTGCGTTTCTCCACGCTCTGGGTGCAGGTCACCGGGACGTGGTGCAATCTGCAATGCGTCCACTGCCTCAATGCCAGCGGCCCGCGGGATCCCTGGCTGAAGCCGCTCTGCGCCGAGAGGGTGCGCCACGCGATCCGCGAGAGCGAGGCCCTGGGGGTGAAGGACATCTACTTCACCGGCGGCGAGCCGTTCCTCCACCGCGAGATCCTGCCGCTGCTCGGCGTCGCGCTCGCGGCGGCGCCCACCACGGTGCTCACCAACGGGGCGGCGATCTCGGAGGCCACGGTTGCGGCCCTGGCCTCCCTCGCGCGGGGCGCCCCATACTCGCTCGAGATCCGCGTGAGCCTGGACGATGTGGATCCCGAGCGGAACGACCGCGTGCGAGGGCGGGGCGCCTGGGCCCGGGCGGTCCTGACCATCCGGCGCCTTCATGCCCATGGCCTGCTGCCCATCGTCGCGGCGACCGAGGACCCGGGCGGCGAGGGGCAGGTGGGTCCGGGGCTCTACGGGCGGCTGCGGGACTTTCTCGTCGATCTGGGGATTGACAAGCCCCGCGTGAAGATCCTGCCGCTCTTCCCCGTCGGTCGCCTGGCTGGCCGGGGCGGTGATCTCCTCAGCGAGGAGATGCTCGACGGCTTCGACCGCGGGCAGTTCCAGTGCGCCGAGGCGCGGGTGGTGGCCGACGGGGGCGTCTACGCGTGCCCGATCCTGGCCGGACTGCCGGGCGCGCGCCTGTCTGCAGGAGACCTCGAGGAGTCGTTCCGGCCGGTGTCCCTCTTTCACCCGGGTTGCGTTGCAGGAGACCTCGAGGAGTCGTTCCGGCCGGTGTCCCTCTTTCACCCGGGTTGCGTGACCTGCTTCGAGACGGGCATGACGTGCCGGAACGCATGACCCTGAGCGAGCGCGGATGTCCCGCCCCGCGGCGGCGATCGTGAACGTGAGACACCCGGTCGCCGCGTACCGGCGGATCGCCGTCTTCGGCGGCGTCTACAGCAACGCGCTGGCCCTCGAGGCGACGATCGAGGATGCGCGCCGCCGCGAGGCGGAGGCCGTGTTCTGCCTGGGGGACATGGGGGGCTTCGGGCCGCATCCCGACCGCGTGTTTCCGCTGCTTCGGGCGGGGGCCGTGCTGAGCCTCCAGGGCAACTACGACGAGTCGCTCGCCTCGGGACGCGACGACTGCGGCTGCGGCTACACGGATCCGCGGGACAACCACTTCGCCCGGATCAGCTACG
>JACPCX010000083.1:0-14830 GCA_016184305.1 Candidatus Rokuibacteriota bacterium | reverse complement strand
ACGAGCAAGACGAAGATCATGAAGTGGGTGACGAACAGGGCGGGGACGACGAATGTCGGGATGTACCAGGCCGAGCCCAGGTGAAGACCCACATCGAGCCGCGTCCCCTGGTAGAAGGCATTGACCAAATCCAGCGTTCCGACGATGCGGTAGCGCGTATCCCTGAGCGATCTGCCTCCAATTCAATGCCGCGCCCCTCGAAAGGGCTGGACGAGCAGGACGGCGCAGTCGGTGGCACGCGCGAGCGCCCGGAGGCCGTCAAGGATGCCGGCCATCTCCGGGGCGGAGTTCTCGTCGGCACGGTGCAGGCGAATGAGCGGGTCGAGGATGAGCAGGCGCGGCTGGCGTTGCGCGACGGTGGCCCCGAGGCGGGCGAGGCGTGTTTCGAGAAATCCTCACTGAGCCGCAATAGAGCCTTCTGGAACTCCCGAGCCGGATCGGCACGGTGGACCCGTATCACTTGCTCCGGAGCCTGACCTACTTCGAGGATGCGGAGGCCGAGGCCATGCCCGATGTCCTGGAGGTTCTGCCATGGGACGAGGTCAAGGCCTTCTTCCGGGCCGAGGCGACGCGCCTCTTCCGCGACCTTCCGTAGCCGTCCCGCGTGAAGCACTGGCGCATGAGCGAAGCGGGGCCCATGGCCGACTGGACCCGGTTCGCCCGCCTGCACCAATCGAAGCGCCGTGCCCCGGCGCCCGCCGCGGATTGCGCCGGCCCCCGCCAGGCGCTATAGTCGTGCCGCGCCGGTCGGGCGCGGGCTCGACCCGGGCGCGCGTCTCTCGACCGCGGCGGGCTTCGTGATCCAGACCATCGAGACCGACATCCTCGTGCTCGGCGCCGGCGGCGCCGGCCTCTGCGCCGCGTTGCACGCGGCCGACCGCTCGCCCCGGCTCTCGGTCACCGTCGCCGTCAAGGGGCTCCTGGGCCGCGCCGGATGCACGCGCATGGTCCAGGGCGGCTACAACGCGGTCCTCGCCGAGCCCGACTCGCTGGAGGCGCACTGCCTCGACACCCTCCAGGGTGGCGGCTGGATCAACGACCAGGAGCTCGTCTGGACGCTCGTCACCGAGGCGCCGCGCCGCGTCCTCGAGATGGAAGCGCGCTACGGTTGCTTCTTCGACCGGCACCCCGACGGCCGCCTCCACCAGAAGCCCTTTGCCGGCCAGACCCACGACCGCACCATCCACAAGGGCGATCTCACCGGCATCGAGATCATGAACCGGCTGACCGAGCAGGTGTGGGTCCGGCCCTCGATCCGGGTGCTGGAGGAGCACCGGGGGGTGGCGCTGCTGCGCGACGAGGCGGGGCGGGTGGGCGGCGCGCTGCTCCTCGGCATCCGGAGCGGCGACTTCGTTGCCGTGCGGAGCCGCGCGACGCTCTCGGCCATGGGCGGCGGGCCCACCATGTACCGCGTCTTCGCGTGCTCGGCGGACAAGGCTGCCGACGGGCTGGCGCTGGCGCTACGGGCGGGGGCGCCGCTCAAGGACATGGAGATGATCCAGTTCCACCCGACCGGCCTCATCGTGCCGAACTCGCTCATGACCGGCGCGCTCCTGGAAGAAGGTCTGCGGGGCGCCGGCGGGCGGCTCCTCAACGGCCCGGGCGAGCGGTTCATGGCGCGCTACGACCCGGAGCGGATGGAGCGCTCCACCCGGGACCTCGTGGCGCGCGCCGCCTTCACCGAGGTGACGCAGGGGCGGGGGACGCCCAACGGTGGGGTGTGGATCGATGTCTCGCACCTCGGGGCGGACGTCGTCGAGCGGAACTTCCGCGGGATGGTCAAGCGCTGCCGCGACTTCGGCCGGGACCTGGCCCGTGAGCCCGTGGAGGTGGGGCCGACGGCGCATTTCACGATGGGCGGGTTGGTGATCGACACGGCCTGCCGCACGCCGGTGGAAGGGCTCTTCGCGGCCGGCGAGGACGCGGGCGGCATCCACGGGGCCAATCGCCTGGGCGGCAATGGCGTGGCCGACTCCACGGTCTTCGGTGGGATCGCGGGAGACCGCATGGCGGAGTGGGTGGTCGGCCGGCCGCTGCCGGAGCTCTCCGCGGCGGCCGTCGAGGAGCAGGGTGCCTCGGTCACGGCACCGCTCGGCCGGGGCGGGGAGGAGAGCCTCTACACGCTCCAGTCGCGGCTCCGCAGCGTCATGTGGGACCGCGTGGGGCTGATCCGGTCCGGAGCGGGGCTCCAGGTGGCGCTCGCCGACATCGAGGACATCGCCGCCCGCGCCGAGCGCGCCGGCGTCCCCGGCGGAGCCGCCTTCAACCTCGCCTGGCAGGACTGGCTGAACCTCCGGCACCAGGCGCAGGTGGGCTGGCTCATCGCCCGGAGCGCGCTGGAGCGGGCGGAGAGCCGCGGCTCGCACTTCCGCGCCGATCACCCCGAGCCCTCGGCGGCGCTCGTCAACGTGCACGTCCAGGCCGAGGACGGGGCCGCCCCTCGCGTCTGGACCGAGCCCGTGCGGCTCACCCGTTACCGACCCCAGGCGGCGAGTCCTGCGTTGGGGTAGTAGCGGCTGAACACCGTCATCGCCGTGGGGTCGAAGTGGGCCGGATTCCACTTGCGCTCGATGGCGTCCACGCGGTCGCGGCCGCGCGGGATCACGAAGTCGACCTCGCGGCCCCCCTTGTCGCGCCCGTAGCAGATCCGCTCCGTCGGGAGCCGCGCGAGCAGCGTCTCGAGGACCACGTGGTCCCAGAGCACCCCGAGGTCTTCCGGGCGCAGCGGGTCCCAGCCCCGCGCGAAGCTCACGAACCCCGTGTCGAAGCCGTAGCACCTGGGCATCTTGACCACTTCCTTCTGCCCTCCGCCGTGGAAGGGGCGCACGAGGGTGACCGCATGGGTGGTCTCGAGAGCGCGCAGGTGGCTGTGCACCATTCATGTAGGCGTACTTTGCATATAGTCTGACTAAACGACAAGTAGCAGTGCATATGGTCCGGAGCGCCGGCCGCGGCCGGCGGCCGCGGCGATGCTATACTCGCCGCCGACCATGAGTGGGCCGCGGGTGCTCCGGCGCGCATGGGTGACGCGCGAAGGGTGGCGCGACACCAAGGCCGGCATGTGGGCGTGGCTGCTCCAGCGGGCCGCGGCGGTGGGACTCGTGGTCGCGATCGTCTTCCACCTGCGGAATCCCTTCGTGCGTCCCGTCCAGGCGACCCTCTTGGCCCTCGTCCTTCTCCACGGGCTCCTGGGGGTGCGCGCCATCCTCCTGGACTTCGGCCTGCCTGTCCGCTGGCACCGAGCGCTCTTCGCCGGCGCGATCGGCGTGGGGCTTCTGCTCTTCGCCATCGTCTGGGGCTGGCGATGGTCCTGAGGGTCTTCCGGTGGTCGCCGGGAAGCGAGGAGCGGGCGCAGGACTACCCGGTGACGGCGCGCGCGGGCATGACGGTGCTCGACGCCCTCGTGGAGATCCAGCGCGGCAGCGACGCGACGCTCGCCTTCCGATACGCCTGCCGCGTCGGCATGTGCGGCTCCTGCGCCATGGTCATCGCCGGGCGCGAGCGCTGGGCCTGCCGCACGCTGCTCGCGCGTCTGCCGCGGGGGACCGTCACCGTGCGCCCGCTCTACCATTTCCCGTTGATCCGGGACCTCGTCGTGGACATGGCACCCTTCGGGCGGAAGATGCTGGCCGCCGGGGCGACCTTCGTGCCGGCCGGCGGTCCCTCGGTCTTCGCTGCCGTGGGTCGGGACACCGCCGAGCGCCGCCGGGTGGACGCGGCCGTCGAGTGCATCGGCTGCGGCATGTGCGTGTCGGGTTGCACCATGGTGGCCCACGACGAGCGCTTCCCGGGGCCTGCCGCGCTCAATCGCGTGTTCACGCTCCAGATGGACAGCCGTGACGCAGGCCACGGCGACCGTTCGGCCCTGCTCCTCTCCGAGGACGCCCTCGCGCGCTGTCACGGGCAGGCCAACTGCACGGAGGTCTGCCCCATGGACATCTCCCCTACCGACTCGATCCTGAGGCTCCGCCGCCGCGCCATCCTGTCGCTGTTCTGAGCCGGCACCATGCCGCTGAGCGCCTTGACCTGTCGCTGCGCGTCATGCTAGCGTGATCATCGGATTGGAACGGTCGCCTCCTGTCCAGAGACTGGCGGGAGGCGATACGTCTGTGTGGCCCCGAATCGGGACCCGGTCGGGATGCGGTCAGGTCGATCGAGGAGGTCCTCCATGGCGGCAGATCAGATCAAGCGGCTCTACGAGTCCATGCCCGCCAAGCTCGAGCACGCGCGCCGGCGCTTCGGCCGCGGGCTCACCCTGGCCGAGAAGATCCTGGTCAGCCACGCCGCCGACTTCGATGCGCAGGAGTGGAGCCGTGGCCAGGCTCAGCTCCGGCTCCGCGTGGATCGCGTGGCCCTGCAGGACGCCACGGGGCAGATGGCGCTGCTCCAGTTCATGCAGGCGGGAAAGAAACGCGTCGCGGTGCCCAGCACCGTCCACTGTGACCACCTGATCCGGGCCCAGAGCGGCGCCTCCGAGGACATGAAGCGCGCCGTCACCGAGAACAACGAGGTCTACGACTTCCTCCGCTCGGCCGCGCGCAAGTACGGCCTTGGCTTCTGGAAACCCGGCTCCGGCATCATCCACCAGGTGATCCTCGAGAACTACGCCTTTCCTGGCGGCCTCATGATCGGCGCCGACTCGCATACGCCCAATGCCGGCGGCCTCGGCATGGCGGCCATCGGTGTGGGCGGCGCCGACTGTGGCGAGGCCATGGCGGGACTGGCGTGGGAGGTGCTGCACCCCAAGCTCATCGGCGTGCGCCTCACCGGCAAGCTCTCGGGCTGGTCCTCGCCCAAGGACATCATCACGTACCTCTGCGGGCTCCTCACCGTGAAGGGCGGCACCAACAAGATCATCGAGTACTTCGGTCCCGGGGCCGAGTCCGTCAGCGCCACCGGGAAGGGCACCATCTGCAACATGGGGGCGGAGCTGGGCGCCACCACCTCCCTCTTCCACTTCGACGATCGGATGGCCGAATATCTACGCGCCACCGAGCGGGCAGACGCGGCGGCGCTCGCCGAGCAGTACCGCGCGCATCTGGTGGCCGACCCGGAGGTGCTGGCGGACCCGAAGAAGTACTTCGACGAGGTGGTGGAGATCGACCTCACCGAGCTCGAGCCCCACGTCGTGGGCCCGCACTCACCGGACCGCGCGCGCCCCATTTCCCAGCTCGCCGCCGAGGTGCAGAAGGAGGGGTGGCCGGCCCCGATCAAGGCGGCGCTCATCGGCTCCTGCACCAACTCCTCCTACGAGGACATGAAGCGCGCCGCCCACATCGCCATGCAGGGGCTCAAGGCGGGCCTCAAGGCAAAGACGCCCTTCCTCGTCACCCCGGGCTCCGAGCGGATCTACCAGACCATCAAGCGCGACGGGCTCATCGGCACCTTCGAGAAGATCGGGGGCACGGTCCTGGCCAACGCCTGCGGGCCCTGCATCGGCCAGTGGAAGCGCTCGGACGTGGCGGCGACCGAGGCCAACACGATCGTCTCCTCGTTCAACCGGAACTTCCCGGGGCGCAACGACGGCAGCGCTGCCACGCTCTCGTTCCTGACGAGCCCCGAGATCGTCACCGCGCTGGCCTTCGCGGGCACGCTCGAGTTCGATCCGGTGCACGGCACGCTGCCGGGGCCCGACGGGCGGCCCTTCCGCTTCACGCCGCCCGAGGGGGAGCAGCTGCCGCCCCAGGGCTTCGCGCGGGGCGAGGAGGGGTACGAGGCGCCCGTGGACGACCCGGACAGCGTGAGCGTGCAGGTCCCGCCGGACAGCGAGCGGCTCCAGCTCCTCCAGCCTTTCCCGAGATGGGATGGCAAGGACATCGCGGAGCTGCCACTTCTGGTGAAGACCAAGGGCAAGACCACGACGGACCACATCTCGCCGGCGGGCGCGTGGCTCAAGTACCGGGGCCACCTGGACAAGATCAGCGACAACATGTTCCTGGGCGCGGTCAACGCCTTCACGGGGGAGGCGGGCAAGGGCGTCAATCCCGTCACGGGAGAGGCGGGACAGTCGTTCACGAAGACCGCCCGCGACCTCAAGGGCCGGAGCACCGGCTGGGTGGTGATCGGCGACGAGAACTACGGCGAGGGGTCGAGCCGCGAGCACGCCGCCATGTCGCCCCGCTACCTGGGCGGCCGCGCCGTGATCGTCAAGAGCTTCGCCCGCATCCACGAGACCAACCTCAAGAAGCAGGGGATCCTGCCGCTGACCTTCGCCGACCCGAAGGACTACGACCTCGTCGAGCAGGCCGACCGGGTGAGCATCCGCGGAGGACGACGGCGGCTGACGTCACGTGGGTGAAGGCACCCAACGCGAGGTTCCGTCGGGGATGGGCGGGCGACAGCCCGGGGGCCCATCCCTGGTGAGAGACGCGGGCGTGGCGATAGCCCGGGTGCCCGCCCCAGGTCAAGGAGACTCCATGGCTGGCAAGGTGAAGGTTCCGGCGGGCGAGAAGATCACGACCAGTCACGGCAAGCTTCAGGTGCCGGACCACCCCATCATCGCCTTCATCGAGGGCGACGGGACGGGGGCGGACATCTGGGGGGCCGCGGTGCGCGTGCTGGACGCAGCCGTGGCCGTGGCGTACGCGGGCAAGCGCAAGGTCGCGTGGTGCGAGACCTACGCGGGGGAGAAGGCGCATGCGGTCTACGGCGCGGACTGCCCGCCCAACCTCCTGCCCAAGGAGACGCTCGACGTGATCGGCGAGTACCTGATCGCCATCAAGGGGCCCCTCACCACGCCCATCGGCGAGGGCTTCCGCTCGCTGAACGTGACCCTCCGCCAGGAGCTGGATCTCTATGTGTGCCTCCGGCCGGTCCGCTACTTCAAGGGCGTGCCCTCGCCCGTCAAGCACCCGGAGAGGATCGACATGGTGATCTTCCGCGAGAACACGGAGGACATCTACACCGGGATCGAGTGGGGGCAGGGGACGCCGGAGGCGAAGAAGGTCATCGCGTTCCTCCAGACGGAGATGGGGGTCAAGAACATCCGCTTCCCCAACACCTCCTCCATCGGCATCAAGCCGGTATCCAAGGAGGGCTCGGAGCGGCTGATCCGGGCGGCCATGCGCTACGCCATCGAGCACAACCGGCGCAACGTGACCCTCGTGCACAAGGGCAACATCCAGAAGTACACGGAAGGGATGTTCATGAAGTGGGGCTACGCGCTGGCCAAGCGGGAGTTCTCGGACAGGCTCGTATCCTGGGACGACTGTGGCGGCAAGCCGCCGGCCGGGAAGATCCTGGTGAAGGACGCCATCACTGACGCTTTCCTCCAGCAGATCCTCACGCGGCCGGACGAGTTCGACGTGATCCCCTGCTGCAACCTGACCGGTGACCTCATCTCCGACGCGCTGGCGGCCCAGGTGGGGGGCATCGGCATCGCGCCCGGGGCCAACATCAACTACGACACCGGGCACGCCCTCTTCGAGGCGACCCACGGCACGGCGCCCAAGTACGCCGGCCAGGACAAGGTGAACCCCGGCTCGGTCATCCTCTCGGGCGAGATGATGCTCCGCCACATGGGCTGGACCGAGGCGGCCGACCGGATCATCGCCGGGCTCGAGAAGACCATCCAGCAGAAGGTCGTGACCTACGACTTCGCACGGCTCATGGAGGGCGCGAAGGAGGTCAAGTGCTCGGAGTTCGGCACCGCCATCATCAAGAACATGGAGGGATAGAGATGGGCGCGCGAGCGAAACTCACCGTGGTCGGCGCCGGCAACGTCGGCGCCTCGGTTGCGCAGTACGCCGTGGAGAAGGAGCTGGGCGATGTCGTCCTGGTGGACGTGATCGAGGGCATCCCGCAGGGCAAGGCGCTGGACCTGGCCCAGGCCGGGCCGGTGCATCACTACGACTCGTGCCTCGTCGGCAGCAACGGCTATGACGAGACCGCCGGCTCGGACATCGTGGTGATCACCGCCGGGCTGGCCCGCAAGCCGGGCATGACGCGGGATGACCTGCTCTTCAAGAACGCCGAGATCGTCGGCGCCGTGGTGGAGCAGGTCGCCGCCAAGTCCCCGGACGCCATCCTCATCCTCGTCACCAATCCGCTGGACGCCATGGTCCAGCTCGCCTGGAAGAAGTCCGGGTTCCCGTCGAAGCGCGTCGTCGGCATGGCCGGTATCCTCGATTCCGCGCGCTTCCGGACGTTCATCGCCCGCGAGCTGAATGTCTCCGTGGAGAACGTGACGGCCTTCGTCCTGGGCGGCCACGGGGACACCATGGTGCCACTGCCGCGCTACTCGACGGTGGCGGGCATCCCGATCACCGACCTGCTGCCGGCCGACCGCATCGAGGCGCTCGTCAAGCGCACCGCCAATGGCGGCGCCGAGATCGTCGCCCTGCTGAAGTCCGGGAGCGCCTACTATGCCCCGGCCGCGGCCACGGTGGAGATGGTGGAGGCCATCCTCAAGGACAAGAAGAAGATCCTCCCCTGCGCGGCCTACCTCGACGGGGAGTATGGCGTGAAGGGGCTGTACGTGGGCGTGCCGGTGAAGCTCGGCCGGAGCGGCGTGGAGCAGATCATCGAGATCACGCTCACGGCCGAGGAGCAGGCAGCGTTCCAGAAGTCCGCCGGCGCGGTGCGCGAGCTGGTGGACAAGCTGAAGCTGTGAGCGCGCGGCCTCCGGGCATGACCATGAGAGACCTCCACATCTCGTCGATCACCGATGCGGTCAAGAAGCTCTGCATGGAGGCGAACTACGAGCTCGAGCCGGACATGCTGCGGGCTTTCGACCGGGCGCTCCAGACGGAGCGCTCGGCCGCGGGCCGGCAGGTGCTCCAGATCCTGAAGGACAATGCCGAGCTCGCCCGGACGAAGAAGATCCCGTACTGCCAGGACACCGGGTTCGTGGTCTGCTTCGTCGAGCTGGGGCAGGACGTCCACGTGACGGGCGGGCTCCTGGTGGACGCCATCAACGAGGGGGTGCGGCAGGGGTACACGGAAGGCTACCTCCGCGCCTCCATCGTCCGCTCCCCCTTCGATCGGGTGAACACCGGCGACAACACCCCGGCCGTGATCCACGTGGAGGTGGTGCCGGGCCCCCACCTCAAGATCCAGATCATGCCCAAGGGCGGCGGCTGCGAGAACCGGTCGAAGTACAAGATGCTCACCCCCGCCGAGGGAGTGGAGGGCGCGAAGTCCTGGGTGATCGAGTGCATCAAGACCGCGGGCCCCGACGCCTGCCCGCCGCTCGTGGTCGGCGTCGGCATCGGCGGCACCTTCGAGAAGGCGGCGCTGCTGTCCAAGAAGGCGCTGTTCCGGGAGCTGGGCAGCCCCAACCCCGACCCCACGGTGGACGCGCTCGAGAAGGACCTGCTCGACCGGGCCAACCGCCTCGGCATCGGCCCGCAGGGCTACGGTGGCGACACCACGGCGCTCGGCATCCACATCCTCACGTACCCGTGCCACATCACCAGCCTGCCGGTGGCCGTCACCATCGAGTGCCACGCGCATAGACACAAAGAGGTGACGTTGTGATCACCACGGCGGCTGACGGAATCAAGGACATCACCCCGCCGCTCACCGACGCCGACGCCGAGTCGCTCAAGGCCGGCGACCGCGTCCGGATCACGGGCGTGCTCTACACCGCCCGGGACGCCGCCCACGGCAGGCTGCTGCCGCTCATCGAGGCCGGCAAGCCGCTGCCGATCGACATTCGCGGGCAGATCATCTACTACACGGGTCCCTCGCCGGCCCGCCCCGGCGAGGTCGTGGGCTCCATCGGTCCCACCACCGCCAGCCGCATGGACAAGTACACGCCTACGCTCTACGGCCTCGGCCTCAAGGGGACCATCGGCAAGGGCTCGCGCTCGCAGCCGGTGAAGGATGCCCTCACGGCGAACAAGGCGGTCTACCTCGGCGCCATCGGCGGCGCGGGCGCGGTGCTCTCCCGCTTCGTCAAGAAGCTCGAGATCGTCGCCTACGAGGACCTGGGGACCGAAGCCATCCGGCGCCTCGAGGTGGAGGGCTTCCCCGCCATCGTGATCAACGACTGCCACGGCGGCGATCTCTACCAGAACGGCGTGAAGCAGTTCGCCCGGGACTGAGAGAATGCGAGGACACCGATGAAGAACGAGCCCTTCGGCAACCAGCGGGGCGAGGTCATCCCGAGAGCGACGCTGCGCACGGACGCGTGGTGGATCGAGCCCGCGCTGGTGATCCTGCTCCTGGGGAGCTTCGTCGTGTACGCCACGTGGGTCGCGCTCCAGAACGCCCACTACTACGCGGCCCCGTACCTCTCCCCCTTCTATTCGCCCTGTCTGGCCACCAGCTGCCAGCATGTGACCTGGCCGCTGTTCGGGTCGTGGTGGAACCTCTCCCCCGCCTTCCTGATCCTCTGGATCCCGGGCGGGTTCCGCGCCACGTGCTACTACTACCGCAAGGCCTACTACCGTTCCTTCTTCGGCTCGCCGCCGGGCTGCGCCGTGCGGGATGTGGCGAAGCGCTACACCGGCGAGACGCGCTTCCCCTTCCTGCTGCAGAACATCCACCGCTACTTCTTCTGGCTCTCGCTGGTGATCGTGGCCTTCCTGTGGTGGGACGCCGTCCTGGCCTTCCGCTTCAAGGACGGGTTCGGCGTGGGCGTCGGGACGCTCGTGCTGCTGCTCAACGCGGCGCTGCTGACGCTCTACTCCATCTCCTGCCACTCCTGCCGGCACCTCTGCGGCGGGCACCTCGACGCGTTCCACTCGCGGCCGGCCAAGTACTCGCTCTGGCGCACGATCAGCCGGCTGAACGAGCGCCACATGCTCTTCGCCTGGATCAGCCTGATCTGGGTGGGGCTGACCGATGTGTACGTGCGGCTGCTCTCCATGGGCGTCATCAGAGACCTCAGGTTCTTCTAGAGCGATGTTTTCCTCCCGGGAGGTTCGCTAATGGCTGCCGACACGAAGTACCAGACCCACGAGTACGACGTTCTCGTCATCGGGGCCGGCGGGGCCGGGCTCCGGGCGGCGATCGAGGCCTCCGCCCAGGGCGCCCGGACGGCGCTCGTCTGCAAGTCGCTCCTGGGCAAGGCCCACACCGTCATGGCCGAGGGGGGCATGGCCGCGGCCATGGGCAATGTCTGGAAGGAGGACAACTGGCAGGTCCACTTCCGCGACACCATGCGCGGCGGCAAGATGCTCAACAACTGGCGCATGGCCCAGCTCCACGCCCAGGAGTCGCCCGACCGGGTGCTCGAGCTGGAGGAGTGGGGGGCGCTGTTCGACCGCACCAAGGCCGGCCTCATCTCGCAGCGCGACTTCGGCGGCCACCGCTACGCGCGGCTCGCGCACATCGGCGACCGCACCGGCCTCGAGCTGATCCGCACGCTGCAGCAGCATGCCGTGCACAAGGGCCTCGAGGTGCACATGGAGTGCAACATCCAGCGCCTGGTCAAGGACGGCAACCGCGTTTCGGGCGCCGTGGGGTACTTCCGGCCCACCGGCCAGCTCGTGGTGTTCAAGACCAAGGCGGTGGTGCTCGCCACGGGCGGGATCGGGAAGTCGTGGAAATTCACGTCCAACTCCTGGGAGTGCACCGGGGACGGCATCCGGCTGGCGCTGGACGCGGGCGCCGAGCTCATCGACATGGAGTGCCACCAGTTCCACCCCACGGGGATGGTGTGGCCGCCCAGCGTGCGTGGCATCCTGGTGACGGAGGGGGTGCGCGGCGACGGCGGCACGCTCACGAACTCGGAAGGCAAGCGCTTCATGTTCAATTACATCCCGGAGTTCTTCAAGGCGGAGACGGCGGACAACGAGAAAGAGGCCGACGCCTGGTACGAGGACAAGAAGAACCGCCGCACCCCGGACCTCCTGCCGAGGGACGAGGTGGCCCGGGCGATCAACTCCGAGGTGAAGGCCGGCCGCGGCACCCCCCACGGCGGCGTCTACCTCGACATCGCCTCCCGGCGGCCGGCGGACTACATCCGCAAGCGGCTGCCGTCCATGTACCACCAGTTCAAGGAGCTGGCGGACGTGGACATCACGAAAGAGCCCATGGAGGTCGGCCCCACCTGCCACTACATGAACGGCGGGATCCGGGTTGACGCCGACAGCACGGCGACCTGCGTGCCCGGGCTCTTCGCCGCGGGCGAGGCGGCCGGGGGGCTGCACGGAGCGAACCGACTCGGCGGCAACTCGCTCTCGGATCTCGTGGTCTTCGGGCGCCGGGCCGGGCTCTACGCGGCCCAGTACGTCAAGTCGCTGAGCGGCAAGCTGACCGTGGATGCGGGTCAGGTGGAGGCGGGCGTGCAGGGCATCCTGAAGCCCTTCCAGGGCAAGGGCAACGAGAACCCCTACGCGGTCCACGCCGATCTGCAGGAATGCATGCAGTCGCTCGTGGGAATCATCCGCACCGAGGGCGAGCTCAAGAAGGCGCTGGAGGAGATCGGCGTGTTCAAGCAGCGGCTGGGGCGCGTCGCGGTCGAGGGCGGCCGGGCGTTCAACCCCGCCTGGCACCTCACGCTCGACCTGCTCGCGATGCTCGCCGTCTCCGAGGCCGTCACGCAGGCGGCGCTGGAGCGCAAGGAAAGCCGCGGCGGCCACACCCGGGACGACTATCCCAAGGCCGATCCCAAGTGGGGCAAGGTCAACGTGGTCGTGCGCCGGAAGAACGACGAGATCAGCGTCTCCCCGGAGCCGCTCCTGGAGATGCCCGACGACCTCAAGAAGCTCTTCGAGGAGAAGAAATAATGGCCGCCTCCGAAGTCACGATGCGGGTGTGGCGCGGCGACGCCAAGGGCGGCGCCTTCAAGGAGTACCGGGTCCAGTCCCAGGAGGGCATGGTGGTGCTGGACGTGATCCACGCCATCCAGGCCACCCAGGCCGGGGACCTCGCCGTGCGCTGGAACTGCAAGGCCGGCAAGTGCGGCTCCTGCAGCGCCGAGATCAACGGCAAGCCGCGGCTCATGTGCATGACGCGGATGAACACGTTCACGGCCGGTGAGACCATCACCGTGGCGCCCATGAAGACCTTCCCGCTCATCCGGGACCTGGCGACGGACGTCACCTTCAACTACGAGAAGGCGAAGACGATTCCCGCCTTCAGGCCCGGGCCCAAGGAGCCCGACGGCACGCGGCGCATGTTCCAGGAGGATGTCGAGCGCGGCCAGGAGTTCCGCAAGTGTATCGAGTGCTTCCTGTGCCAGAACGTCTGCCACGTCATCCGCGACCACGAGGAGAACAAGCCGGCGTTCGCGGGCCCGCGCTTCTTCATGCGGCTGGCGGAGCTGGAGATGCACCCGCTGGATACCCATGACCGCAAGGAGCTGGCCAGGGTCAAGGCGGGCCTGGGTTTCTGCAACATCACGAAGTGCTGCACCGAGGTCTGCCCCGAGCATATCCACATCACGGACAACGCCATCATCCCGCTCAAGGAGCGCATCGTCACCGAGTCCTACGATCCCGTCGTCTGGCTCCTGCGCAAGGTCGGAGTGAGATGATGGGCGAGGTGCAGCCGAAGGCGAGCCGAGCGGATATGGAGATCCCCCGAGCGGAGCGAGGCGGCGAGGTGCAGCCGAAGGCGAGCCGAGCGGATATGGAAGACCCGCCGAGCGAGAGCGAGCCATGAAAATCCACGAGTACCAGGCCAAGGCGATCCTGCGCCAGTTCGGCGTCCCCGTGCCCGGTGGCGACGTGGCCGAGACACCCACCCAGGCCCGGGCGATCGCCGAGCGCCTCGGCGGAAAGGTGGTCGTGAAGGCGCAGGTGCACGCGGGCGGGCGCGGCAAGGCGGGCGGCGTGAAGCTGGCCGACGACCCGGCGTCGGCCGAGGCCGCGGCGCGCCAGATCCTGGGCATGATGCTCAAGACCCCGCAGACGCCACCCGAGGGGATCAAGGTGCTCAAGGTGCTCGTGGAGGAGGCCTCGCCCATCGCGACCGAGCTCTACCTCTCCATGACGCTCGACCGCGCGCGCGCCACGCACGTGGTGATGGCCTCGCAGGCGGGCGGCATGGAGATCGAGGAGGTCGCCGCCACGCATCCGGAGAAGATCATCCGCCAGTGGACTGATCCGACGCTGGGGCTGCAGCCCTTCCAGGCGCGCGCGCTGGCCTTCGGGCTGGGGCTGTCGGGGGATCAGTTCGATGCGGGCGTGTCCCTCATCCTGAGCCTCTTCCGGGCGTACCTCGACAAGGACTGCTCGCTGGCCGAGATCAACCCGCTCGTGGTGACGCGCGACGGGCGCGTGCTGGCGCTGGACGCCAAGCTCAACTTCGACGACAGCGCGCTCTTCCGCCACAAGGAGATCGTGGCGCTCCGCGACATCAACGAGGAGGACCCGCTCGATGTGGAGGCCTCGAAGTACGGCCTCAACTACATCAAGCTCGACGGCAACGTCGGCTGCATGGTGAACGGCGCCGGGCTTGCGATGGCGACCATGGACATCATCAAGCTGGCGGGGGGGCAACCGGCCAACTTCCTCGACGTGGGGGGCGGGGCCTCGCCGGAGCAGATCGAGAACGCCTTCCGGATCCTCTCCTCCGACCCGAGCGTGAAGGCGGTGTTCATCAACGTGTTTGGCGGTATCCTCCGCTGCGACCGGCTGGCCGAGGGCGTCATCACCGCGGTGAAGAAGCTCGGCCTCAAGATGCCCGTGGTGGTCCGCATGGAGGGCACCAACGTGGAGCTGGGGAAGAAGATGCTGGCCGAGTCCGGGCTCAACTTCGCCAGCGCCGACGACATGGGCTCGGGCGCCGCCCGCGCCGTCGAACTGGCGCGCAGCGCGCGGTAGAGTGCACGCCCCGATGAGGCCCGCAGGGCCGAAGAGGCCAAGCCGCAACGCGACGTCATCCCCATTCAGGCAGGATGATCAGAGGCCCGCAGGGCCGAAGAGGCCAAACCGCA
>JACPCX010000182.1:0-34392 GCA_016184305.1 Candidatus Rokuibacteriota bacterium | reverse complement strand
CGTGATCGCCGACGTCAACGTCGTCTTCCCGTGGTCAATGTGCCCAATCGTCCCGATGTTCACGTGCGGCTTCGATCGATCAAACTTCGCCTTGGCCATCGGAGCCCCTCCTCCAGTTGCTACGGCGCGATAGACGTGGAGCCCATGTCCGGGCTTGAACCGGAGACCTCGTCCTTACCAAGGACGCGCTCTGCCAACTGAGCTACATGGGCCCGAGTGCCGACCCTGTTCATGCCTCTTGCCGCCGAGGAGCCGATGGAGCGGGAAACGGGATTCGAACCCGCGACCCCCAGCTTGGAAGGCTGGCGCTCTACCGCTGAGCTATTCCCGCCTGCCCTCTCGGCGCCCGCCCCTGCAACCGCGGAGATGGTGGGGAGAGGAGGATTTGAACCCCCGAAGGCGTGCGCCAGCAGATTTACAGTCTGCCCCCTTTGGCCACTTGGGTATCTCCCCGCTCGTCCCCCAGGACGCCCACCCCTCGAAAATACTGGCGCTGGCGGGAGGATTTGAACCCCCGACCCACTGCTTACAAGGCAGTTGCTCTTCCCCTGAGCTACGCCAGCAGTCGCAAAACTTCACTCTAGTTTCGAGGGCATCAAAAGTCAAGCGTTTTCCCTCGCTTTGAGGCTCCGCTGGCGCAGCACCTCGTAGCACAGGGCTGCGGCCGCAGCTGACACGTTGAGAGAGCCGATCTCCCCCCTCATGGGCAGGGTGAGGAGCTCGTCGCAGGTCCTGGCCACCAGAGGCCTCAGCCCCTCCCCCTCCCCCCCGAGAACGAGGCAGAGCGGCACCGCCAGATCCACGGTCCATGGCGCCTTCCCACCCTGCTGCGCCGCACCCATCACCCACACCGACTCTTTCTTAAGTGTCTCGAGTACTTGCACGATATTCGTCTCCCTCGAAACGGCCAGGTACTCGAGCGCCCCCATCGCTGATTTCGCGACCGCCGGGGTAAGCCCGACCGACTGATGTCTCGGGAGAATGACGCCGTGCACCCCCGTCGCCTCCGCACTCCTGAGCACTGCTCCGAGGTTTCGGGGATCCTGGACCCGGTCCAGCACCAAGAAGAACGCGGGCTCGCTCCTGGCCGCGGGAATCGAGAGCACGTCGCCCAGGGTGGCGTAACTCGCCTCCGCAACCCGGGCCACGACACCTTGATGGTGAGGTGTCCCGGCGATCGCCGTGAGCTGATCACGCGTGCGGTACGATACCTTGACGTTCCGGCTCCGGGCCAAGGCCAGCAGCTCCTGTAGTGCAGGGCCGCGCCCCTCAGCCAGGATGGCGATCTCCTCCACGCGCCGGCTCGCAGCACGGAGCAGCTCGAGAACGGGATGGCGCCCGAAGAGCGGCGCGGGTTCCTGGGTCGTCACCGCCTGACCTTCCACGTGGTGCCGTCGCGGGTGTCCTCGAGCACCACGCCCAGTTGGTCGAGCTCCGCCCGGAGCCGGTCGGCCTCCGCGAAATCCCTTGCCCTGCGAGCCTCCTGGCGCAGCCAGACGAGCGACTCGATACGCGCCTTGAGCGCGAGGTCGATCTCGGGCGCATCCGGGGCCCTGCCCTCCAGCAGCCCCAGCACACGCGAGAGAGTCATGAGCTCGCCCACCCCCACGAGAAAGGCCCCGGCACCCCCCCGGCCATCAGAGACGTCAGTCCGGGCCGTCTGGAGCCGCCGGGCGAGATCGAAGATCGCGCCCAGCGCCTGGGGCGTGTTGAAGTCGTCGTCCATTGCGGCTTCGAAGCGCGACCGGTGCTGGGTGACCTCGTCGAAGAGCCCGAGATCGGGCCCCGGCGGCGGCGTCCCCTTGGCCGCCAGGCGGTCGGCCTCCGCGCGGAGTCCGCGCAGCCGCTCCAGCGCCCGCGCCGCCTCGCCGATGCGCTCGTCTCCGAATTCGAGCGGGTGGCGGTAGTGGGTGCCCAGCAAGTACAGGCGCATGGCCTCGGGGTCGTGACGGGCCACCAGATCCTTGATCGTCAGGGTGTTGCCGAGGGACTTGGACATCTTCTCGTCGCCGAAGTTGACAAAGCCGTTGTGGATCCAGTAGCGCACGAACGGCTTCCCGCTGGCTCCCTCGGCCTGGGCGATCTCGCATTCGTGATGGGGAAAGATGAGATCCTCGCCTCCCCCGTGGATGTCGAAGGACTCCCCGAGGTACTGCATGGACATGGCGGAGCATTCGATGTGCCACCCGGGCCGCCCGGCACCCCACGGGCTCGGCCACGAGGGCTCCCCCGGCTTCGCGGACTTCCAGAGCGCGAAGTCCCGAGGATCCCGCTTGCGGTTGTCCACCTCCACGCGGGCTCCGGCCAGGAGCTCCTCCAGGTTCTTGCCGGAGAGACGCCCGTAGGTCGGGAAGCGCCGCACCTCGAAGTAGACGTCCCCGTGCACGGCGTACGCCAGTCCCTTGGCGATGAGTCGCTCGATCAGCGCGATCATCTGAGGGATGTGCTCCGTCGCCTTCGGCTCGACGTCCCCGGGGAGCACGCCGAGGGAAGCCATGTCGGCCCGGTACTCGGCGATGTAGCGCTCGGAGATCTCCTGCGACGACACGCCTTCCTGGGCGGCGCGATTGATGATCTTGTCGTCCACGTCCGTGAAGTTCTTGACGAACTGGACCCGGTAGCCCTTGAAACGCAGGTAACGACGGATCACGTCGAAGACGAGCGCGCTCCGGGCATGCCCGATGTGCGAGATGTCGTAGACGGTCACGCCGCACACGTACATCCGCGCCTCGCCCGTCCTGAGCGGGGTGAACTCCTCTTTCCGGCGGGTGAGCGAGTTGAAGATCCTGAGTCCCACGCGTGCCTCCTGGACCCTACGGGGGTGTGACGTCCACCGACACGACGGCCAGCGCGGCGATGCCCTCCTCGCGACCGAGAAGGCCCAGGTGCTCCGGGCTCTTGGCCTTGACGCTCACCCGGTCGGCGTCCACCTCGATCGTCGACGCCAGTTGCCTCGCCATGTCGGGCAGGAATGCCGCCAGCCGCGGTGCCTGGCAGATCACCGTGGCGTCCACGTTGACCAGGCTCCCGCCGCGGGCACGAACGAGCTCCATCACGCCTCGAAGGAGCGCGAGGCTCGACACGCCACGATACCGCTCGTCGCTGTCCGGAAACAGCCGGCCCAGGTCGCCGAGCGCGAGCGCGCCGAGGAGGGCTTCGCAGACGGCGTGGGTGAGAACGTCGGCGTCCGAGTGCCCGCCGAGCCCGCGCGCGGCCGGCACCGTGATCCCGCCGAGGACGAGCGCACGCCCATCCGCCAGGGGATGCAGATCGAAGCCGAGCCCCATCCGGGTCATTTGGGACGGTTGAATGTGGAAGCCATCGGGTGGCGGTCGGGCCTTTTCGCCCTGACGGGGCTCTCATCGTCTCGCTTGAACGCCGGGGACTTCGGGTGGCGGTCGGGCCTCTTCGCCCTGACGGGCTCATCGGGGCGTCCAGTCGACCTCGGCCGCTTCGCGCCTCGCGCACTGATCGGGGTGCGGCTCCAGAGGCGGGCGAGCCGGAGATCGGCCGGCGTCGTGATCTTCAGGTTCTGCGGGAGTCCCGGCACCATGGCAACCCTGGCGCCGAGCCGCTCGACGAGCACGGCATCGTCGGTTCCCGAGTAGCCGTCGCGGCGGGCTTGCTCGTGGGCTTCCGAGAGAAGGTCCCGCCTGAAGGCCTGGGGCGTCTGGACGAGCCAGAGCCCTTCCCGGTCAAGCGTGGCCTCCACCCGGGACTCGCGCACGCGCTTCACCGTCTCTCGCACGGGGAGTCCGCAACTGGCTGCACCCGCGATCGCCGCCGCCGCCAGGACGCGCTCGACCAGGGCCGGCACGATGAAGGGCCGGACCGCGTCGTGGACCAGGATCCACTCGCACTCTGCCGGGGCGGCCTGGAGCCCGAGCCACACCGACTCCTGCCGATCGGCGCCGCCCGCCACCACGCGGGAGAGCTTCGGCACCGGGAGACGCCTGAGGAGCGCCTCCGTCCGTTGGACCCGGTCGCGGGGCACCGCCAGCACGATCCCGGCGACGGAGCGGGCACGAGCGAGTACGCGCAGCGTGTGGACCAGCAGGGGCACCCCGCCAACGGTCAGGTACTGCTTGGGCATCCGGGCGCCCATGCGGACACCAGTTCCCCCCGCCGGCACGACAGCGACGGCCCGCGGCCCGCGCTCGAGGGGTCTCATCACTGGAGCGACTCCGCCGGCGGGACCGGCCGCGCGAAGATCATCCGGCCCGCGGTGGTCTGCAGCACGCTGGTGACCGTCACGTCCACACTCTGGCCGATGAGTTTCCGGCCGTGGTCCACGACCACCATGGTCCCATCGTCCAGGTAGGCCACGCCCTGCCCCGCCTCCTTGCCTTCCTTGAGGACGTAGAGGTGCATCATCTCCCCGGGGAGCACCGCTGGCTTGACCGAGTTCGCCAGCTCGTTGACGTTGAGCACCGCCACCCCCGAGAGCTCGGCGACCTTGTTGAGGTTGTAGTCGTTGGTCACCACCTTGGCGTCCATCGCCCTGGCGAGCTCGATCAGCTTGCGGTCCACCTCGCGCACCTGCGGGAAGTCCCCGTCGTGGATGAGGACGATCACCTTCGGGATGCGCTGCAGCCGCTGGATGACGTCGAAACCGCGCTTGCCCCGGTTCCTCTTGAGCCCATCCGGGGAGTCCGCGATCTGCTGGAGCTCCCGCAACACGAACTGGGGGACGACCAGCGTGCCCTCGAGGAACCCGCTCTCGCACACGTCCGCCACCCGGCCGTCGATGATCACCGAGGTGTCCAGGATCTTGTACGGGCGCTTCGGCGACGCGGCCTTCGGAAAGAGCTTCGTCGACAGTCCCGCGAGCTCGTCGCCCTTGGCGAGCGCCACCGACCAGCCGAGATACCCCCCCAGCAGGCCGAACAGCCCGCGCCCGAGCGTTGCGGCCCCGGGCACCACGGCGCCGACCGCGCTGCCGAGGCCGAGGCCGAGGACAAACCCGGTGGCGGCCCCGGTCGCACCCCAGAAGAGCCGCTCCACGGCGACCCGCCGCGCCCGCCACTCGAGGAGTACCGCCAGGATGCCCACGAGCAGCCCTGCTCCCGCCAGCCACGGGCTGGGCGTGGGCACTGCCAGCACGGGGCCCAGCGCGAGCCCCGCGCCGACAGCGACAGCGAGCACGAGCACCCGGACGATGACGACGGTCACGGCTCGACTCACCCTCCGAGGAGCGCCTTGACGGCCTCTTCCACGGACCCGACGCCCTGCACGTCAAGCGGATGGGACTGACCGGGCGTCAGATTGTTCTGGGGAACCACCGCCGACGAGAAGCCCAGCGCCGCCGCCTCCTTGAGCCGCACCGGGAGCCCCGACACCGCGCGTACCTCCCCCGTGAGACCGATCTCTCCGATCACGACCACGTCACCCCGGACCGGGCGGTCCAGGTAGCTCGACGCTGCGGCGATCGCGATGCCGAGATCCACCGCGGGTTCCGAGACCCGGCCCCCTCCCGCGACATTGACGAACGCGTCCTGGGACTGCAGCGGGAAGCCCGCGCGCTTCTCGAGGACAGCCAGCAGCAGGCAGACCCGGTTGTAGTCGGTCCCCAGCACGGTGCGCCGTGGAGTCCCGAAGCTGGCCGGCGTCACCAGGGCCTGCAGCTCCACGAGGAGGGGCCGCGTGCCCTCGAGACTCGAGACGATCACGGACCCGGGCGCGCCCCGCGGCCGCTCGGAGAGGAAGAAGCCCGAAGGGTTCTTGACCTCGGTCAGGCCGCCATTGGCCATCTCGAACACGCCGATCTCGTTCGTGGACCCGAACCGGTTCTTCACCGCCCGGAGCACCCGGTATGCGTGGTGACGCTCACCCTCGAAGTACAGCACCGTGTCCACCAGGTGCTCGAGGACGCGCGGGCCGGCGATCGCGCCGTCCTTCGTGACATGCCCCACGAGGAAGGTCGCCACACCCCGCGCCTTGGCGGAGAGCATGAGTCGGCCGCCGCACTCTCTCACCTGGCTCACGCTCCCGGGCGCCGATTCGAGGTCGGGCAGGAAAACCGTCTGGATCGAGTCCACCACCAGGACGCGCGGCTTGAGCCCGGCCACGTGGGACTCGATGACCTCCAGATCCGTCTCGGCCAGGAAGTACAGCCCGTCGGCCGCGATACCGAGCCGGTCTGCCCGGAGCTTGATCTGCCCGGCCGACTCCTCGCCCGAGACATACAGCACCGGGCCGGCCCGCTCGGCCAGCGCTTGACTCGCCTGGAGCAGCAGCGTGCTCTTGCCCACCCCGGGGTCCCCGCCGATCAGCACGAGAGAGCCCTTGACGACGCCCCCGCCGAGCACGCTGTCGAGCTCGCCGATGCCCGTCTGGACTCGCTCGCCGCCCTCGCCGCTGATCTCACTGAGCCGCTGGGGCCGGCCACCGGGCGGAAGTCTCGGGCGCTCGGACCCGGAGGGTGTCGTCCGCTCCTCCACCAGCGCCACGTAGCTGCCCTGGCGGGCGCAGTCCGGGCAGGTGCCCGGCTTCGGCGCGGCGAAGCCGCAACCCTGGCAGCGGTAGGCCGAACGCCCCTTGGCCATCAGCGTCCGCCCGTCCTCGACGGCGAGGTTCCGTCCCCGCCGCTCTGGATGGTCGACCGGATCAGTGATCGCAGGAGGAAGCTCCGCTGCGCGCCTTCGAGGAACGCGGCGATGTTCTCGTAGACGGTGGGATCTTCGAGGAGCCCGCCAAGGGTCCCCTCGCCGGCCTTGAGACGGTCGGTGATGGTCCGCAGGTTCGACATGGCGGTGCGGAAGTCGGCTGCCGCCTGGTCCAGCGGGCTGTCGCCCTGCTCACGCAGGAGACCGGCGAGGAGCCCCTGGCCTCGCGCGAGGCGCTCGGAGAGCTCGCGGAAGTTGCGGGCCACCATCTGGAGGTCCTCGACGATGGGCTTGTACTGCGGATCGAAGAGGAGCGTCGAGAGCAGCCCCTGGCCGCCTCCCGCCAGCTCGGCGCCGCGCCCGAAGGCGTCCATGGCGGCGAGCAGCGCCCGCACCGAGCGTCCGCTCTCCGGTGACAGCAGCGCGCCGACGGCACTGTCCCCCGTCCGGGTCCGGGCCAGTACCTCCTGCGCCGAACCCAGGAGGGTGTTGAGCCGGCGGAGCGCCTCGGGTTCCTCGTAGACCAGCGTGTGGAGCCAGCCGCCGCCCTTCTCGACCTGCTCGGTGATCCGGCGGGCGGAGCGGGCCGCGGCCGCCACATCGCCGAAGGCCCCGTCGAGCCCCAACCCTTCCAGCCGCTCGGTGACCTGGCGGGCGGAGCGGGCCGCGGCCGCCACATCGCCGAAGGCCCCGTCGCGCCCCAGCCCGTCCAGCCGCTCGGTGACCCGGCGCGTGGACTTGACCGCGGCGTCGAGGTCCTCGAGTGTGCCGGCCGTGTTCAGCCGGTCGAGGCTCGCCTGGAGCGAGAGGACGAGCCTGTTGATCGCCGAGAGCGCGTCGGTGCCCTCGGCGAACATGCGCCCGACCTCGAAGGGCTCGCGGGTCTGCAGGGTGCTGCCCGGCGCGAGGGGCCGAGAGTCCGGCATGCCCATGGTGATCTCCACGAGCTTGTCGCCGAGGAGACCCTGGGTGACGATCCTCGCCTCGGAGTTCTGCCGGATGCGGTCCGAGAACCGCCGCGCGATGGTGAGCGTGACCCGCACCTTGCCGCCGGCCTGGGGGGCCAGGGCCACGTTCGTCACCCGCCCGATCTGCACGCCCGCCAGCCGCACGGTGGCCCCCTCGATGAGCCCGCCCACCTCGGTGAACTCGGCGACGAGATCGTACTTGCGCTCGAAGTACCGCGCCTGGGCGCCCAGCAAGTAGATGATGCCCAGGAACACGACGAGCGAGATCACGACGAAGGCGCCGATGCGGAGCTGCAGGGCGTAGTGGCGGCCGTCCATCGTTTCAGCTTTCCCGGAGCTCGCCGGCCAGGAACCGCTGGACGTCGTGGCTGGTCGAGCGGCGGATCTCGGCAGGTGTCCCCACGTCCGCGAACCGTCCCTGATGGAGAATGGCCATCTGGTCCGCCACCATCTCGGCGAACTCCAGGTCGTGGGTCACGACGATGGCCGTGTCGCAGACGCCGGCCCGCAGCTCGGCGATCAGCTCGGACACGAGCCGCGCGTTGGTCGGATCCAGCCCGGCCGTGGGCTCGTCGAAGAACACCACCTCGGGCTCCATGACGAGGGCCCGCGCGATCCCCACGCGCTTGCGCATGCCGCCGGACAGCGCCGCCGGGAGCAGGTCGTCCGTCCCGGGCAGTCCGACCAGGGAGAGGAACCGGTGCACCCGGTCCGTGATCTCCCCGAGGGACAGGCTCGTGTGCTCCCGGAGCGGGAACGCCACGTTCTCGAAGACCGACAGCGAGTCGAAGAGCGCCGCCCCCTGGAAGACGAAGCCGGTGCGCCGTCGCAGCGCCAGCATCTGTTCCTCCCGCATGGTGTCGATCCGCGTCCCGAACAGCGCCACCTGCCCCGCGTCGGGCCGCAGGAGCCCGGCGACGATCCGCAGGAGCACGGTCTTGCCGGTTCCGCTCCCGCCCATGACGGCCAGCGTCGTCCCCTTCGCCAGGGCGAAGCTGACCCCGCGCAGCACCGGCTTCTGCTCGAACGCCTTCCACACCTCCCGCACCTGCACCGGCGACCCGGGCGCGCTCATGGCCGTCACCAGAAGAGGAACAGCAGGAGCTTGGTCAGGAAGAAGTCGGAGACGATGACGCCCATGGCCACCTGGACCACCGTGGCCGTCGTGGAGCGCCCCAGCCCCTCGGTTCCCCCGGACGTGTTCAGCCCGTTGTAGCAGCCGATGAGCGTGACGATGGCACCGAAGGCCACGCTCTTGACGAGTCCCGTGAGGAAGTCCTTCAGCACGACCCAGTAGGAGATCGTGTTCCAGTAGAGGTACGGATCCACGTCCCGCTCGAAGACCACGATCAGCATGCCCCCGAGCATCCCGACGAAGTCGGCCAGGATGGTCACCAGCGGGAACACCAGCACGGCGGCCATCAGGCGCGGCACCACGAGCCGCTTGATGTAGTTGACGCCGATGGCGCGCAGTGCGTCGATCTGCTCCGTGACCTGCATGGAGCCCAGCTCGGCCGTGATGCCCGATGCCACCTTGCCTCCCACGAGGATGGCCGTGAGAACCGGTCCCAGCTCCCGCAGGATGGACAGGGCCACGACGGGCCCCACGTAGTTCTCGGCGCCGAAGCGCGCCATGTTCACGGCGCTCTGGAGCGCCAGGACCATCCCGGTGAAGAGCGCGGCCGTGAGGGCGACGGCCACCGACCGGACGCCGATGGTGTCGATCTCCCGGGCGACGATGTGGATGTACGAGCGCGGCAGGACCAGGTTCCGGGCGACCTGGGCGCTCAGGAGCCCGAGGCCCCCGTACCAGATCACCGCCTCGCGCCCGTGCTTCTGGACATACTGCCCCAGGGTCATGGCTCCCGCCCGACAGCGAGGCTCTCGACGAACCCCCTGAAGTCGCTGCGCCCGGCCTCGAAGTGGTCCGCGGGGGCCACGTAGAGGAAGTCGTACACGCAGCGCTCGTCCTTCACCACCACGGCCTCCACGGCCACCCGGGCACCGTCCCTCCGCCCGCGCACGAGACTCCGCACGGCGTGTCGCCCGCCGACCACGGTCTCCTGGCTCTCCACGTCCGACCGGTCCGTCAGGCCGAAGACGAGATGGCGCGCCAGCACGCCGAGGGAACGCCGGGGCGACGGGCCCTGGCAGGTCGCGTCCGCCAGCATGCCGCCGGGCGCCGCGCCCTCGCGCCGGAGCTCGAGGTCCGCCTTGGTCCCGGAAGCCAGCAGCCACCCGCTGGCCGGCAGCCTCACCTCGTATCCCTTCCCCGAGTGGAACACTCCCCTCTCGATCCGGTCGGCGCTGCAGCCCGCCAGGAGCAGCAGCGCGCACGCGGCGACGGGCCCCTTCATCCCCCCGAGCGTCCCTGGGCGGCCTCCGGCGGCCGCCCGCCGTGGCGCCGGTCCAGCTCGGCGAAGACCCGGCGCAGCGGGATGCCGCGCCCCGCGAGGAGGACCATCGAGTGGAACCACAGGTCGGCGACCTCCGAGACCACCCGCTCGTCGCCCTCGCCGCCCAGCGCCGCGGTGACCACCTCCGTGGCTTCTTCCCCGATCTTCCGGCAGATATGGGCCTCGCCTCGGGCGAAGAGCCCGGCCACATAGGATCCGGCCGGACGCTCCACCTTGCGCGACTGGATCACGCGCTCGATGGTCTCCAGCAGCATCGGTCCCGGCCGCCCGGCATGGCCCTCTGCGAGCGCTCTGCCCCCGATCCGCGTGAAAAAGCACGAGCGGGCGCCCGTGTGGCAGGCAACACCCGCCTGGTGCACCTGGAGCAGGAGCGTGTCCCGGTCGCAGTCGGCGTAGACACCGTCCACGTGCTGGATATGTCCCGAGGTCCCTCCCTTGCGCCAGAGCTCCCGGCGGGAGCGCGACCAGAAGTGTCCGAGCCCGGTCTCGAGGGTCTTGTCGAGCGCCGCCCGATCCATCCACGCGACCATGAGCACCTCGCCGGTCTCGCTTTCCTGCACCACCGCCGGAATCAGCCCGGCCGCGTCCCACGTGAGCTCGGTCTCGACGCTCATGGTTCGATCCGCACCGGGACGCCCCGCTCCCTGAGATAGGCCTTGGCCTCCCCGATAGTGTATCGCCCGAAATGGAACAGGGAGGCCACGAGAACCGCGTCCGCCTTGCCCTCGGCCACGCCGTCGTAGAGGTCATCGAGGGTCCCGGCGCCGCCGGAGGCGATCACCGGGACCGACACCGCCTCCGACACGGCACGCGTCAGCGGGAGGTCGTAGCCATCGCCCGTCCCGTCGCGATCCATGCTGGTGAGCAGGAGTTCGCCGGCGCCAAGCGCCTCGACCTCCCGCGCCCAGCGCAGGGCATCCCGTCCCGTCGGCCGGCGCCCTCCGTGGGTGAACACGGTCCAGTGCGGGGGCGCCCCGTTGTCCGGCGGCTCCCGCTTCGCGTCGATGGCCACCACGATGCACTGGCTCCCGAAGGCCCGGGCCGCCTCCCGCACCAGCTCCGGACGCGCCAGCGCCGCCGTGTTCAGCGAGACCTTGTCGGCCCCCGCGCGCAGGAGCGTGCGGATGTCCTCGAGCGTCCGGACACCGCCGCCCACGGTCAGTGGCATGTAGATGCCCTCGGCGGTCCGGCGCACCACCTCCAGCATGATCGCGCGGCCCTCGTGGGAGGCCGTGATGTCGAGAAACACGAGCTCGTCCGCCCCCTGCTGATCATAGGCCTGGGCAGCCTCCACGGGATCGCCCGCGTCCCTCAAGTTCACGAAGCGCACGCCCTTGACCACGCGACCGTCTCTCACGTCGAGGCAAGGGATCAGCCGCTTGCAGAGCATGGCCCGGGCTCACCCGCCGACTTCGGCGAGGGCACGACGCAGGTCCACCGCCCCGCTGTAGAGCGCGCGTCCCACGATGGCCCCCTCCACCCCCGGGATGCCGGCGAGCTGGCGGAGGTCGTCGAGACAGGACACTCCTCCGGAGGCGAGGATGGCAATGCCGGCCGCCTTCGCCACGGCCTCGGTGCTCCACAGGTTCGGTCCTTGCTGGGTGCCGTCGCGCGCGATGTCCGTGTAGAGGATGGCTGCGGCCCCGGCCGCCGCGGCATCGCGCACGAGGGCGACCGCGTCGAGGTCGAGGACGCGCGTCCAGCCGTCCACGGCGACCCGGCCATCCGAGGCATCCACCGACACGATGATCCGCTCGTCGCACGCCCGGCAGATCTCCCCGAGGAAGGTCGGATCGAGGGCAGCCCGCGTGCCGATCACCGCCCAGCGGGCCCCTGCCTCGAGCACCTGTTCCACCGACGCGCGGTCACGCAGCCCACCGCCCACCTGGACGGGGATCGAGAGCGCACCGATGATCGCTCGCACGATCGCGGCCTGCGCCGGCGCGCCGGCCCAGGCACCGTCCAGGTCCACCACGTGCAGCCGCGGGGCACCCTGCGCCTGCCACTGGAGAGCCGTCGCGACCGGGTCCTCGGAGAAGACGGTCTCGTTCTCGGCGCGGCCCTGCACCAGGCGCACACAGCGCCCGCGTTTCAGATCGATGGCGGGGATCACGAGGAAGCTCATGGCACGCGGCGGCGGTCCCTCACGAAC
Source organism: Candidatus Rokuibacteriota bacterium (assembly GCA_016184305.1). Classification (GTDB taxonomy): domain Bacteria; phylum Methylomirabilota; class Methylomirabilia; order Rokubacteriales; family CSP1-6; genus UBA12499. Next base: position 22,250 of record JACPCX010000182.1, on the reverse strand, counting down.
GCGGCGAAGTTCTCCAGCAGCCGGAGGCCCCAGCGCTGGCTCTTCTCCGGGTGGAACTGCGTGGCGAACAGCGCGCCGCGCCCGACCGCCGCCGGGAAGGTGATCCCGTACGTGCAGGTCGCGACGGACAGCGACGGATCCGCCGTGTCGGGGTAGTAGGAGTGCACGAAGTAGAAGTTGGCGCCGCTCGGGATCCCGTCGAAGATCTGGAGGTCCCCGGTGTGCTCCACCTGGTTCCAGCCCATGTGCGGCACCTTGAGCCCCGGCGGGAAGCGCCGCACAGCGCCGGGGATCACGTCGAGGCCCTTGCCCTGGCCGAACTCCTCGCTCTCGCTGAACAGGAGCTGGTAGCCGAGGCAAATCCCCAGGAACGGACGCCCGTCATCGAGGGCCGCCCGTAGCGGGCCCAGCAGGCCCAGCTCCTGCAGGGTGCTCATGGCGTCGTGGAACGCGCCGTCGCCCGGGAGCACAACGCCCTCGGCGTCCTCGACCACTCTGGCCTCCTGGGTGACCACGGCGTTCATGCCGAGTCGCCCGAAGGCCTTCTCGACGCTGCCGAGGTTGCCCCGCCCGTAGTCCACTACAGCAATCAATTGTCTCGCCTGAATGTGAATGACATCGGGTTGCGGCTTGGCCTCTTCGCCCTCATCGGGCTCATCGGGGCGCCCAGTCCACTATGGTCTCGCCTGAATGTGGATGACATCGGCTTGCGGTTGGGCCTCTTCGCCCTCATCGGGCTCATCGGGGCGCCCGCTCGACGGGCGTACCGCTCACAGCGTGCCCTTCGTGGAGAGGACGTCGCTGATGCGCTGGTCGAGCCGCGTGGCCTCGGCCAGCGCGCGCGCCACCGCCTTGAAGGTGGCCTCGGCGATGTGGTGCAGGTTCTCGCCGTAGTGCATGTTGACGTGCAGCGTGACCTCGGCGTTGAAGGCGAAGGCGCGGAAGAAGTCCTTCAGCAGATCCAGGTCGAAGTTCGAGATCCGCGTGCGCTGGAGCGGCACGTTGAAGACGAGGTACGGCCGCCCGGAGAGATCCACCGCCGCGTGGAGCAGCGCCTCGTCCATGGGCAGGAAGGACGCCCCGTAGCGGACGATCCCCCTCTTGTCGCCCACGGCCTCCTTGAAGGCGCGGCCGAGACAGATGCCCACGTCCTCCACCGTGTGGTGGAGATCCACCTCGGTGTCGCCCCTGGCGTACACGGTCAGGTCCATGAGGCCGTGCCTGGACCACGCCTCGAGCATGTGGTTGAAGAAGGGGATCGTGGTCTCGACTGTCGAGGCGCCGGTGCCGTCCAGGTTGAGCTGCAGCACGATCTGCGTCTCCTTGGTCTTGCGCTCGACCCGGGCCTGGCGCGGGATCTCGGGCTGCCCCCCTCGGCGCTCTGCGCTCATGCTCCGCCTCCCGCGTTGGTGATGCGCACTCTGGCTGCCGCGCCGTGGGCGTCGAGCCCCTCCACGCGCGCGAGCTCCGCCAGGTGGGGCCAGGCTTCCGCGAGCCCCGTGGTCGAGTACCGGATCACGCTGAGCCGCTTGACGAAGTCCCCGGTGCCAAGGGCGGACGAGAAGCGCGCGGTCCCACCGGTGGGCAGGACGTGATTGGGTCCCGCCACGTAGTCGCCGACGACCTCCGGCGTGAACCCGCCGAGGAACACCGCCCCGGCGTTCTTCACGCGAGCCAGGAGCGCGTCGGGGTCCGACACGACCAGCTCGAGGTGCTCCGGGGCCAGCCGGTTCGCCACCTCCACCGCCTCCTCCAGCGTCGCCGTGAGCACGAGCGCGCCGTTGGTGCGGAGCGCGCTGGCCGCGATCTCCCGCCGGCCGAGCGTCGCCAGCTGGCGCGCGGTCTCGGCCTCGACACGGTCCCGCAGGGCCCTCGACGGGGTCAGCAGCACCGCACGGGCCATGGGGTCGTGCTCGGCCTGGGCCAGGAGATCTGCCGCGACCCACACGGGATCCGCACCGTCATCGGCGATCACCACCACCTCGCTCGGGCCCGCCAGCATGTCAATCCCGACGTCGCCGAAGACCCGCCCCTTGGCGAGCGCCACGTAGATGTTCCCCGGGCCCACGATCTTGTCCACGCGGCGGATCGTCTCGGTGCCGTAGGCCAGGGCCGCGACGGCCTGGGCACCGCCGACCCGGTAGGCCTCCGTGACGCCGGCGATGCGCGCGGCGACCAGCACAACCGGGTTGAGCGACCGGTCGGCCGCCGGCGGCGAGACCAGCACGATGTCCCTGACGCCGGCCACGCGCGCAGGCACGGCGGTCATCAGCACCGTGGACGGGTAGGCCGCGCGGCCTCCCGGGACGTAGATGCCGACCCGGTCCAGCGGGCGGATCTCCTGGCCGACCACCGATCCGGTGCCGTCCGTCATGCTCCACGGGCGGGGCATGGCCGCCCGATGGAAGCGATCGATCCGCGCGGCTGCATAGCGCAGGGCCTCGACGGTCCTCGTCCCCACCTGGCGCTCCGCCGCCTCGTACTCGGCAGGGGTCACGGCCAGATCCCGGGGCGCGAGCGTGACCCGGTCGAAGCGCGCGGTGAGCTCCACGAGCGCCGCATCCCCCTTCTCCCGCACGGCGGTCACGATCTCCCCGACGCGCTGATGGATCTCCGCATCCACGCTCTCGGGAGCGCGATCCAGAGCCTGGACCACGCCGTCGACGCCCATCGCGCTCGTGTCGAGGCGCCGCATCATGGCGCGGGCCGCGGGACCGCGGCGCCCATGCCGGGCCTCGGAGACGATACCGCCTGGCGCACGGCATCGATCAGGGTGTTCACGCGGGCATGCGCCGTCTTCAGCGAGGCGCGGTTGACGATGAGCCTCGCCGTGGAGCTCATGATCTGCGCCACCTCCACGAGGCCGTTCGCCCGGAGCGTGTCCCCGGACTGGACGAGATCCACGATCCGCTCCGCGAGCCCGACGAGCGGCGCCAGCTCGATGGAGCCGTCCAGCCGGATCATCTCCACCTGGATGCCCCGCTCCGAGAAGTAGCGCTCGGTCAGGGTCGGGTACTTCGTCGCCACGCGCACCCAGGACCACTTGGCCGGATCATCGCGCTCCCACAGATCCCTGGGCTCGGCCACGACGAGACGGCAACGTCCGAAGCCGAGGTCCACCGGCTCGTACACATCCGGCTCCTGCTCGGCCAGGATGTCCTTGCCGACGATGCCGAGATCCGCCGCACCGTACGCCACGTACGTGGGGATGTCCGCCGGCTTGAGGAAGATGAAGCGCAGATCGTGCGCCGCATCGGCGACGAGCAGCCGCCGGGACGCTCCATCGAGACCGCTCATGCCGAGGGCAGAGAGCAGCGCGAGGGCCGGCTCGAGGAGGCGCCCCTTGGGCAGGGCGAGAGTCAGACCGTGCCTGTCCATCAGGCCACTCGCGTGATGCGGGCCCCGAGGCTCTGGAGCTTGGTCTCCAGGCGCTCGTAGCCGCGGTCCAGGTGGTAGACGCGCGCCACCTCCGTGGTGCCGCGGGCGGCGAGCCCCGCCAGCACCAGCGAGGCCGAGGCGCGGAGATCGGTGGCCATCACGGGGGCCCCCTGGTAGCTCGGGACGCCGCGGACCACGGCCGTGGAGCCGTCGGTCTCGATGCGCGCCCCCATGCGGCACAGCTCCGCGACGTGCATGAAGCGGTTCTCGAAGATCGTCTCCGTGATCTTCGACACACCATCGGCCAGCCCCAGCAGGGCCATGATCTGCGCCTGCATGTCGGTGGGAAATCCGGGGAACGGGCTCGTGATGATATCGGCCGGCTGCGGGCGCGCGGGGCCCTGGCAGCGGACACGGTCCCCCTCCACGGTGATGCCGGCGCCGCATTCCTCGAGCGTCGCGAGCGTCGCCGTGAGGTCGCGCGGTGAGACTCCGACAACCGTGACATCGCCGCCCGTGATGGCGCCCGCCACCAGCAGCGTGCCGGCCTCGATGCGGTCGGGGATGATGCGGTGCCGCGCGCCGCTCAGTTCCGGCACGCCCTCGATCTCGATGCGCTCCGTACCGGCTCCCTCGATCCGAGCCCCCATGGCGATGAGCAGCCGGGCCAGATCGCCCACCTCGGGCTCGCACGCGGCGTTCTCGAGCACGGTCATCCCCTCGGCCAGCGCCGCCGCCATCATGAGGTTCTCGGTCCCGGTGACCGTCACGAGGTCGGTCGTGATGCGGGCGCCCTTGAGCCGGCTCGCCCGCGCCTCCACGTAGCCGTTCGTGATCGTGATGTCGGCGCCGAGTTTCTGGAGGCCCTTCAGGTGCTGATCGATGGGCCGCAACCCGATGGCGCATCCGCCCGGGAGCGCCACCCGCGCCACACCCGCGCGAGCCACGAGCGGCCCCAGCACGAGTACCGAGGCACGCATGGTGGAGACCAGCTCGTAGGGCGCCTCGGGACTCGCGACGGAGGCGACCCGGACGCGGGTGCTCCCATCGGACTCGTCCGCGAGTTCCGCCCCGAGCCGCGCGAGCAGCGACCGGATCGTCTTCACATCGGCCAGCAGCGGGACGTTGTGCAGCGTGACGGGCTCGGCCGTCAAGAGCGTGGCGGCCAGCGCCGGGAGCGCCGCGTTCTTCGCGGCGCTCACCGCGACCTCCCCGCCGAGGGGCACCCCACCCTCGATCACGAGATGCGTCGGCATCAGCCGCCCACCTGCCCGGCGATGAACCGCTCGACGCCGCGCAGGTCGCGGCGCGCGGCGAGGCGGGAGAATCCCTCGGCCGCCATCAGCGAGGCCACGAGCCCCGCTTGCTCCTCGCCGATCTCCATCAGGAGCGTCCCTCCGGAGCGCAGCAGGCCCGGGGCCTCGGCGACGATGCGCCGGATCACCCGCAAGCCGTCCGGCCCCCCGTCCAGGGCAAGCCGCGGCTCGAATCCGGCGACCTCCCGGGGAAGCGACGGGATGATCCCGGTCGGGAGATACGGGGGGTTGGACACGATCATGTCGAGCCGGCCGGCGAGGGGGGCCAGGGGGGCCAGGAGGTCCCCTGCGACCAGCCGGACGCGCGCAGACAGCCCCGCGGCGCGCACATTGCCCGCCGCCACACCGAGCGCGGCCGGCGACGAGTCGATGGCCAGCACCTCGAGAGCAGGACAGGCCGCCGCGAGCGCGCAGGCGATGGCGCCGCTTCCGGTTCCCACGTCAGCCGCCACCGGCCCGTCCAGCGGGGCGAGGATCTCCACCGCCCACTCGACCAGCCCCTCCGTCTCGGGGCGCGGGATCAGGACATCGGGGGTCACCCGGATCCGCAGTCCGACGAAGTCCTCGAAGCCCAGGAGATACTGGAGCGGCTCGTGGGCCCGCCGCCGCCCGACCAGGGCCCAGAATCGGTCCCTGCCGCCGGCCGTGACCTCCCGCGCCGGCTCCAGGTAGAGGTCGAAGCGGGGCAGGCCGAGCACCGTGGCGAGGAGCCACTCGGCGTCCTGGCGCGCGGTGGCGATCGCTGCGTCCTCGAGACGCCGCGTCCCCTCCCGCAGGAGGACGCCCACCGCGAGGCCAGAGGTCGCCGTCGTCATGCCGGACTCTCGGCGAGCTTGCGCCCCTGGTCCCAGGCCGTGAGCCCGTCGATGATCTCGTTCAGGTCACCTTCCAGGACGGCCGGCAGCCGGTGCAGCGTCAGGCCGATGCGGTGGTCCGACACCCGCCCCTGAGGGAAGTTGTAGGTCCGGATGCGCTCGCTCCGCTCGCCGGTCCCGACCTGGCTCCTGCGGTCGGCGGCGATGGCCGCGGCCTGCTCCTCCTGGGCGCGCTCGAGCAGCCGCGCCTTGAGCACGCGCATCGCCTTGGCCCGGTTCTTAATCTGCGAGCGCTCGTCCTGGCAGGTCACGACCAGCCCGGTGGGCAGGTGCGTCAGGCGCACGGCCGAGTCCGTGGTGTTCACGCCCTGGCCTCCTGGACCGGAGGAGCGATAGACGTCCACCCGGACGTCCCTGTCCTCGACCCGGATATCCACGTCTTCCGCCTCCGGGAGCACCGCCACCGTCACCGTGGAGGTGTGGATCCGCCCGCTGGACTCGGTGGCCGGCACGCGCTGAACGCGGTGGACGCCGCGCTCGAACTTCAGCCGGCTCCATGCGCCCCGGCCCTGGATGAAGAAGACGATCTCCTTGAAGCCGCCGACGCCGGTGGGGTGACTGTCCATCACCTCCACCTTCCACCGCTGGCTCTCCGCGTACTTCGTGTACATCCGCGCGAGATCGGCGGCGAACAGTCCGGCCTCGTCTCCGCCCGCACCCGCGCGGATCTCGACGAAGACGTTCCTCTGATCGTTGGGATCCCGGGGCAGGAGCAGCGAACGGAGCTCTTCCTCGCGCGCCGCCTGGCGAGCGGTCAGGTCATCGATCTCCGCCTGGGCCATCTCGCGCATCTCCCGGTCGGTGTCCTCGGCGAGGATGTGGCGGGCCTCGGAGATCCGGGCGAGCAGGGCCTTGTAGTCCTCGAACTTCCGGACCACCTCGGCCAGCTCTGAGGCAGCCTTGGCCATTCTGGCATACTCGGCCTGCTGCCCGATCACCTGCGGGTCGGAGAGCCGGCGTGAGAGCTCCTGATAGCGCTCCTCGAGCTGTCGCAGCTTATCGAACATCGCGTGCCCTCAGAGGCGGGTGGACGGGACAGGCCGCCGCAGCAGCGGGCAGGTCGGCGGCGTACGGGGGAGACGGAGCGTTCGGATCGAACCGCGGCTGCCGGCGCCGAACCGCCGCCCTACGCCTCCGCGATCGGCTTCCTGTTGTACTTCCGCTGGAAGCGCTCGATGCGTCCTGCCGTGTCCAGGAACTTCTGCTTGCCCGTGTAGAACGGGTGACACTTCGAGCAGACCTCGACACGGATGCCCGGCTGGGTGGAGCGGGTCGGGATAACTGCCCCGCAGCTGCAGGTGATGGTCGTATCGATGTAATCGGGATGAATGCCAGCCTTCACGGCGCACCTCCTGGATGAGGTACAGAAGATACCAGCCGGGCACGGAAAAAGCAAGGAATCAAACAACTTGCCATGGCCACGGGGCCCGGGGATGGCCTGGGTGACATCGGCGAGCGACAGCCGCGGCCAAGCACTCCGGCCGGGGTTCCGGCGGGCGCGGGCGGCGGACAGGCCAGGTGCCCGCGCCTGGCCAGGAAAACCCTAGCCCAGCTGGTTCATCTGGTTGAGGAAGTCCTTGTTCGTCTTCGTCATCTTCAGCTTGTCCAGCAGAAGCTCCATCGCTTCCACGGGATTCAGCTGGGACAGCGCCTTCCGGAGGAGCCACATCTTCTGCAGCTCGTCCTTCTCCAGCAGCAGCTCTTCCTTGCGCGTTCCGGTCTGCTCGATGTTGATGGTCGGGAAGATCCGCTTGTCCATCAGGCGCCGGTCCAGGTGGACCTCCATGTTGCCGGTGCCCTTGAACTCCTCGAAGATCACATCGTCCATCCGGGAGCCCGTGTCGATGAGGGCGGTGGCCATGATGGTCAGCGACCCGCCCTCCTCGATGTTCCGGGCGGCGGCGAAGAAGCGCCGCGGCCGCTGCAGGGCATTGGCGTCCAGCCCGCCCGACAGGACCTTGCCCGAGGATGGGATGACCGCGTTATGCGCCCGGGCGAAGCGGGTGATGGAGTCCAGGAGGATGACGACGTCCCGCTTGTGCTCCACGAGACGCTTGGCCTTCTCGATGACCATGTCGGCGACCTGGACGTGCCGCTGCGGAGGCTCGTCGAAGGTGGACGAGATGACCTCCCCCTTCACCGACCGCTGCATGTCGGTGACCTCCTCGGGCCGCTCGTCGATGAGCAGGACGATGAGGTACACCTCCGGGTGGTTCGTCGCGATGGCATTGGCCAGGTTCTGCAGGAGGACCGTCTTGCCGGTCCGCGGCGCGGCCACGATGAGCCCGCGCTGTCCCTTGCCGATGGGGCACAGGAGATCCATCGCGCGCGTCGTGAGATTGTCCGAATCGTGCTCCAGCCGCAGCCGCTCCATCGGGTAGAGCGGCGTGAGGTTGTCGAAGAGCGTCTTGTCCCGCGACTGCTCGGGCGTCTCGAAGTTGATGGCCTCGACCTTCAGGAGGGCGAAGTACCGCTCGCTGTCCTTGGGGGGGCGCACCTGGCCCGAGATGGTGTCGCCGGTCCGGAGATCGAAGCGCCGGATCTGGGACGGGGAGACGTAGATGTCGTCGGGCCCGGGGAGGTAGTTGTAGTCGGGGGCGCGGAGGAACCCGAATCCGTCCGGGAGGACCTCGAGCACGCCCTCGGCGAAGATGAGCCCGTCCTTCTCCGCCTGCCCCTGGAGGATCTTGAAGATCAGCTCCTGCTTGCGGAGGCCGCTGAATCCCTGGACGCCCAGATCCTTGGCGACGTGGTTCAGCTCGGTGATGGTCTTGTCCTTGAGCTCGGACAGGTTCATCTTCATACCTCCTCCCCCTCCGGCGTCCGATGGGTTCGGCGTGGAGTTGGCGGACATCCTTGGCGAGCTGCGCTTAGGGATACGCTGCGAAATGGCTGTCTCCGGGGGGGTGCACTGTGTACGAGGGGCTCAACGGCTGTACAGACGCCACTGTCCCACAGCGTCCGTGGCGCTGTCAACCTGATTCTCGCCGTCCCCTCACAATCGCCGGTCGATCATGGCTCGCTGCTTGATCTCCGCGAGCCATTCCCGGAATCGGGCCTGGTGCTTCTCGCGGAAGAGGATCTCGCGGATCTGGTTCCGGGCCTGCACCAGCCCATCACCCAGCAGCGACTCCTTCGACTCGAGCTTGAACAGGTGGTACCCGACCTCGGAGCGGAAGGGAGCCGACACCTCCCCGCTCTGCAGCCGGAGAATGGCCGCCTCGATCTCGGGCGCCAGCTCGCCCCGCTTGAGCGAGCCGAGGCCGCCCCCGTCCTTCCCCGACCCGTCATCGGAGTACTTCCGGGCCATCTCGGCGAAGTCCGCCTCGCCGAGCAGCAGGGCATAGACCTCCTGCGCTCTCCGGCGGGCGACGGTCCACCCGTCCTCTCCCCGGCCGGGCTCCGGCAGGAACAGGATGTGCCGGGCCTCGAAGGAGAGCCCGGTCTCGAGCTTGTCGCGGTTCTCGCCGAGATACCGGTCGATCTCCTGCTCGGTCACGGTGACCCGCAGGGTGACCTTTCGCCGGACCACCCGCTGGACCATCAGCTGGTCCTTGATCTGCCGCTTGACGCCGTCCAGCGTCACCCCCTGGGCTTTCAGCGCCTCCTCCGTCTGCGCCTCGGTGGTGACGCCGAGCTTCTTCTTGATCTCGCCGAACTGCTCGGCGATCTCGGCCTCCTCCACGATGATCTTGTCGCGCTCGGCCTGCTGCAGCTGCAGGCGGTTGTCGATGAGGCGCTGGAGCAGCTGCTCGCGCAAGGCCAGTCGCGCGGCGGGGTCCTTGGGCTCCTGCTTGGTCTCGTAGAAGTGGTAGGCCTCTGCCTCGTCGAGCTGGGACAGCGTGATGGCGTCGTTGTTCACCACGGTGATGACGCGATCCAGGATCTCCTCGCTCTCGGGCGCCCGGACAGCCGCCCCGCCCGGCAGGATGGGGGCGCTCTTCGGCGGCTCGGCCTTCTGCGTCTGGAGCTGGGCCGCTCCGGGAGGCAATTTCGGCACCGCCGTGGCCTTCCCGAGAAGCGGGACCCAGGACGGCACCGAGCAGCCGGCGAGCGTCAGCCCCAGGACGGCGACCAGCACCGCGCGGGGGCGCGTCACGGGCGCAGCGACTCCAGCAGGGTGGTCAGCGCCGCCCGCACCGCCGACCACGGCTCCGAGGGGATCTGCGCTTCCAGTGTGTACTCCTTCAGCATCCTCAGGCGTCCCCGGCTGCAGCCGATGGCCCGCAGCAGCTGCTCCGGTGTGACGGGCGTCGATGGTGCGAAAGTCAGGAGCGCCCGGCCTCCCTGGGCGTCGACCCGCTCGACACCGACGGTCCGCGCCGCCACGCGGAGGCCGACGACGTCCAGCAAGGCGTCGACGGGAGCCGGGATCGGCCCGAAGCGATCCAGCATCTCCCCCCGGATGTCGGCGACCTCCTCGGTCCTGACGATGTCGGCGAGCCGTTTGTAGAGCGCCAGCCGCTGGGTGACCTCCGGCACGTAGTGCTCGGGCACCAGCGCCTCCACCCCCACCATGATGGTCGGATCCACGTGAGGGGGGGCAGGCTCGCCCTTCAATTCTCTCACAGCTTCCTCGAGGAGCTTGGTGTACAGATCGAACCCCACGGCGGCGATGTGGCCGTGCTGCTCGGGGCCGAGCAGGTTCCCCGCCCCGCGGATCTCGAGGTCGCGCAGAGCCAGCTTGAAGCCGGCCCCCAGCTCCGTCAGCTCCTCGATGACCCGGAGCCGCCGCTGCGCCGTCTCATCCAGGCGGCCGTCAGCCGGGATCAGGAGATACGCGTAACCCTGGAGGCGCTCCCGCCCGACCCGGCCCCGGAGCTGGTAGAGCTGGGCCAGGCCGAAGCGGTCGGCCCGGTTGATGATGATGGTGTTCGACGTGGGGATGTCCAGCCCCGACTCGACGATCGCCGTGGAGACGAGCACGTCGGCCTGGCCATCCACGAACTTCACCATGACGGATTCCAGCTCCCGCTCGGCCATCTGTCCATGTGCCATCACGACACGGGCAACGGGGCACAGCCCCTGGATGAAGGCGGTCATGGACGGGAGGGACTGCACCCGGTTGTGGACGAAGAAGACCTGGCCCCCGCGGTCCAGCTCCCGCTCGATCGCGTCCTTGATCACGGTCCGGCTGAAGCGGCTGACGACCGTCTCGACGGGCAGCCGGTCGAGCGGCGGGGTCTCGATCACCGACAGGTCGCGGACTCCTGCCATGGCCATGTAGAGCGTGCGAGGGATGGGCGTGGCGGTGAGCGTGAGGACGTCCACCGAGGCTCGCATCTGCTTGATGCGCTCCTTGTGGGTGACGCCGAAGCGGTGCTCCTCGTCCACCACGAGCAGCCCCAGCCGCTTGCACTCCACGTCCTTGGACAGGAGCCGGTGGGTGCCGATGACCACGTCCACCGCGCCGCTCGTGAGCCCCGCCAGCACGGCCTTCTGCGCCTTGGGACTCCGGAAGCGCGAGAGAAGCTCGACCCGTGCCGGGAAGGAGGCGAAACGGTCCGTGAAGGTGTTGAAGTGCTGCTGGGCCAGCACCGTCGTGGGGACGAGGACGGCGACCTGGCGCCCGTCGGCGACCACCTTGAACGCGGCCCGCAGCGCCACCTCGGTCTTGCCGTAGCCCACGTCCCCCGCCACGAGCCGGTCCATGGGCCGGGCGTTCTCCATGTCCGCCCTCACGTCCTCGATGGCGCGCATCTGATCGGGCGTCTCCTCGAACCGGAACGCCGAATCGAACTCACGCTGCCACGGCGTGTCGGGTGGGAAGGCGTTGCGCTCGGCCACCGAGCGGGCGGCATAGAGCCGGAGCAGCTCCTCGGCCATCTGGCGCAACGCCGCCCGCACCGACTCCTTCACGCGCTGCCAGGCCCCGCCGCCCAGCCTGTCGAGTCGGGCGGCGCCCTCGGGGGCGCCCATGTACTTGGAGATCAGGTCCAGGCGATCCACCGGCAAATAGAGCCGCCCGCCCTCGGCGTACTCGAGCAGGAGGAAGTCGGCGTCGCGTCCGTCCGCCGACATGGTCCGGAGCCCGTGGTAGCGGCCGACCCCGTGGGCCTCGTGGACGACCAGGTCGCCGGGCGCGAGGTCCGTGAAGGACGCGATGGGCGCGCCCCGCTGGAACAGCGGCCGGCGCAACCGGCGGCGGCGGGCGCCGAAGATCTCCTCCTCGGTGAGGACGATGAGCCCGAGGGACGGGAGCTGGAACCCGGTCGAGCAGTCCCCGACGAGAACCCCCAGCCCCTCGGCGCTCCAGAGCCGGGCCTCGGGCCAGGCCGGAAGCCCGTGCTCCGAAAGGATCTTCCGCAGGCGCTGGGCCTGCGGCTCGTCGGTGACCACGAGACGCACGGCAAAGCCCTCGCTGCGCCAGCGCTCGAGCTCGGCGGCGAGAGTCTTGAACTGGCCGTGGAATCCGCCGACGGAGCGCGCCTCCATGGCAACGCCCTGGCCGCCGGATCGCGCCTCGGCGATCAGCGACAGGTCGAGCCGCTGGAAGGGCGCGAGCGCGCGGACGAGAGGCACGGCGGACGGCGCGTCGTCGGGAGGCGCCTCGAGCAACCCCGGGTCCACGAGAACGGCAAGCGTGTCGAGCGGCAGGTACGCCGGGAGCACGGCGTCCTCGCGGCCGCCCCCGAGCGGGAGCACCGCCAGGTCCTCGATCTCCTCGATGGCGCGCTGGGACGTCGGGTCGAAGAGGCGGAGGGACTCCACGTCGTCGCCGAAGAACTCGACACGCACGGGATGCTCCCGGGCGGGAGAGAAGATGTCCACGATCCCCCCGCGCAGGCTCCACTGCCCGACGTCCACCACGGCCTCGACGCGCTCGTATCCCCCCGCCGCGAGCCGATCGAGCAGCATCTCGCGCTCGACCGTCTGGCCGAGGGAGAGACGCAGCGTCCGGGCCCGGAACTGAGCAGGCATGGGCAGCGGCGAGGACAGTGCGGCCGCCGTGCACACGACCGCGAGGGCCTCACCGTCGAGCAGCCGATGGCACACGAGCATGCGCTCGGCGTCGTGCTCGCGGTGGCGGCCCCGCCAGGCAGGAGGCGCGGCCGGCGGGAACTCGACCACCCGGGGGCGCGCCGCGGCGGCGTTCCGGGGGGCGGCGAGCGATGAGAGGAAGAAGGCGATGTCCAGGGCCATCTGGTGCGCCTCGACCTGCCCCGGCGTCAGGACGAGGACGGGGCGGCTCGCGGCCTCGCGCAGGGCCGCGATCACGAGGGCGCGAGAGGAGCCCCAGAGCGCATGCGCCCCCACACAGGGCGTGCCCGCGGCGACGACGCGCGCCAGGTCCGCGAGGGCGCGCCAGCGGAAGAGAACGGGGGGGACGGAGGAGGCGTCCGCCATGTGCTGCGGCTGGGCCTGCCCGGGCTACCGGCCGCCCTGGGCGAGGTAGAAGCTGAGGGACTCCAGCTCGATGGACAGGTCCACGTTCTTCAGACGCACGTCGCGGCCCGTCTTGATGCGGGTCGGCGCGAAGTTCAGGATCGCCTTGATCCCGGCGGCCACGAGCTTCTCCGTCACCGCCTGGGCCGCCTCCGCGGGGACCGCCACGATCGCGATCTGGAGATTGTGCGCCTTGGTCTCCTTGGGGAGGTCGCGCAGCGGCAGGATGGGCACGCTGTCCGCCGACGTGCCGGCCTTGCCGGGGTCCTCGTCGAAGATCGCGGCGATACGGAAGCCCTGCTTCGAGAAGCCCTTGTAGTGGAACAGCGCGGAGCCCAGGTTCCCGAACCCCACCAGCGCCACCGGCCACTCCCGGTCCAGCCCCAGGATCTTCTGCAGCTCGGCCTTGAGCCCCGACACGTAATAGCCGATGCCCCGCACGCCGAACTCGCCGAAGTACGCCAGGTCCTTCCGCACCTGGGCCGAGTTCAGATTGAAGCGCTCGGCCAGCTCCTGGGAGGAGACCGTCTTGACCCCATCCTCCTCCAGATGCAGGAGACAGCGGGTGTAGACCGAGAGACGGCGGACGGTCATCTCCGGGATCTTCGGGATCTTGAAGTGGGAGCGTGCGGTCACGGCGCTCGCCGTGTCCAGCCGCGTGGCGTGGAGAGCGGCGGGTGCCCCTTGATCGACCCGAGGCACCCGTCCCCTACCACTACTTCACCGGCTGCACGAAGAGGAGGATGGCGGCGATGACGAACACGTACAGGGCCAGCGACTCGATGAGCGCCAGCCCGATGATCATCGCGGTCTGGATACGCGCGGCGGCCCCGGGCTGGCGGGCCATGGCATCCACGGCGGCGGCGGCCGCCCGGCCCTGGCCCAGAGCGCAGAGGCCGGAGGCGAGGGCCATGCCCAGGCCGGCCGCGAGCACCGAGAAGGGGCCCACCCAGCCACCCGTCGCCGGGGCAGCTCCCTCGGCCGCGACGGCCAGCCCTGGAACGGAGAGAACGGTCCACATGATCAGCGTCAGCATCAATGAGCGTCGCACGACTTTCGCCTCCTTGGGTGGGGTTTGGAACGACTAATGGTGCTCGGCTTCTTCGACCGCGCCGGCGATGTACAGCATCGACAGCATGCAGAAGATGAAGGCCTGCAGGAACGCGACCAGGATCTTGAGCGGCAGCAAGAAGCCCGTGGTGAACGCGATCATGAGCACGCCGGCCGGGGTGCCGACCAGGAGCCCCATCAGCTGGCCCGTCAGCGCCCAGCCGATGAGTCCGTCGAAGCCGGTCAGGAGGAAGATGATCGCGAGCAGGATGTGCCCCCCGAACATGTTCCCGAAGAGCCGGAGCGCGAGCGAGAGCGGGCGCGCGAAGTGGCTCACCAGCTCGATGGGGAACATGAGCGGCGCCAGCAGGGGGACCGGGCCGGCGAAGTGCTTGAGGTAGGCCAGGAATCCCTGTTTCCGGATGCCGATCGAGTGGTACAGGATGAACACGGTGATCGCGCAGGCCGCGGTGGTGTTCAGGTTGCCCGTGGGGGCCATCAGCCCCGGCACGAGCCCCATCAGGTTGGACACCAGGATGAAGAGCCCGAGGGTGGCGATCCACGGCAGGTAGCGGCGACCCTCGTGCCCGATCACGTCGTCCAGCAGGGCCAGGAACTGGTCCAGCACCACTTCCATGAAGTTCTGCGTCCCGCGAGGCACGAGCTGCACGTTCCGGGACGCCACGAACGAGACGGAGATGAGCACGGCCATCACGAGCCAGGTGTAGAGCACGTGATCGGGGATGCCGGCGATGTGCACGAGCGGGGGATGCTCGATGGCTTCCATGGAGTCCTCTAGCAGGCCGGTGAAAACGGCCCATCTGCTTCGTTGGCGCCCTCGGCCGCACGCTCAACGTGGCTCGCTTGCGCTCGCCGGATCTCCGGATATGCTCGCCTCGCCTCCGGCTCAGCTCGCCAAGCGGAGTACGCCTCGCGTGCGGCCGTCGGGCGCCGCCTCGCATCTGGACCTGTTTGAGCGGCCTGCGGGTTTTTCAACATCGGGCTAGAGAGCCGCCCGGGCGCTGTGCCAGCCGTGAGCGATCAGGATCGGCGGGAGCACCGCGAGGCCCGCCATGAGGGCCACGGGATGGAGCCCGGCCCGGAGCAGCAAGACGATGAGCCCGAACAGGACGAGGTAGCGCAGGCCGAGGCCCAGGACCCAGAGCGGGTGGGCGCGTCCGCCAGCGAACAGGGCCCCCGCGCGCTCGGCGCCCCACGCCAGCCAGCGAAAGCTGGCGACGGAGATGAGGGCGCCGGCAAGGACCCCGAGCGCGCCGGGAAACCCCGCGACAAGCCCCCCGCCCGCGGCCGCCAGCACGGAGATACCGAGCGCCGTGCGGCTCACGCGCGTCACCACATCACGGTCCATCGCGCTCCTGCTTTTCAGCCTGCTTGATCGAACGGAAGAGATCGCGGAACCCAGCGGCGATTCCCACACCCATGCCGATCAGCGTGAGCCACGGGCTTGTCCCGAGCCACCGATCGAGAAAGTACCCTCCCACCGTGGCTCCCGCGGTGGAGACCACGAAGGTGATCCCGACGGTCGCGAGCATGCCGAGAGTACGCCAGGGGGAAGGCTCCGAGACCCCCATGTGAAAAAGAACGCTATCACAGCGGTCCTGCCGGCACAACTTACTTTCCGCGCTTCCCGAGGATGATATCGGACCACTCCTCTCGCCGGGTGCGCGGCACGACCTCCCCTCGCCAGTCGTGCACCCGATGTCTCACGTGCGCATGTCCGGCATCCCCATCCGCCGCAACCACCGGAAGTGTGACGCCAGACCTGCCGGAAACGACCTGTGCTCCGTGTACGTGATCCCGAACTCTCGACAGGTCTCTTCCACGAGTTTCGAGATCGCCGGGTAATTGACGTGGCAGATGCGGGGGAAGAGATGGTGCTCGATCTGGAAGTTCAGGCCACCGATGAGCCACGTGACAACTCGGCTCCGCCGGGCGAAGTCCACGGTGGTCTCCGCCTGATGGATGGCCCACGCGTGCTCGATACACCCGGTCTCCTCCCGGGGCAGCGGAAACTCCGCTTCTTCGACGCAATGTGCGACCTGAAACACCACACTCAGGGCCATACCCGCCACGAGCCCGGTGATCCCGTAGTAGAGCAGGACGACCCCGATGGAGTGGAACAGCAGCGGGATCCCGAAGGCCACGGCGAAGAAGATCGCTTTGCCGGCGATGAAGATCGCCCGGTCCCGGCCCGTGGGGCGGGGGAACGGCTGGCTGCTGATCCGACCGCTGATGAGCTTCTGGAAGTCATCCACGAGCTGCCACTTGATGGCCAGCAATCCGTAGAGCGGCCAGAGGTACAGATGCTGCCATCGGTGATACGGGAGCCGCCGTTGATGCGGGGTCAGCCGGGCGAGGAGACCGAGATCGATGTCGGTGTCGTGGCCCGTGATATTGACGTACGTGTGATGCAGGACGACGTGCTTCCAGTGCCAGAGATACGAGCTTCCCCCGATCAACTCCAGGGTCATCGCCATCAGCTTGTTGACCCACACGTGATTCGAATAGGCGTGATGGCCGCCGTCGTGCTGGATATTGAAGCCAATTCCGGCCGCCGAGAGGCCGAGCGGCACAGCCAGGAGGAGACCCTGCCACCACGCCTGAGCCACGAAGACCAGCAGCGCATACAGCACGGCGAAATCGGCAAGGAGGATGGCCGTCTTCAGGTACATTTGCCAGCAGTCGCGCGGCCGGCGGCCCGTGGCTCGGAAATACTCCCCGACCCGCCGCCGCAGCTCGAGCTGGAAGGCGTTGCCGTTCCCAAATGTCAGCTGCTGCCGCGGCTGGGCGATCAGCAGGGACATTTACAGGTACTGCCCGTGGCGACACGTCAGACCCATTGCGTAGATCCTGCGCCGGCAGGCTCAGCGCAGTCAAGGAAGGAGTGGCGGGGTGAGGACCCCTGTCAAAGGCCATCACGGCCCCTGCCGTACCCCAGAATTCTGGCTCCGGCCTCGTGGAGAACGACTCATCCGACACGGCCTCGGCACGAGGAACTCGAACCTCACCGCCGGTCACGTTGTACAATCGAGCCCGCACGCATGCAGCGCGAAGGGGTGACGGGCTCCGTCATGCCCCTTTCGTCGTTCCCACGATCCATGGGTGAAGAGGAGAACACCGCGTGGCCAAGATCGAGACCGCGATCAGGGAAGCAATCGCCCGGGGTGCCCGACGGCAAGTGCGCCCGGTGGTCGTGCCGCTCCGGCGAGAGGTCTTTCGGCTCCGGCGGAAGGTGGCGCAGCTCCACGGCACGCTGACGACTCTGCGTCGGCTGGCCGTGGGCTGGGAGCGAATGATGGAGGCTGCACCACTTATCCCGCCGGTGCCGGAGGAGGCAGCGAAGGCCGCCCGGCTGTCGCCCCGACTCATCCAGAGCCTGAGGAAGCGCCTGGGGCTGAGCCAGATGGCTCTGGCGCGCCTGGTGGGGGTGAGCGCGCCGGCCGTGGCGCATTGGGAGACGGGAGAATCGACTCCCAAGGGGCAGAACCGGGCAGCCCTCGTGGCACTCCGGAAGGTGGGGAAGCGCCAGGTCAAGACGCTCCTCGCTCGACGCAGGAAAGAGACCGCGTCGCGGACGCCGAAGGCTCGCCGCCGCGTGAAGAAGGCGCGCCGGCGGACGAGGAAGTAGCGGAGCGCCAGCGCCCCGTCAGCCACGGCTCACCGAGCAGCGTCGGTCCCCCTTGGGAACCCTGGCGGAGGGACCCGAGGTGTCCCGTCATGACGGGCTCATCATTCACCCCCGAGGGCCGTCGCGCCCTGGCGGCGCGGCGCCAGATACGACGGCTTCTGGCATTCACGCGCGCCAAGCGCCGCGCGCTGCAGTCCCTGCTGGAACGCCACCGATCCTCCAGGATGCTGATCTTCCCCGCCTCGTGAAGGCGGCCCGGGCACCGGCCCCTCAACTCACGGTCCTGTCCACGGTGGCGGCCTTTCTGGGGGTCACCGTGGGAGACCTGCAAGATTCGCTCTTCGCCGACCTCCCGGGCGAACGGCTCGTCGGTGCGCCGGGGCAGCCCGTGTCGGCGGTGCAGCTGGCGCTCCGGAGCAACCTCGCGCGGGACGTCCCCTCCCGCCCGCCGCATCACGCCCAGCCCGACCCCCTCGTCCGATGCGATGCCGGCCCGTGACCCGTCGCCGCGCGAGAGGCCGCCTCCTGCCATCGTATTGGACCAAGGTCCCATAGGCGGGCGGGATCGCGTGCCCTAGAGTGACCGACGGTGAAGGCCGGGTCGTTCCTCGCCGTCCCGTCGTCCCGGTGGCGCGGGGTCTGACGCAGGCGCCTGCGGGCGCCCTCCTCATTCAATCAATGACGTCACGGAGGTCGAGATCGCATGGAAGACCTGCTCGCCCATCTCCGAGGATCACGGACCGACCTCGCGAGAATCGTCGAGGCCGCATCCGGCACCGATCTGGGGTACATCGTGGTCCCGGCCGGGGCAGTGCGCGCGTGGGAGGAACGGGAGCCGAGCACCTGGGCCAAGGTTCGGGACTGGCTGACTGCCAAGGGCAAGATCGTCGTGGAGTTCGAGGGCCAGAGGAGGCTCTGACATGGCGTACAAGCTTCCGCCGTTGCGATTCTCCTACGATGCCCTCGAGCCCTACATCGATGCCGAGACGATGGAGCTTCATCACGACACGCATCACCAGACGTACGTCGACGCCCTGAACAAGGCGATCGAGCCGTACCCGCACCTCGCCGATCTCCCGATCGAGGACCTGCTCCGTCGGCTCGACCGGGTGCCGGAGGCGATCCGGACAGCCGTTCGAAACCACGGTGGCGGCCACGTCAATCATCAGTTCTTCTCGACGGTCCTCGGGCCGACCGGAGGCGGTTCGCCGAGAGGCGCGATCGCCGACGCCATCACGAAAGACTCCGGCTCGTTCGAGCGCTTTCAGTCCCTCTTCACCGACGCGGCGGCGAAGCACTTCGGCTCGGGATGGGCCTTCCTCGTCATGAACCCATCGACGGAGCGGATCGAGATCCTGTCGCTGCCCAACCAGGAGAGCGTGCTGTTGCACGGCAAGCCCGGACTCCTCTGCTGCGATGTCTGGGAGCACGCGTACTACCTGAAGTACAGGAACCGACGCCCGGACTACCTCGGTGCCTGGTGGAGCGTCGTCGCCTGGGACGTCGTCGACCAGCGGCTCCAGGACTGTCGGGCCGGGCGATCCTCTACCGCGTAGGCCGTGAAGGGCGCGGACCCGCGGCCCGGCCCGCCCTCGTTGGACCAAGGTCCAATAGGCGGCCCTCCGGTCAGGCTGCTAGTGTGAGGGCGAAGATAGTGGCCAGGAGGACCCCGCGATGAGCGACGCATGGGCGGAGACGGCAATGGGAAGCATCGCCGAGCGGCTGCGCGGGGAGCTGAGCGACGCGGTGAACCGGATCCGCGGCATGGGTGGAGGACTGGTGTTCGAGGAGTTCCCCGGCGCCCTCGAGGACCATTCCCCGCCGGCGGATCAGATGGATCCGAGTCGAGTGGGCGAGGCGCCGGACACGAGCGCGGCGACACAACGCTTGCTCATCGACGAGGCCAACACGCTGGCCGAGGCGCTCGAACGGCTTCGGCGCCCGGAACATCAGGCACGTCGGCTCCAGGCCGGTAACCCGTTCGACGCTCGCTGATCAGGCAGCGGTAAGCGGCGAAAAGCCCACCGGCGGACCGAGTCGTCAGTCTCGGGTCCCAGGAACCGACGCCGGCGAGGAGGCAGTCATGTCGACATACCGAGGACTCCGGTGGCTCGTGGTGCTGCCGGTCTTCATCACCGCGCATGACGATGCCTCGACGCGCGAGCGCGTCCAGCGCGCCGGAGTCGCGGCATACCTGGCCAAGCCGTTCGACCAGTCCGCCTTGCTCGCGGCGATCCAGAAGGTCGTCAAGCCGGCGGACACCACGCCCGTGTGAGGAGTGCAACGATGCCTCAGGTGCCTTCGCTCGCTTCGTTCTCGCCCCGGCTTCACGGACTCTCGCTGCGTCATCTCAACTCCATCATCCGGACCTCCTCCTTCCCTCAGCTCATGGAGCGGTTGCGGGGCCGGGAGGCGCGCGCGCTCCCGGGACCCGGACAGAGACCCTGACGGCGCGAAGGACGGGGCTGACAACAGCTCACATCGTGGTCACCTCACCGTTCCAGACGGAGGTGGAGACGATGATGACCCGGGAGACTCGAACCGCCGGGGGGGCCGTCGTCGAACCGCGGTCGACGGCAGCGCCCATCCGCTTCAGGCTGGAGCGCTGAGGCTTCCGGGGGCACGAACCGAATGCCTGGCCCAGCACCTTCGTCATACTTGCGCCCACCCCTTTGTACCTGGTGGCGCGGATTGGAGTCCCTATGATCGCGAAACGGATCCTCGCAACGCTGCTGACGACAGGTATGCTCCTGGCCGGGACGCCCACGCTCTGGGCGCAGGGCCCGCCGCCACCGCCTCCGGCCCCCGTGGCCGGCCAGCCCCAGCAGGGCTATCAGACGCGAGCGAGGGAGGCGACGCCCGCCCGCATCAGCTACATCAACGGCGACGTCTCCTTCTGGCGCCCGGGGGCCTCGGAGTGGACGCCGGCGAGAGTGAATACGCCACTGGCTCCGGGCGACTCTCTCTACACGGGCCCCACCGGCAACGTGGAGGTACAGATCGGAGCGCGCGCCTTCGTCCGTGCCGCGGAAGGGACCCAGCTCGGCCTCGACAACCAGGAGCCCGACTTCGTGCAATTCAGCGTGACGGCGGGGCATGCCGGGCTCGACCTGCGCGAGCTCGCGCCCGGGCAGACGATCGAGCTCGACACGCCGAACGCGGCGTTCACCATCGAGCGCACGGGCTACTACCACGTGGACGTGACTCAGGACTCCACCGCGTTCCGGATCCGCCGGGGCGGCAGGGCCACGATGACGCCGGTGGGCGGTACCGCCACCCCGGTCGCGGCAAACCAGCAGGTGGTGGTCACGGGCACGGACACCCCCCGCGTGGACACGGGCGGGGCGCCCGAGCTCACCGAGTGGGAGCGCTGGAATTACGAGCGCACCGACTCGCTCGTCACCTCGCCGAGCGCACGCTACGTCCCGCGGGACGTCTATGGGACCGAGGAGCTCGACCGCCACGGAAGCTGGCGGGTGGTCGAGAGCTACGGGTCCGTGTGGGTGCCGACCGCGGTCGCGTCAGGCTGGGTGCCCTACAGCACCGGGCGATGGATCTGGGACCCGCGCTACGGCTGGACCTGGCTCGACAACGAGCCATGGGGCTGGGCGCCGTATCACTACGGCCGCTGGGTCCACGTCAGCGGCTTCTGGGGCTGGGCGCCTGGGCCCATCGTCGTGCGGCCGGTCTACGCCCCGGCCCTTGTGGTCTTCCTCGGCGGCGGCGTGCGCCTGAGCTTCGGGCTTCCCCTCGCCTGGGCGCCGCTCGGCTGGGGCGAGCCCATCATCCCGTGGTGGGGCCGCAGGGGCTACATCAGCCGCCCGTCGTGGGACGGCTGGGGCGGGCCGCGCGTCGTCAACAACGTCGTCATCAACAACACCACGGTCGTCAACGTGCGGAACATCACGGTGTACCGAAATGTGGCCGGACCGAGCTCGGCTGTGGTCGCCGTTCCCGCCGACCGCTTCGGCCGCGCCGATCTCAGGCCGAGTCGGCTCAGCCATGCCGACGTTCAGCAGCTCACGCCGGTGCGCGGGGCACTCGCCGTCAAGCCCGTCGCCGCCAGCCTAGCGCCGAGCAGCGGCACCGCGATCAAACCGCCGGAGACGATGACTGGCCGGTCGGTCGTGGCCACGCGCCCGCCGCTCGCGACCACCGGGGCCGCGATGGTGCCAATTGCGGCGCCGCGGCTCGTGCGAGCGCCCAAGAAGGAGACCCCGGCTGCACGCGCCGCTGACGCACCAGGGGCGATGGCCCCCGGCCAGCCGGACGCCGCCAAGCGCGGCAAGGCTATCGGACAGCCGCAGCCACCGGCACCACCCGGCGTCGCGACGCCCCCGCAAAAGCCTGCTGAGACGCCTGGTGCGATGGCCCCCGTCCAGCCGGGTGCCGCCAAGCGCGAGAGCGCTGTCGGCCGACCGCAGCCGCCGGCACCACCCGGCGTCGCCACGCCTCCGCAAAAGCCTGCTGAGACGCCTGGTGCGATGGCCCCCGTCCAGCCGGGTGCCGCCAAGCGCGAGAGCGCTGTCGGCCGACCGCAGCCGCCGGCGCCGCCCAGCGTCGCGACGCCCCCGCAAAAGAAGCCCGAGCCGTCCA
>JACPCX010000211.1:0-2068 GCA_016184305.1 Candidatus Rokuibacteriota bacterium | reverse complement strand
CGGCACGCCTATATCTGGCTCTCCCCCCGCCCGAGGCCCGCACGACCGTGCCTCGCTCGGAGCTGGCGCCCCCGGACTCTCCCCTGGGTAACCCTGACTTATGAGTTCCTACGGGCTGGCCAGGTGCGGGTAATAGCCCACGACGCCCGCCACCTCGGGCCGCCGCACGGCCAGCAGGGCCATGTGATAGCCCCCGCGCGAGATGCCGACCACGCCCACGCGATCCGCCCGCACCCGGGAAACGGTCTTCAGGAAGTCGAGCCCGAGCTCCACGTCCTTCTCGGTGGCCGGATCGTGCTCGATGGGGTTCTCGGCGATCATGCGCCCCGTGTGGTAGTCGGGGGCGAGGACGATGAAGCCGTGGGCGGCCAGCCGCAGCACATGGGCCTCGAGCCGGTCGTTCCACCCTGAGCGGCCGTGGACGAAGAGCACGGCAGGGTGAGGCCCCGGGGCCTTGGGCACGGCGAGAAAGGCGGGCACGTCCACGTCACCGCTCCTGTACTCGACCGAGCGCCCTTCCACCTCGACGGCCTGGGCCGGAGCCACTGACACGAGCAGCACCATGAGAGCGGGCATCGAGAGGCAGGCGACGCGCGGGGCACCAGGGAGGGGGGCGTGATCGGTGTGGGAATGCCCGGGAAGCGACCGGAGGATCACGGGTTCACGAAGCATCCCTTCGCCCGCCCCAGGTGCTCGTGGCGGCGGGCCGCCTCGGCGGCCGTCTCCACGGCGCGCGCCACGGCCTCCGAGGGCACCTGCGGCAGCGCGAGCCCCTCGCGCTGCCGGAGCGCCTCGAGCGTCTTCGTCACGGCCTCCGCCCCGACGGGATGCCAGCGGAGGGCGCGCTCCATTCCCGCGAGGACCGCGTCGTCGGTGAAGAAGTCCCCGGTGAGATAGATGGCCTTGATGACGTCCCCGGCGAGCGTGAGATGGACCGTGAGGAGACCGCCGTCCGTCTTCACCGTGGCCGAGCCCATGGCGTCAGGCGTCGCAGGCTCGCGGGCGAGCCACTCCTCGGTCTCGTAGCGGCCTTGGGCCAGCGCCTCGATCTGGGCGCGCTCCACGGCGGAGAACGTCCCCGGCACGAGGTCGAGGCCCAGCTCCCGCGCATAGGCCTCCTTGACGCGCTCTCTCACCTCGGCGGTGGTGATGGCGCGGCCGAGCTCCCGGCGGATCGTCGTCATGCGCTCAGCCACCGTGGCGATCTCCTTGTCGGAGATCTTCTCGAAGGGCGTCTTCAGGATCGAGAGCATGAAGGCGATGTCGAGGTCCACGAGCAGGCTCGCGTGGAAGAGCATGCCGCCGGCGGGATCGAAGTAGATGCCGAGGCCGGCCACCTTCTTCCGCCCCACCTCCACGTCGTTCTTCCGCCGGTACTCGGCCTCGATGCCGAGATCGCCGAGCGCCCCGGTGATCCCCGAGGAGAACCGCGTGAAGAGATCGCGGGTGCGATCATAGGAGCGCTCCCCGGCCGGCGCGGGCAGCATGACGGCCACCCCGAGCTGGTCCCCGCCCATGATGATGGCGCCGCCCCCCGTGGGCCGCCGGTTCACCTCCACGCCCGCGGCCCGGCACTCGTCGAGCCTGAGCTCGGAGCCGAGCCGCTGGAAGCGGCCCACCAGGGCGCAGTGGGAGCGGTAGGTGTACAGGCGCAGGGTGGGCGGGCTCTGGCCGCTGCCCTGCCGCCGGGTGACCACCTCGTCGGCGGCCAGCCCGAGGGCCGCCCCGACCCCGTCGTCCGCGATGTAGCGCCAACCCACGCGGCTCCCTCTCGGCTCCGGCCCTACTGGAGAATGATCATGACCAGGGCCAGCAGCCCCAGCAGGATGGGAATCGCGCCCAGCAGCAGCGTCAGGGTCATGGTGCTGCCGTACTCGCCCCTCTCGACGCTCTCGTACGTCTTGCGGTAGGCGTAGGTGGCCAGGGCCGCCATCAGGGCGCCGCCGATGACGAAGCTCCCGCCGAGCCCGACGAAGAGCTGGACCCGGCCGTTCCCGGCCAGGTGGAAGTAGCCGGCGATGCCGACTCCCAGCGCGATGAGGGCCAGCGCGGTTCGAACCCAGGCCGC
>JACPCX010000082.1:0-8732 GCA_016184305.1 Candidatus Rokuibacteriota bacterium | reverse complement strand
GTCTGGACGGCGCCGTGATCGGCGTCACCGGCGAGACCTCGACCTCGGTGGAGCTGCTGCGGGTCCTCCTGGCCTTCAAGCACCATGTCGAGCCGCGGGGCTGGGTCACGTCCGGCAAGCCCTGCGACGCAACGCTTCTCATCGGCGACCGCGCGATCCGGGAGGCGACCTCGCCACGCCGCGCGGCGCACGTGCTCGACATCGGCGGCGACTGGCACGAGTGGACGGGGCTGCCTTGCGTCTTCGCCCGCTGGAGCATGCGCGCCGCCGTGCCGGACACCGAGCGGCGCGGGTTCGAGACGGCGCTTGGTGACGCCCTGGACCGGGGCATCCAGGCCATCCCGGCCATCGCCGCGCGACGGCGCGACACGGGCTTCGAGGAGGGCCAGGTGGCGAGCTACCTGAACAATTTCATCTACCGGTTCGGCCCGGACGAGGACCGGGCCATTGCCGAGTTCCGTCGCCTGCGCGCAAGGCTCACCCGTGAGGCGGGCGAGGAGGTCAGCGGCCGGTGAGGAGCCGGAGCGCCTCGTCGTGCAGGCGTCCGTTGCTGGCGAGCACCGTGCCGTCGTAGATGGTGGGCCGGCCCGAAAAATCGGTGAGCCGGCCGCCCGCCTCCTCCACGAGGATCTTGACGGCGGCGATGTCCCACGGCTTGAGATCCACCTCGGCGTAGATCTCGGCCCGGCCCTGGGCCACGAGACCGTACCCGAAGTAGTCGCCGAAGCCGCGCGTCCGCGAGGCCACGTCCACCAGCCGCACGAAGCCATCCCAGTAGGGCGTCGCGCGCAGCAGATTCAGGCCCGAGTGCAGCACGGTCGCCTCGGGCAGGCGGTCGAGATCGGAGACGCGGATCCGCTCCCCGTCGCAGAAGGCGCCCTCGCCCTTCCGCGCCCAGAAGCACTCGCCGCTGGCCGGGTTCAAGACCACGCCCGCCGTGACCTCGCCCTGCTCCTCGAGCCCGATCAGCACGGCCCAGACGGGGATACCGCGGACGAAGTTCCTCGTGCCATCGATGGGATCGATGATCCAGCGCCGGTCGGTGGGTCCCCGCTCGCCGAGCTCCTCTCCGAGGAAGCCGTGATCGGGAAAGGCGCGCTGGAGAACGGCCGTGATCGCCTGCTCCGCCTCGCGGTCCGCCTGGGTCACGGGCGTCCGATCGGCCTTCATCGTGATCTCGAAGCCGCCGCGGTAGTACGTCATGGCGACCTCGCCGCCGGCCCGCGCGGCCTCGAGGGCCGCCGCCACGGTGGGGTGGAGCGCCGTCATTCCCACTCCCCGCGCTCCTCCAGCACCTCCTTCAAGACCTCGAGCGCCTCCACCACGACCGGCATCCCGCCGTAGGTCACCTGCTGGAAGATGACCTCGGCCACCTCCTGGCGCGTGGCCCCCACGTTCAGCGCGGCGTGGGCATGGGCGCGGACCTCCGCCCGGCGGTTCAGCACGGTCAGCGAGGCCACGGCGCAGAGCTCGCGCTGCTTCTGGGAGATCACCTCGCGGCTGTAAAGCTTGCCCGTGAAGAACATGCTGAGCTCGCGGGCGAGCTCCTTGTCGAACTTCTTCCACGTCTCGTACCCGACCCCCCCCTTGAGCGAGTGGAAGAGCATCTGCGCCGTCTTCTTCGTGGTCTCCCTGAGCGCCTCGTCCATGGTCCCCCTCCTGGAATCCGCCGCGAGACCCTGACGCCCCGCGGTCGGGCGTGCATCCACCCGAGCATTGTACCTGGACAGGGGCGGGGGCAATCTGACAGACTCGCGGGAACGAGCACCGCCCCTTCATGGACCCCCTCCGGTGTCGGCGATGCGGCAGCGACCAGGTCCGCCGGGCCAGCCGCAAGGGCTTGCTCGAGCGCCTGCTGAGTGCGGGCTACATCTACCCGTTCCGCTGCCTCGTCTGCGCCCATCGCTTCCGGACGCTGCGGTGGGGCGAGCATTACGAGCGGGTGCACGAGGACCGGCGCCGGCACGAGCGCCTCCCCGTGGACTTCTGGAGCACGCTCTTCTGGAAGGAGGGCGAGCGCCAGGGGCGCGTGCGGGACCTCTCCGAGGGCGGCGCGACCCTCGAGACGGATCTGCCCATCGCCGCCGGCGAGTCCCTCGAGCTCACGCTCCAGCCCGGCGACTCCGAGCCGCCCATCACGGTGGAGGTGGCCGTGGTCCGCTCGGTCCACTCGGGGCGCCTGGGACTGCAGTTCGTCAAGGTGAAGGGGGGCGACGACGCACGGCTCGGGAAGTTCCTCCGCGCGCAACGCCCGGGTCCGGGCTGATCCCTCCCGGCCCGAAACCTGGACTTTCCCGCCACCGATCTGTCACACTCCCCGGTGTGACCACGACTCGCGGCACGCGAGAAAGCACGCGAACGAGACGTTCCGGCGGGGGCGGGCGGGCGACAGCCCGGGTGCCCGCCCCAGGTCAAGGACAGCGCCTGAGATCGGCTGCAGAAAATCGAGTAGCGCGAGGTTCCGGCGGGGGCGGGCGGGCGACAGCCCGGGTGCCCGCCCAAGGTCAAAGACAGCGCCTGAGATCGGCTGCAGAAAATCGAGTAGCGCGAGGTTCCGGCGGGGGCGGGCGGGCGACAGCCCGGGTGCCCGCCCCAGGTGGAGGATACCCCCCATGGACCCGCTGACCTGCCCGAAGTGCCGGAGCCAGTTCGTGCGCCGCGTGGGCCGCGACGGCCCCGTCGAGCGGCTTCTGAGCGTCGCCTACGTCTACCCGTTCCGCTGCCAGATCTGCGAGCTCCGGTTCAAGCGCCTGCGATGGGGCGAGCGCTACGTCCGCGTGGAGCTGGATCGCCGCGACTTCACCCGGGTCCCGACGGCCATCTGGGCAGCCGTGGTGTGGCAGGGGCGCCAGAGCCAGGGCACGGTGCGCGACCTGTCGGTGGCCGGCTGCTGGCTCGAGATCGACGCGCCCATCCCCGTCGGGGAGCTGCTGCGGCTCACCCTCGAGCCCGAGGACGAGGCGCCCATCCACGTCCAGGTCGCCGAGGTGCGCTCCGTCCAGGGCGGACGCGCCGGAGTCAGGTTCGTCCGCGTCGAGCCCGTTCATCGCGAACGGCTTTGCCAGACCGTGGCCGATCTGCTCACCGCCGCGCCGCCCGCCTCCCCGCCCGGCGCACTATCCGGCTGAGCCGCGGCCCCATCCCCGCGGCCGGGACCCTCCATGGCTGACCCTGGGACACGGCGAAGACACACGCCCGTGCTGCCGTTGACAGTGAGTCATTACCGTGGTAATGATGAGCCATGGCACTCGCGCAGTCGAAGCTTACGGTCCAGGGCCAGATCTCCGTGCCGGCCGAGATCCGCAGAAAGCTTGGCGTCGGTCCCGGGGCCGTCCTCGAGTGGGACGAAGACGGCGGACAGGTCGTGGTGCGTCGAGCCGGTCGGTACACATCTGAAGACCTGCACCGAGCGCTGTTCCCGAAGGGCGCTCCCGAGCCGCGGCCCCTTGAGGAATTGAAGGAAGGAGTCCGGCGGTACATCAGAAGGCGCCATGCGCGCCGTTGATACCAATGTTCTCGTCCGCCTCGCAACGCGAGACAATACGAAGCAAGTCGCCGCGGCAGAGAGGTTCATCTCTCCGGGGGCGTGGGTGCCGCACGTTGTCCTCGCGGAAGCCGTCTGGGTCCTGAGTGCTGTCTACCAGGTCGGTCCGACCGGGATCGCAACCGCCGTCGAGATGCTCCTCAACCACAAGGACCTGACCCTTCAAGACGCGGATGCGGTTGCCGCTGCCCTCGAGCATTACCGCAAGAGGCCCGCGCTGGGCTTTTCCGACTGCCTCGTGCTCGAGGAAGCTCGAAAGGCGGGTCACCTGCCACTCGGCACATTCGACCGCGAGCTCGGCAAACTCGACGGGGCGCAGAGACTTTGACCGCCTCGCCGCGTGATTGGGAGAACACGAGCCCACACTCGCTGGACTGGGCGGCGGGCCCTCAGGGCTCGATGCGCTCGAGGATCTGCGTGAGCGCATCCGGCGCCGACAGCATCGCGTTGTGGGCGCATGCCATGTCCACCGGCGCGACACCGAGGCGCGCCGCATAGCCCGCCGCCCGATCGGGCGGCACCGCCGCGTCGGCCCGGCAGCGCATAGGGGGTTGACTGATTGCCTCGCCGCCTCTAGCGTAGGGGCACGATAGCACACGCCACCGGCGTGACCGTCCCTCAACCAGCAGGAACAGACAGAACAAGGAGCCCCGCATGGCCACGATCGAGCGCTACTGCGCCAAGGACGTCTTCGACCCGCCCACCTACTCGCAGGCCGTGAAGGTCACGGGGGCCCAGACCATTCTCTTCCTCTCGGGCCAGGTGGCCTATGACGCCCAGGGCCACCCCGCCCACCGGGGCGACTTCGCCGCCCAGGCGCGGGTGGTGTTCCAGGCGATCCGCTCCCAGGTCGAGGCGGGGGGCGGCACCCTGGCGAGCGTCGTCAAGCTCAATACCTACCTCACGGACATGCGCCACCGCGCCGAGCTTCAGCCGGTGCGCGAGGAGTTCTTCGGCAAGAAGACGCCCGCCTCCACGCTCGTGGCGGTGGCCGCGCTGGCCCAGCCGGACTGGCTGATCGAGGTCGAGGCCATCGCGGTGGTGTGAGGGGCTGCGGTGACCGTGGCGATCAACCCGTTCATCTTCCGCGCCTACGATGTGCGCGGCAAGGTCGACATCGACATCACGCCCGAGGTCTTCGAGCTGGTGGGGCGCGCCTACGGCACGCTGATCCGCCGCAAGGGCGGGCGCACCGTCGCCCTCGGCATGGACAACCGGCTCTCCTCCCTCGCCCTCAAGGAGGGTTTCGCGCGGGGCTGCCTCTCGACGGGCCTGGATGTGGTGGACATCGGCGTCAACCACACCCCCCTCCTCTACTTCGCCACGGCCCACTGGGGCCTCGACGGCGGCGCCACCGTCACCGGCAGCCACAATCCGGTCTCTGACAACGGCGTCAAGATGGTCCACCCCGGGGCGGCGCCCCTCACCGAAGACGAGATCCAGGGGCTGCTGGCCGCCATCCGGAAAGAGGACTTCGAGCTGGGCGCGGGCCGGCGGACCGCTCGCGATCCCAGGGAGGAGTACTTCGGCGCCATCACCGCCCACGTGAGGCTCGCGCGCCCGCTGCGCGTGGCAGTGGACGCGGGCAACGGCATCGCGGGGAGCTTCGCCCCTGAGTTGCTGCGGCGGCTCGGCTGCGAGGTGATCGAGCTCTACTGCGAGTCCGACGGGAGCTTCCCGAATCACCTGCCCGATCCCGAGATGGAAGAGAACACGCGGGACCTCGTCGCGCGGGTCCTCGAGATGAGGGCGGACGTGGGCATCGCCTACGACGGCGACGCCGATCGCATGGGCGTGGTGGACGAGCGCGGCCGCCGCCACGAGGCCGATCTGATCCTGGCGCTCCTGGCCCGGGATCTCCTGACGCGGCACCCCGGGGCCGAGATCGTCTTCGACGTCAAGTCCTCCCAGGTGCTCGTGGACGACATCCGGACGCACGGCGGCCGGCCCGTGATGTGGAAGACCGGCCACTCCCATATCAAGCGGAAGATGCGCGAGGACAAGATCCTGCTCGGGGGCGAGGTCTCGGGGCACATGTTCTTCGGCGAGAACTGGTATGGGGTGGACGACGGCATCCTCGCCTCCTGCAAGTTCCTCGAGGTGGTCTCGCGGAGCTCCGAGGCCGTCTCCTCCCACTTCGACACGCTGCCGCATCTGTTCGCCACGCCCGAGCTCAAGGCGCCCTGCCCCGATGAGACGAAGTTCGAGGTGGTGGCGGACTTGGCGCGGGAGTTCACGGGGCGCCACGAGACCATCGACATCGACGGGGTCCGGATCCTTTTCCCCGAAGGCTGGGGGCTCGTGCGGGCGTCCAACACGAACCCGTACCTCACCCTCCGGTTCGAGGCGAAGACCGAGCCGGGCCTCCGCGAGATGATGGAGACCGTCTATGACGCGCTCCGCCGCCATCCCTCCGTGGGCCTCCCGGCCTGAGCGCAACCGCGATGCGGCTGCATCCCTTCCGGGCGCTGCGCCCCACTGCAGAGCTGGCGCCGCGCGTGGCGGCACCGGCCTACGATGTGGTCAGCCGCGAGGAGGCGACCCGGCTCGCCGCCGGCAATCCGCTGTCCTTCCTGCACGTCAGCCGGTCGGAGATCGACCTGCCGGTGGACGTGGATCCCCATGACGGGCGCGTCTACGCAAAGGCGCGAGAGAATCTCGACCGCCTGGTCGCCGGCGGCGTGCTCCTGCGTGAGCCGTCCGCGTCCCTCTATCTCTACCGTCAGGTGATGCAGGGGCAGGCCCAGGTGGGCGTGGTCGGCTGCGTGCACGTGGAGGACTACGGGCAGGACATCATCCGCAAGCACGAGCGGACCCGGCCCGACAAGGAGGATGACCGCACCCGCCACGTGCTCGCGCTCGATGCCAACGCCGAGCCGGTCCTCCTGGCCTACCGGGGGCGCTCCGACCTGGCCCGGATGGGGGAGGCGGGGATGCAGGGGCCGCCGCTCTATGACTTCGTCGCGCTCGGCGGGGTGCGCCACACCGTGTGGCGGCTCGCCGATCCCGAGGCCTGGGTGGGGGCCGTCGGTGACATCGCTCGCGCCTATGTCGCCGACGGGCACCATCGCTCGGCCAGCGCCTGGCGGGCCGGGCGCGAGCGCCGAGCGGCGAACCCGCATCACCGGGGCGACGAGGAATACAACTGGTTCCTGGCGGTGCTCTTCCCGGCCGAGCAGCTCCGCATCCTGCCCTATAACCGTGTGGTGCGGGACCTCGAGGGGCAGACGGCGGGGCACGTGCTGGTGCGACTCGGCAGGCTCGGGCGCCTGTCACCGACGAACGAGCCGACGCCGCCTCGCCCGGGGACCTTCGGCATCTATCTCGCCGGGCGCTGGCACCTCCTCGAGATCGCGGAGGCGACGATCGACCTGAAGGACCCCATCGGCGGCCTCGATGCCTCCCTCGTCCACGACCGCATCCTCGGTCCGGTGCTCGGCATCGGCGACCCGCGCACCGATCACCGGGTGGACTTCGTGGGCGGCATCCGCGGCGCGAAGGAGCTCGAGCAGCGCGTGGACTCCGGGGAGATGGCCCTCGCGGTCTCGATGTACCCGACCACGGTGGACCAGCTGCTGGCCGTGGCGGACGCGGGGGCGATCATGCCGCCCAAGAGCACCTGGTTCGAGCCGAAGCTTCTGAGCGGCCTCTTCGTCCACACGCTGGACTGAGGGCCCGGCGGAAGGAGATCGCGATGGCCACCGACATCCGCGCGGAATCCGCGCCGTCCAGTCTGACGCTCAGGTCCGGCAACCAGATGGTGGCCGAGGGCGCCCTGCGCGCCGGCTGCCGCTTCTTCAGCGGCTACCCGATCACGCCCGCCTCGGAGATCTACCGCGAGATGACCGTGAAGCTCCAGGGGCGCGGGGACGTGGCCCTCGGCGCGCCGGATGAGATCTCCGCGCTCTGCTACTGCATCGGCGCCGCGCAGCGTGGCGCGAAGGCCATGACGGCGACCTCCGGTCCCGGCTGGGCGCTCATGATCGAGGCCTTCCAGTACGCCCTCATGACCGAGACGCCCGTGGTCGTCGTGCTTGTCCAGCGCCTCGGTCCCAGCACGGGCGGCGCCACCCAGGGCGCGCAGGGGGACGTCCTGCTGGCCGAGTTCGCGACCTCCGGCGGCTACACGGTGCCCGTCTTCGCGCCGAGCACCCCGGTCGAGTGCTTCACCCTCACGATGGAGGCCTTCAGCTGGTCGGAGGCGCTCCGGACTCCGGTGATCGTCCTCAGCGACAAGGAGGTCGCCATGACCTACGAGGCGGTGGACCTCGCCCGCCTCCCGGAGGTGCCGGTCCACGCCCGCCCCATGGCCAGCGCCGAGGGCTACCGGCCCGTCCGGTTCGGCGCGCTCGACGAGGTGCCCCCGTTCGCTCCGCTCGCGGGCTCGCTCAAGGTCACCCTCACCGGCTCCGCCCACAACAAAGACGGCTGGCTCAGGAAGAACGACGCCGAGACCCTCGACGTGCTCCGCCACCTCGAGGCGAAGGTCGGCGCGCGGGCTCGAGACATGGCCATGGTGACGCGCGACCTCCAGGAGGACGCGGACGCGCTCGTGTTGAGCTACGGCATCACGAGCCGGGCGGCGCGCGAGGCGGTGCGCCTCGGCCGCGCGGCGGGGCGGCGCCTGTCATTCCTGGGCCTCCTCACCCTGTTCCCCATTCCCGTCGAGGCGATCCGCGAGGCGGCCCGGACAGCCAGGCGGGTGGTCGTCGCCGAGGAGAACCTCTCCGGGCTCTATCGCAAGGTGCTGGCCGGAGCGCTCCCCGATCTCGAGTGGCACGGCGTCAACACCCTCGGGAGGATGATCCGTCCCGCCGAGATCCTGGAGGCGCTATGACGACCGGCCCCGACCGGCAGTCCTTCCTCGGCGATCGCCCCGTCCCCTACTGCAAGGGCTGCGGCCACGGCCTCGTGGCGCGGGGACTCGGCGAGGCGCTCGTGCGCCTCGGGCTCGACGCGAGCCAGATCGTCCTCACGAGCGACATCGGCTGCGTCGGGCTCGTCGACCCGCTCTTCCCCACCCTGCACACCGTCCACACGATTCACGGGCGCTCGACGGCCGTCGCCGCCGGCGCCGTCCTCGCGGACACGGTGCTCGGCGAGGGGCGGATGAAGAACATCGTGATGATCGGCGACGGCGGCGCCACCATCGGGCTCCTGCACCTGACACAGGCCGCCCTCATGAACC
>JACPCX010000212.1:0-2094 GCA_016184305.1 Candidatus Rokuibacteriota bacterium | reverse complement strand
GTCCGTGGCATGTCCGTGGCTCCTCGAGCGCGATGATGTAATTACTGTATCCACATCGAGGGCTCGCGTCAATGCATGGTCAAACAGGACGGGCAGCACAAGCAGGACCCGCCGCAGGACGAATCTCAGCATGACAGCGCGGGCGGCGCGGATGTACATCCTATGAAGGCCAGCGGATTGACCCATCCTGCAACTCGTCTCTCGCTCGTCATCTTCTTCCCGGGCCCATCGTCAACATCAGCGGGGGCCTGGCCGCGGAACGCCCGCGGCGCACAGGTCGCGGCGGGTCGCTCAGGTCAGCGGCTGCCCGGCGTGGAGGGTTGCGTCTGCCACAAGGTCCCGAGGGCGGCGACGATCTACCGTGGCCGCCGGACCGTCGGCGGCTCGTCCGATCTCAAGAACGTGATGATGCCGGAGACTTCAGCAAGGCGCGGCCTCGCATTACGTTCGGGTCGGGCACCCGGGGGCGCGCCGGCGGACGCGCACCTCGGCTGGCGAGAGCGCCGCCGCGCTCAGATCGCCCCGTCGCCCCTGAGCTGGGCGATCTCCGCGGCCTCGAGCCCCAGCTCGCCGAGGATCTCCTCGGTGTGCTGGCCGAGGGTCGGTGGGGGCCGCCGCAGCCGGGTCGGAGTGCCGGCCATCGTGAAGGGAAAGCCGAGGGCGCGGAAGGGCCCCACCGCCGGGTGGGCGATCGTCTCGACCATCGCCCGCGCCAGCGCCTGGGGACCGGCGAGGGCTTCCGCGACGGTGCTGACGCGGCCGCATGGCAACCCCGCGGCCCGCAAGCGCGCGATCCACGCCTCGGCCGAGTCCCCGGCGAGCGCCTCCTGGACGAGGCGGTCCACCACCTCCCGGTTGACGACGCGGGCGGCATTGGTGGCGAGCCGCGGGTCTGCCGCCCACTCGGGATGGGCCACGGCCGCCGCGAGGCGGGCGAACTGCGCGTCGTTGCCGACGGCGAGGGCGAGCGTGCCGGCCCGCGTCGCGTAGCTCCGGTAGGGCACGATATTGGGATGGCCATTGCCGAAGCGTCCGGCGTCGCGGCCGGAGGCGAGATGGTTGGACGCGACATTGGCCAGGAGCGTGAGCCCGGTCTCGAACAGCGAGCAGTCCACCTGCTGGCCGCGGCCGGTGCGCTGCCGCGCGGCCAGGGCCCCCAGGATGGCGATGCAGGCGAGCATGCCGGTCGCCAGGTCCACGATCGCCACCCCGTGTTTCATGGGCGCCCCGTCCGGCTCGCCCGAGATGCTCATGAGGCCCGTCTCGGCCTGGAGGATGAAGTCGTAGCCGGGCAGCTCGGCCTTGGGACCCGTCGGGCCATAGCCCGTGATCGAACAGCGGACGAGGCGCGGGGCCCGGGCATCGAACCAGGCCTCGTCGAAGCCCCAGCGGGCGAGGGTGCCGGCGCGGAAATTGTCCACGAGCACGTCACTGCGGGCCACGAGCGTCCGCAGCAGCTCGCGCCCGCGGGGCGTCGTGGGGTCGAGGGTGAGGCCGCGCTTGTTGCGGTTCACGCCGAGGAAGTAGGCGGACTCGCCGCCGACCCAGGGCGGCCCCCAGGCCCGCGTCTCGTCTCCGCCCCGGGGCTCGACCTTGACGATGTCGGCGCCCATGTCCCCGAGGAGCATGGTGCAGAAGGGGCCGGCGAGGACCCGGGTGAGGTCGAGCACGCGCAGCCCGTCGAGGGCGGCCGGGGGCGGAGGGCCGGTCATCCGGCCGGCGCCTGGTTCTCGTCCCGCGCGAGCCCGGCGAGGTAGCGGTCGAGCTCGGCCTTGCTCCGCAGCCGGAACTTCTGGAAATCCGGCTTGCGCTTGCCCAGGAAGGCCTGCATGCCCTCGAGGCTCTCCTCGGTGCCCCAGATATTGGCGAGCAGCTCCATCCCGTGCTGCCAGGAGGCGTAGAGCTCGTCGGACTCGTGGTTCAGGGACTTCTTCGTCGCCCTGAGGGTCTGCGGGCTATGGCCCTTGATGGTCTCGCACCATTGCCGGGTAGCGGCGCGCAGCTCCCCCGTCGCGACCACCTTGTTGATGAGGCCGATCTCGAGCGCCTCGCGCGCGGTGAAGGTGCGCGCGAGGAAGATCATCTCGCGGGCGA
>JACPCX010000197.1:0-2126 GCA_016184305.1 Candidatus Rokuibacteriota bacterium | reverse complement strand
CGCCGCCGCAGCCCCCTCCGGGCAGCCTCGAGAAGCGCGCCCTGGCGACATGCGCAGGCGGGCATCGTCCCGCGCGCGTTACTTGAGCGCGGCGAGCGCTTTCCTGGCCTCGTCCTGTCCGGGGAAGGGCGTGGGCGCGGCGGCGGCGGCAGAGAGCGCCTGGTGGGCGACCTCCGTGTCGCCGAGCTGGGCGGAGACCATGCCGAGGTGGTAATGGATCATCGGGTTGCCGGGCAGCTTGGCGGCGCTGTCCGTTGAGGAGGGCCAGTGCGCGCTGGTGCAGGCCCAGCCGGTGGAGGATCCAGCCGAGGGTGTCGGAGACACCCGGGTCCCCCGGCGCCAGCTCCTTGGCGGTCTGGGCGAGGGCGAGCGCCTTGTCCTTGTCGCCGCCGTGCTCGGAGAGGATCGAGCTTCCTCGACGGCCGGCTGGGCCGCGCCAGACTTGATGTTGAGATCGGCGAGGAGCAGCACCGCATCCGCGAACCTGGGCGCGATGGTGACGGCCTCCTTCAGCTCCCCCTTCGCCTGCTGCGGGCTGCCGGCCTGGAGATGCGCGAGCTGGCGGCGCACCGGGCCAGCCGCGGCCTACCGCCGCACGGCCCGGTGGCGGTCGCCGCGAAGTTGACCTGCCCGGTGTGAGCGGCGGGCATTTCGGCCTGGGGAAGTCCGGCGCGCTTAGCGCCTGCACCAGCGCATGGGCCATGTCGGGCTTCGCGCGAGCCTCATGGAAGTGGATGAGGGAGCCGATTCGATCGCCAGCAGACATCTTGCGGTCACTGAAGGCAGAGGGAGGAGCATCAGGACGCCGGCGGCTTGCCTGTGACTTGACAGGGTGGACCAAGTGATCGTACTGTACGGATCGTAATGTTGGATCTGCAGGAGCGCAGGAGAGCCAGGAGGAATCACATGGTCAAGATCGAGGCGACGAAGGCCCGGAGCGAGTTCTCGGAGCTGCTCAACACCGTCAAGTATGGGGCGGGCCGAGTGGTCATCGAGCGGCGAGGAAAGGAGATGGCGGCGCTCATCCCGGTCTGGGAGCTTCGTCTGCTCGAGATGCTCGAGGATCGGATCGATCTTGAGGCTGCCCGGAAGGCCCTGGCGAACCCGAAGAACAAGATCCGGGTCCCCCTGGGCGATGTGAAGAAGCGGCTCGGACTGTAACTCGCTCGCATGGCGTACACGATCGAGTTCCTCAAGACGGCTGACGAGGAACTGGCTGGGCTCCCGAAGGGCGCTCAGCGGCAGATCGTGACCAAGATCGAGCGCCTGAAGAACGTCCCTCGGCCCGTCGGCGTCGAGCCGATCAAGGGGTCCGACCAGCTCTTCCGATTTCGAGTCGGAGATTACCGCGTCATCTACTCGGTCGAGGGCAAGCATCTGGTTGTGCTGGTCGTCAGGATCGGCCACCGGAAGGAAGTGTACGAGAATTTGAGGGTGCTGGACAGTCGAGTGTTGTTGTGGAGACAGCGCAAGAAGTAGCCGGCCACTCCGTCCCAGCTGGCTCAACCACGCCGTGCTCTGGCGGCCCCGCTGGCCCCCGCGTCCGGCGAGCGGGAGCGCCTTTCGCGCCTCGTCCTGGCCGGGGAAAGGCGTGGGGGTGGCGGCGGCGATCCCGAAAGCCTGGCGCGCGGCTTCCTTGTCACCGGCCGCAGCCGACACCATGCCGAGGTGGTACTGGATCATCGTGTTGCACGGAAGCTGGGCGACGCTCTCCTGGAGGAGGGCCCGCGCGCGCTGGTGCGGGCCCCGCCGGTAGAGGATCCAGCCGAGTTCTCCACCCGCTTCGCGGACCCGCGGCGCATGAAATGCGGGAGTCTCAGCGTCCGTGTCGGCACCGAGGTCGGTCTGCCACTGGGGCGCAAAGCCCGTAGCCGAGTTGGACCCGGAGCCCCGCGAGCCCCCCGGACTGCGGCCACCGGCGATGCGCCGGAGCGCGCGCGTTCTAGACGTCGCTGACGCGGGCTCCACGCCGACGCGACCCTACCCAGGAGGAGGTCGTCGTGGAGATCGTCCATCCCAAGTGTGCCGGACTCGATGGGCATCAAGACATGGTCGTGGCCTGTGCGCGGGTCGTGGCGGGCTCGTCCGTCACGCACGACGTGCGGACCTTCGGCACGACGATCCAG
>JACPCX010000039.1:0-11978 GCA_016184305.1 Candidatus Rokuibacteriota bacterium | reverse complement strand
CCTGGCCGCCCAGGCCGAGACGCGGCTGCTCCTCAAGCAAGGCGACGAGGCGGTGAAGGTCGCCGAGCGCATCGTCAAGGCGCAGAAGGAGGCGCCTGATGCCTACGTCTTCCTGGGCGGCATCCAGGAGCGCGCAGGGCGCTCCCAGGACGCCGCCAGGAGCTACCAGAAGGCCATGGAGAAGCAGGCGAACCACCTGGGCGCGGCGCTCTCCCTGGCGGCGCTTCACGACCGCGAGAAGCGCCCCCAGGCGGCCGCCAAGCTGCTCCGGGAGGCCGCCGACAGCCACCCGCAGGAGGCGCTGCCTCTGGTCCACCTGGCTCTGCTCAAGGACCGCGAGGGCGACAAGGCTGCGGCCGTTGCCGCCTACCGGGCGGCGCTCCTGCGCGACGACCGCAACGCGCTCGCGCTGAACAACCTTGCCGACGCGCTGGGGAAGGACCCGAAGACGCGTGACGAGGCGCTGGGCCTGGCCGAGCGCGCCTACCAGACGGCGCCGCGCAGCGCGATGATCGCCGACACCCTGGGCTGGATCCTCTACCAGAAAGGGACACTGGACCGCGCCGAGCAGCTCATCGCCCAGGCGGCCAGCGCCCTGCCAGGGAACCCCGAGATCCGGTACCACCTGGGCGCCGTCTACGCCAAGCGCGGGAAGAAGGCCGAGGCCCGCCGGGAGCTGGAGCAGGCGCTCAAGTCCCCGTCCTTCCCCGCGGCGGCCGAGGCCCGAAAGGCGCTCGATCAGCTCAAGTAGCCAGCGCGTCTCGCCATGAAAGTCCATTTCACGACGCTGGGCTGCCCGAAGAACCAGGTGGACTCCGAGCTGATGCTCGGCATGCTCGCGCGCGCAGGTCGTTCCCTCTCTCGGCATGCCGGTCCAGAACGGGGACGAGCTCGACGGTTTGACTCTCGGCGCCCTTTGGAGCGACAATTCAGCCACTCGGGGGAAAGCATGACGATCGAAGCCCTGAAGGAAGAGCTGGCCTTCTTCGACCAGATGAGGACGAAGCTGCTCAGTGGTCAGACTGGGCAATTCGCTCTCATCAAGGGCAGTCGCCTGATCGGAGTATTCCCGACTCAGTTGGATGCCTATGTTGAAGGGGTCCGGCGCTTTGGCCGCGATGCGTTCCTGATCAAGCAGATCGTGGAACACGAGACCGTCGAGCAAGTCCCCGTTCTGGCTTCCGCGATCTCGCGTGCCCATATTTAGTCGATTCTGGCTCACTCCGCAGACTCCTCCGAGCGAAGCTCTTTCCCGGCGGCCGGGTCCGCACGGATCACGTCCAGGGCCGCGCGAACCTTGCGCCTGATTTCGGGATGGAGGCGCCGGATCAGCTCCTCGAGGGCGCCCGGGACGTGGAGAAGACAGAGGGGCTCCACGGAGCGCTACTCGCCGGGAACCAGCTCCTCCAGCGTGTAGGTCTTCCCCTTCTTCTTGAGCGCTCGGAGACCGCGCCGGATCTCCGTCATGAGCTCACGATCCGACCGGATCGCGCGCGTCTCCTTCCAGCCCTCGTACTCGTCCGGGCTCACCAGGACAGCGGCGGGCCGGCCGTTCCGGGTGATGAGGACCTCCTCGTCCATCGCCGCCACCCGATCCACGAGCCGGCTGAGCGTCTCCTTGGTCTCGGCAAGAGGGAGCGTCTTCACCCCTTACCCGCCGCGGCCGCACCTGTCAACGGCGGGCCCCTCGGGGTCACTTCTGTCCCGTCAGCTCCCGGCGCGCGAGGACGGCGCCGGCCGCCGGGGTCCCGATTTTCTGGTTGCCCATGCAGCGGGGGACCTGCCGAAACCGCAGCCGGGGTTCACGCAGAGGCGCTCTGGCTTGCACACCGTGAGCACTCGGTGGATGCGCCGAGCCACGTCCTCGGAGGGGAGCTTCAGGCACAACCCCGCCGAGGATTCGGATTTCCTGAGCGTCGGCGCCACTCGCCGCGTAGAATACGCGCACATCATGGGACCGTGACCTCGCATGGCGAAAGGGTTCGATGTACGTCGAACACGTGTCGCTCTCCGCGAGTCGCGCGTAGAGTGGCAGCGTCATGCCCTCGAACGCATGGCACAGCGTGGTATCCGAAGGTCCGACGCGCTGGAGGTCCTTCTCTCGGGCGAGCTGATTGAGGCGTACCCTGAGGAACGGCCATTTCCATCCGCGCTCTTTTCAGGCTGGGCCAAGACGCGACCGATCCACGTAGTCGTGGCTCTTGATGCGGGACGTGACCGGGCGTTCATCATCACCGTGTACGAACCAGACCTGGAACACTTCGAGCCTGATTTCAAGACAAGGAGAAGGCCATGAAGAAAAGGAACGCCGACGCCTGCCCGCTCTGCGGAGGTGGAAAGAAGCCCGGCACGACGACCTTCACCGCCGACCTGGGCTTCGGTATTGTGGTGATCCGAAACGTTCCTGCCACGGTGTGCTCGCAGTGCGGTGCGGACTGGATCTCGGACGAGGTGGCCGGACGAATTGAGACTCTGGTCGACGGGGCCAAAGACAAGCACCTTCAAGTAGAAGTGATGTCCTTGACATGAGCAAGACCTCCACGCCTCATGCGAAGCGGCTTGACCGCGCTCCTGCTCGGCGCGGGGCTGGTCGCCGCGGCGGCCCTGAAGCGGGCGTATCACAGGAATCGGAGTATTCCCGAGTCAGATGGATGCCTATGTTGAAGGGGTCCGGCGCTTTGGCCGCGACGCGTTCCTGATCAAGCAGATCGTGGGACACGAGACCATCGAGCAAGTCCCCGTTTGGAGGTGCAGCAGGGGGTATACGCCGGGAACCAGCTGGAAGGTTTCGGTTACTCGGCCCTGATCGGTCGCGACGTGTTGAGGTTCTTTCAACTCGTGTACAACGGGGCCGAGGGTCTCTGGACCCTGGCCTTTTGATCGGCTCGGGCGTGGACGTGTTGTTCGGTGCGTCACGCCAACGCTACCGGACGGGCTGGGTTTGACGGGCCCCCGGAGCCCGTGGGATCATCAAGCCCTGCGATGAAAGTCCATTTCACGACGCTGGGCTGTCCGAAGAACCAGGTGGACTCCGAGCTGATGCTCGGCATGCTCGCGCGCGCGGGCCACGAGATCACGGAGCGCATCGTCACGGGCTGCCTGCCCCAGCGCTACGGGGGCGAGCTCCTCACGGAGATCCCCGAGGTGAGCGCGATCCTCGGCACCTCCGAGTTGCATCGGATTGTGGAGCTGGTGAGCCAGGCTGGTTCGCGCCAGGACTGGGTGTCGAGCGCGCCGCCCGGCTATCTCTACGACGCCACGACGCCGCGGCTCCTGACCCGGGGGTTGCCCTACGCCTACGTGAAGATCGCGGAAGGCTGCGACATGGGCTGCACCTTCTGCGCCATCCCCCAGTTCCGCGGCCGGCACCGGAGCCGCCCGCTCGGCGACGTCGTCGCCGAGGTCGAGCAACTCGCCGCGCGTGGCATCCAGGAGGCCATCCTCGTCTCCCAGGACACGCTCGCCTACGGCCGCGATCTGCCCGGCAACGGCGACATCGGCGACCTGCTCCTGGCGCTGTCCG
The DNA here is from genome assembly GCA_016184305.1 of Candidatus Rokuibacteriota bacterium. Taxonomy (GTDB): domain Bacteria; phylum Methylomirabilota; class Methylomirabilia; order Rokubacteriales; family CSP1-6; genus UBA12499. Next base: position 8,455 of record JACPCX010000039.1, on the reverse strand, counting down.
ACACGCGCATGCCCTGGATCCGCCCCATGTATCTCCACCCGGCCCATGTCAATGACAGGCTCGTCGCCAGGTGGGCCCGCGCCCGCGTGCTGCCCTATCTCGACATGCCGGTCCAGCACGGGGATGACGGCATCCTCCGCGCCATGCGGCGGGGGGTGACGGCCCGGCGCATGAAGGAGATCCTGACCCAGTTCCGCGAGGCGATTCCCGGGTTGACCATCAGGACCACGGTGCTCGTCGGCTTCCCGGGCGAGAGCGAGGCGGCCTTCGACACCCTCCTGGCCTTCGTCGAGGACGCGGGCTTCGACCGTCTCGGCGTCTTCACCTACTCGTCGGAGGAGGGCACCCCGGCGGTGGCCCTCGGCGATAAGGTTCCGGCCGAGGTCATGGCCGAGCGCGCCGCCCTCGTCCAGGAGGCGCAGGACCGGCTCGCCTGGCAGCGCCAGAAGGCGCTCTACGGCACCCACCTCACCGTGCTCGTGGATGGGCCCAGCGCGGATGGGGCCTTCCCCTTCGAGGGCCGGACAGCAGGCCAGGCCCCCGAGATCGACGGTGTGGTCTATCTCCGCGACCGGGAGCTCCAGCCTGGCCGTTTCGCCGACGTGCGCATCGTGGAGGTGGAAGGTTACGAGCTCGTCGGCGAGTAGGACCCGCGTGTCCAACCTTCGGGGATCATCCGCCTGAGCCTCGCCGATCGGGCGGCCTTCCTGATCTCCAGCGTCGGGGGCGCGGGGTATGCGCCCGTCGCCTCGGGCACGGTGGGCAGCGCGGTGACCCTGGTGGCCCTCTGGCTCATCCCGTTCACCCCCAGGGGCCTGCTCTTCACCCTGGTCGTTGTCACCGCCGTCGGGATCTGGGCCGGCGGGCGCGTCGAGCGCATCCTGGGGCGCAAGGATCCCGGCGTCATCGTCATCGACGAGGTGGCGGGGATGATGCTTTCCGTCCTCTTCCTGCCTCGGACGCTGCCCGTCCTCATCACGGCCTTCCTCCTCTTCCGCCTTTTCGACATCTGGAAGCCTTTCCCCGCGCGGGAGAGCCAGGATCTCAGCGGCGGGCTCGGCGTGATGGTGGATGACCTGATCGCGGGGGGCTACGCCCTCATCCTCGTGATGGGGGCCCGTGCCCTCTTCGGGGTGCCGGTGTGATCGGCGCGCGGTTGCTCACGGTGGGCGCCGCCCACCTGGCGGGGAGCGAGGACGCCGCCGGGCTGGCGATGGCCCGCGCGCTCCTCGCCGAGGGGCTGCCGGTGCTGGGAAGGGCGGTGGTGGACGAGGACGAAGGCGCGCTCGAGGCCTCCCTCCGCGCCGCGCTCGAGACGGCCGGCCTCGTGGTGGTGCTGGCCGCCTCCGGTGGCTCCAGCGGAGAAATCGTCCGCCGGGTGGTGGCGCGGCTCGCGGAGGCGCGGCTCGTCCTCAGCGAGCGGATGCGCTCGGCGCTGGAAGAGGACTTCTCTCGCCGCGGCCAGGCGATGCCGCGGCGTCTCGACAGGCTGGCGCTCCTGCCCCAGGGGGCCCAGGTCTGGCCGGGCCCGGCGGGCGAGCCGGGCTGGGCGCTCGCCGTCCGGCAGGCCCTCGTGGCCGTGCTCCCGGCCGGCTCGGCGCACCTGTCCGCTCTGGTCGAGGAGCACCTGCGCCCGGCGGTTCGATCGCGCCTCGGGGTGGGGGAGGTGGCGATCCTCCGCACCCTGAGAACAGCGGGGCTTGCCCCGGCGGATGCCGAGGTGCGGCTCGGGGCGTGGCTGGGCAGGGACGGGCCCGTCTCCGTCTCCTGCCTCGTCGTCGAGGGCGACGTCTGGGTGCGGCTTCTGGCCCGTGGCGCCTCCCGCTCCATCGCGGTGGCGGCGCTGAAGGACGTGGAGGATGCGGTGACCGCGGCGCTGGGCCAGGACTGCTACGGTCGGGACAACGACACTCTTGAAGAGGTGGTCGGACGCTTGCTGGTCCAGCGCGAGCTCACGCTGTCGGTGGCCGAGTCCTGCACCGGCGGGCTCCTCGCCAGCCGGCTCACCGATGTCCCGGGCTCGTCGCGCTATGTCGAGCGTGGCGTGGTCGTCTACTCCAACGACGCCAAGGAGCAGTTGCTCGGCGTGCCGAACGCCCTCCTGCGGGCCCATGGCGCCGTGAGCGCCCCCGTGGCCGACGCCATGGTGCGGGGCATCTGCGCGGCCTCGAAGTCCCCGTGCGGGCTCGCGGTGACCGGGATCGCGGGGCCCGACGGCGGCACGCCGGACAAGCCTGTCGGAACCGTGTTCATCGCCGCGGCGGCGCCCGCCGGCGTCGAGGTCAGACGCTTCCGTTTTTCCGGCTCGCGGGACGCGATCAAGTGGCAGTCCAGCCAGTCGGCCCTTGACCTGCTCCGCCGCCTGCTGCAGCGTTGATGCCGCGCTTGTTCGTGGCGCTGCTGTTGAACGAGGAGGCGCGGACGGCCGTGGCCGCCGAGATCGAGCGGCTGCGCCCGCTCTCGCGCGCCGTGGCGTGGGTGCCGGCGCGGAACCTGCACATCACGCTCCGCTTCCTCGGAGAGCAGGGCGAGCCGGCGCTGGAGCAGGCGCGGGGGGCGCTGCGGGAGGCGGCCGCGGCCACCACGCCGTTCACGCTCGGACTGCATGGCCTCGGCGCCTTTCCGGGCTTCGAGCGCCCGCGCATCCTCTGGATCGGCGTCGCCCAAGGCGCTCTCGAGGCGCGCGGGCTCCAGGCGGGCGTGGAGCGGGCGCTCGAGGCGCGCGGGGTTTCGCCCGAGGGGCGTCCGTGGCATCCGCATCTCACCATCGGGCGCGTCTTCGACGAGCGGCGGTGGCGCCGGGAGACGAGCCTCGATCTGCGGCAGGCCGTGGCCCGGGCGGGCAGCCTGGCCTTCGCCTCCGTGCCCGTCGCGGCGCTGTCCCTCATGCGGAGCGATCTCTCGCCCGCCGGCGCCCGCTACAGCGAGCTGGCCTCGGTGACGCTCGGGCCCGTATCAGATTCGGGACATTGACAGGCGCCCGGCGAGCGCCAAGACTGGCAGTGGCGCGCGCGCTCGATTGACTTTAGGGGGATCGGCCCTCTACAATGTCGCAACTGCGCGTGGAATTGAATGTTTGTCCCTGCTCCCGCATCCCAGCGGGGCGAGGTCCTGACGGGTGAGGAGATCCCAATGGCCGACGTGAAGACCGACCGCCGCCAGGCCCTCGAGCTGGCGCTGGCATCCATCGACAGGCAGTTCGGCAAGGGCGCGATCATGCGCCTGGGCCAGGGCGGCGTCTTCGACGAGATCGCCGTGATCCCGACGGGCGCGCTCTCGCTCGACGTGGCGCTCGGCATCGGAGGCATTCCCCGCGGCCGCGTCACCGAGATCTACGGCCCGGAGTCCTCCGGCAAGACGACGCTGGCGCTGCACGTCATCGCGGAAGCGCAGCGGGAAGGCGGCACCGCGGCCTTCATCGACGCCGAGCATGCGCTGGACCCCATCTACGCCAAGAACCTCGGCGTGAACACCGACGAGCTCCTGATCTCGCAGCCCGACACGGGCGAGCAGGCGCTGGAGATCGCCGAGGCCCTCGTGCGCTCCAACGCCGTGGACGTCATCGTCATCGACTCCGTCGCGGCGCTGGTGCCCCGCGCCGAGCTCGACGGCGACATGGGCGACTCGCTCCCCGGGCTGCAGGCGCGCCTCATGTCCCAGGCGCTCCGGAAGCTCACCGCCGCCATCTCCCGCTCCGGCGGCAGCGTGATCTTCATCAACCAGCTCCGCGAGAAGATCGGGGTCATGTTTGGCTGCTTCCACTATGGCACCCGTGTGACCCTCGCCGACGGCACTGGCCAGAAGATCGGCAAGATCGTCAACCAGCGGATGCCGGTAGAGGTCCTCTCGTATGATCCGGATACCGGGAGGATCGAACCCCGCCGCGTCGTCAACTGGTTCGACAACGGCCGGGCCGACGGGTTCATCCAGTTCGAGGTCGAGGGCGGGCCGTCCGGGCGCCGGCATTTCGCGGCCACGGACAACCACGTCGTCTTCACGCCCCGTGGCCGGGTGCGAGCGGGGGCACTGCAAGCCGGCGACGAGGTGCTCGTGTCGGTCAAGGACTGGGATCTCACGGACGACCAGTGGCAGGTCGTTCTCGGCGGCACCTTCGGGGATGGCTCCCTGCGGCGGCTCGGAACGCATGCGGCGAGCTTCCGGGTGGGCCACGGCGAGGCGCAGAAGGACTATCTCCGGTGGAAGCACTGGATGCTCACACCGTTCGCTCGAGCCATCACGCGCACGGGCAACGGGTGGGGTTTCGATACCCTCGCGATGCCGGCCCTGGCCGACTTGCTGGCGGAGTACTACGGGGACGGTCGCGCCCGGATCGCGAGTGCCGCTGTGCTGAATCGACTGGACGCCCGTGGGCTCGCCGTGTGGTACGGCGACGATGGCTCCTTCGCCGGATCCTACGCGCGGTGGGGCAAGGGCAAGGCCGTGCTCTACAACACGGCGCTGTCCGGCGAGTCCCGCCAGCGGGTGATGGCCACGCTCGAGCGGCTCGGGATCGGCAGGCCGCGCGATGACGGTCGGGGCTTCTGGTTCGACGCCGAGCGAACGGCGCGGCTCCACGCGCTGATCGCCCCGTATCTGCATCCCTCCGTGGACTACAAGATCCACCCGAGCCTGCGCGGGCGCTTTGCCTGGCACCCGCAAGGGAGCGAGGCCTGTGGGCTGGCGATCGAGCTCAAGGATCGAGAGCGGCTGCGGGCGGTGCCTGCCCGCATCGCCAAGCGCTACGTGAAGCCGCCGAGCCGGGCGACACACCGGTTCGATCTGGAGGTCGAGGGCCACCACACCTATCTCGTGGACGGGGTCGTCGTCCACAACTCCCCCGAAACCACGACGGGCGGGCGCGCGCTCAAGTTCTACTCCTCCATCCGCCTCGACATCCGCCGGCAGGACACCATCAAGAACGGCACCGAGGCGGTCGGCGTGCGCACCAAGGTCAAGGTCGTCAAGAACAAGCTCGCCCCACCCTTCCGCGAGGCCGAGTTCGACGTCATCTACGGCGAGGGGATCTCGAAGGAGGGCAGCGTGCTGGACGCCGCCGTCGAGAAGAATGTCGTGGAGAAGTCGGGGACCTGGTACACGTACAAGAGCGAGCGCATCGGGCAGGGCCGAGAGAACGCCAAGCGCTACCTCAAGGAGAACCCCAAGACGCTCCTGGATGTGGAGGTCAAGGTGCGCGCCGCGCTGGGCCTCAGACCCGTCGGCCCGGCGCCGGCTGCCGACAAGGCCGAGAAGCCCGGAAAGTAGGAGCCAGGCATGGATCTCGACGAGCTGCTCAGCCTCGCGGTGAAGCGCCAGGCATCCGATCTCCACCTCAAGGCCAACACGCACCCGGTCCTGCGCATCCACGGCCACCTCGAGGTCCAGGACGACGTGCCGCCGCTCAACCGGGAGTCCATGCGGCGCACGGCCATGCGCCTCCTCGGCGAGGACCGCTACAACGACCTCATGGGTGGGCAGGAGAAGGACCTCGGCTATACGCTCGAAGGGCTCGGCCGATTCCGGGTCAACCTCTTCCTCTCCCAGGGCGAGGTGCGCGCCGTCCTGCGCCACATCCCCGGACGCATCCCGGCCTTCGAGGAATTGCACCTGCCCAAGTCCCTCGAGCGGCTGGCCATGGAGCGCCGCGGGATGGTGCTTGTCACCGGCATCACCGGCTGCGGCAAGTCCACCACGCTGGCCGCGATGATCGACTACATGAACCGGGGCCGGAACGAGCATATCGTCACCATCGAGGACCCCATCGAGTTCGTCCACGCCGACCGCAAGTGCGTCATCAGCCAGCGCGAGATCGGCCAGGACTCGACGGCCTTCGCGCAGGCGCTCCGGGCGGCGTTGCGCCAGGATCCGGACGTCATCCTCGTGGGCGAGATGCGGGATGCCGAGACCATGGAGGTGGCGCTCCACGCGGCCGAGACGGGACACCTCGTGCTCTCGACGCTGCACACGCTCAACGCCACGGAGACGGTGAACCGCATCATCTCCACCTTCCCGCCGCACCAGGAGGACCAGATCCGCGGCCAGCTCGCCGCCGTGATCCAGGGCATCGTCTCGCAGCGCCTGGTGGTGCGGGCGGACGGCAAGGGCCGCGTGCCCGCCGTCGAGGTGATGATCGGCACGGGCCTCATCCGCGAGTGCATCCGCGAGCGCGAAAAGACCCCGCAGATCCCGGCCGTCATCGCCGCGGGCCAGACGCAATACGGGATGCAGACCTTCGACCAGTCGCTGCTGGGGCTGTACCGCGAGGAGCTCATCACGTACGAGACGGCGCGCGATGCCGCCACCAATCCCGACGACTTCGACCTGAAGGTGAAGGGCATCTTCTCGGCGAGCGAGATGACCTGGGAGACGAGTGGCCAGCCGCTCCCGGCGCCGCCGCCCGGGCGCTCTCCGGGCGGATCGCCGGGGGGCCCGTTCTTCAAGAAGGGGTAGGGATGTCGGGGCGGCGGCCGCGCCGGCCTGCGGACGCGCAGCCGACATCTCCGATGGACGCGAAGGCCGCCCGGGTGGCGGCCTTCGATTTGCTCGCGCGCAAGGCCTGGAGCGCCCGGGAGCTCACGAGCCGCCTCACCCGGCGGGGCGCCCCGGCCGACATCGCTCGCGCCGTGGTGGCGGAGCTCGAGTCGCAGGGCTACGTGAACGACGCGGGCTTCGCCGGCTGGTGGGCCGAGGCGCGGGCGCGCGGGCGCCGGGTCGGCAGCGTCAGGCTCGCCCAGGAGCTCCGCGCCAAGGGCATCGCGCCGGCGCTGGCGGCGGCCGCCGTGACCTCGGCCTTCGACGAGGTGCCCGAGTCCGAGCGGGCGCTCCAGGCGGCGCGCCGGCGGCTCCCGGCGCTGCGGCGCTCCCGGCCCGACCGCGTGGCGAAGCGGCTGGGCGACTACCTGCTCCGGCGCGGATATCCTCCGCGCATCGCGCTGGCGGCCGTGACCCGGCTCCTGGGACGAGCTGACGGAGCCGAGGAGCCCGGGGACGAGCCCCGCGCATGAGGTTGGTTACCATCGGGAGGACGAGATCGTGATCGAGCAGGACCCCAGGTGAGTCCATGACGACCGGCAACGCGCTCCGCCAGCGCTTCCTCGACTACTTCGGCCGGAACGGCCACACCGTATTGCGCTCCTCGCCGCTGGTCCCCGCCCGGGATCCCACGCTCCTCTTCACGAATGCCGGCATGGTCCAGTTCAAGGCCGTGTTCCTCGGGGAGGAGCGGCGCGAGTACGTGCGGGCGGCCACGGCGCAGAAATGCGTGCGGGCGGGGGGCAAGCACAATGACCTGGAGAACGTCGGCCGCACGGCCCGGCACCACACCTTCTTCGAGATGCTGGGCAATTTCTCCTTCGGCGACTACTTCAAGCGCGAGGCGGTGGGCTATGCCTGGGAGTTCCTCACGAAGGATCTGGGGCTGCCCGCGGACCGGCTCACGACCACCGTCTACACCGATGACGACGAGGCCTTCGGGCTCTGGAAGAGCGTGGCGGGGCTCGGGGAGGACCGGATCCTGCGCCTTGGCGAGAAGGACAATTTCTGGGCCATGGGCGACACGGGGCCGTGCGGGCCCTGCTCGGAAATCCACGTCCACCAGGGCGAGCACCTGCCTTGCGCGGAGGAGGCCGGAGGGGGCCGCTGCCTCGGGCCGGCCTGCGAGTGCGACCGGTGGCTCGAGGTGTGGAACCTGGTCTTCATGCAGTTCAATCGTGACGCCGAGGGCCGCATGACCCCGCTCCCGCGGCCCTCCATCGACACGGGCATGGGGCTCGAGCGGCTCACGGCCGTGCTCCAGGGGAAGGACTCGAACTTCCAGACCGACCTGATCCGCCCGCTCATCGCCCGCGTGGAGCGGCTGGCGCGCAAGCCGTATGGGGACGCGGAGGAGGCCGACGTCTCCATGCGGGTGATCGCCGACCACGCCCGCGCGGCCACCTTCCTCATCACCGATGGCGTGACGCCGTCCAACGAGTGGCGCGGCTACGTCCTCCGCCGCATCATGCGCCGGGCCATGCGCCACGGCCGGATGCTGGGGCTCCACGAGCCTTTCCTCTGGGACGTCACGGGGAGCGTGGTGGAAACCCTCGGCGAGGCCTACCCGGAGATCCGCGAGCAGCACCCGCGCGTGGCCGAGACGGTGCGGCTCGAGGAGGAGCGCTTCGCCGAGACGCTCGACCTGGGCACGGCGAAGATCCGCGAGTACCTGGCGACCCGGAAGGACGACTGGCGCCGCGTGGTGGACGGCAAGTTTCTGTTCACCCTCTATGACACGCATGGCTTCCCCACCGACCTCGCCCAGGAGATGTTCCAGGACGCTGGCTGGTCCGTGCCCCCGGAGAGCCTCGAGGCTTACGAGCGCGAGATGGAGGCCCAGCGCGAGCGGGCGCGCGCCGGCGGGAGTTTCGTGGTTGCGGGAGTCCCGGTCGGGGAGGAGGGAGCGGTGGCCGTGTACCAGGAG
>JACPCX010000181.1:0-44077 GCA_016184305.1 Candidatus Rokuibacteriota bacterium | reverse complement strand
GTCGTCGGACTCCTCGATGACGGGGATGTAGGTCAGGAACATGGCCCCCTCGGCGTACTCGCCCGCCAGGCTCACCGTCACGCGCTGGCCGGAGGCCACCGAGCCCACCGTCTTGGCGCTCAGGCCGAGCTCCTTCGCCTGCCGGAGGTAGATGGCCCCGGGGCGGAGGTACGTGTAGAGAATCACCACGTCCGGCTTCGCCTCCCTCAGCTTCAGCACCTGGGCGGAGAGATCGGTGGCGTCGCGGTCGTGCTCGACCACCGCCACCGGCGTCACCTTGTGCTGGGCCTGCAAGCGCTCGATGACGTACTGCGCGCCGACCTTGCCGTAGTCGTCGGACTGGTTGAGGATCCCCACCCGCGCGGGCTTGAGGTGCTGCATCACGAAGTCGGCCAGGAGCCAGCCCTGGAGCTGGTCGTTGAAGGACGCGGCGCGGAAGATCGTCTTGTGGAACGGCCGGGTCACCTTCGGGGAGGACGGGATCTGGACGAATACGGGGACGTTGGACTCCTTGAGGATCGGGAGCGTGGCAACGAAGGGATTGGATCCGCCCTGGTTGATCAGGGCGAAGACCTTGTCGTTGTGGAGGAGCTTGCGGGCGGCGGCGATGGAGCCGGCCGGCGTGCTCCGGTCGTCCTCGACGATGACCTTGATGGTGCGCCCGTGAACGCCGCCCGCTGCATTGACCTCGTTGATCACCATCATGGCGCCGTCCCGGGCGCCGGTCCCATAGAAGGAACCCGCACCCGTGTAGAAGCCGAACATCCCCACCGTGATCGTGTCCCTGGTCACCCCGGTGCGGTCCCCCGCCCCGAGCGCCAGACCCGGCAGCACCAGCAGCGTCAGCAACACCGACACGACGAGACTCCGCGTGGCTCTCATTTCGATCCCTCCTCGGCGCTGTGCGTTTCGCGGGCGGCCGCTACGACTCGAGGCCCATGTAGACGGGGACGCTCCCCTGCATCTCGAAGGCGTCCTGCGGGCAGAGGGCCAGGCAGAGCCCGCAGCCGTCGCACTTCTCCTTGTCGACGATCGCGATGCGATCGGTTCCGAAGGTGATCGCGTCGTAGTAGCACCAGTGCGAGCAGTAACCGCAGCCGTCGCAGAGATCCCGGATCACGTCCACGTAGATCTCGCCCTTCGGGGTGCGCTCCAGCGTGTCGAAGGTCCTGAGCTGCGGCAGCGAAATCCCCCGGAGATCGTTCACCGAGGCGTAGCCGTTCTTGGCGAGATAGCGGTCCAGGCCGCCGACGAGGTCGCGGATGATGCCGTAACCCTTCTTCGAGTACATGATGGCCGTGAGACCTGGACGGTCGTCGAGCCGACCATGAGCACCTTCACCACATCCTCCCAAGTCCAGATCCCGCCGCTGAACGCGATGGGCAGACCCACCTCCTGGGTCACGCGGACCACGAACTTCTGGACGATGGGCCGCATCCACGGGCCACCGCAGCCCGAGAACCCGCCGGCGAGCAACGGCCGGCCTGTCTTGAGATCGACCTCCAGCGCCGAGGTCCGGTCGCCCACCGTCACCCCTGCCGCGCCGCCCTTCCTGGCGGCATGGGCACCGCCGAGGATCGAGTGGATCCCGAACTCCGAACCGACCTTGACGAAGACGGGGATGCGGACGCTCTGCACGGCCGTCCCGATCATGTCCACCCACTGGTCGAAGGCGAGAGACAGACCGCCCGAGCTCGAGATCGACGCCCCGGAGAGGTTCGGGCACGCGAACATCCAGGCTTCGAGCATGTCGCAGCCGGCATCCTCGTGAGCGCGCGCGAGGTTCCGCCAGTTCTCGAGCGAGATGGCGCCCATGCTTCCGATCAGCCGGGCATCGTTCTCCTCAGCGTACTTCTTCGCCTGCTTGAGCTCGTTCATCCACTCCTCCGGCCGGTACTCGCAGGCGAACTCGCTGGAGTAGTGGGTGAAGGAGTGAGGGTAGGCCTTCCTGTTCAGAATCGTGAACCGCGGCCGCACGTAGGTGCGCATCGGCTGGCCGCCCATCTCGTCGGGAATCACGGTCTTCGCCACCGCCGCCGCCGCCCCGCTCTCGAACGACCGCCGGAAGAACTCGGCGTTCTTCGTGGGAGTCGCCGAGGCGACGACGAGGGGGTTCTTGAGCTTCACTCCGCAGACGTCGATCTCCAATCGGCTCATCTCGCTGGCTCCTTTCTCACACGCTCCTCAGCAAGTGCTCCCTGCAGAGGGCGATGTGTCGCTGCATCGCCCTGTCGGCCTCGTCTGGCTTCCCGTCGCGGATGGCGTCGATGATCTCCTGATACTGTCCATACGCCTCCTGGGCGACGGTCTGGTTGGTGACGAAGATCGCGAAGATGCGGGTCATGTGGCCGTGCAGCGTCTCGAGGATGCCGGCGAGCGTCGCGTTGTTGGAGGCCCCGCCAATCCACTCGTGGATCTTGAGCCCCACAGCCATGAGGTCCTGGTACCGCCCGCTCTTGCGCGCCAGCCCCAGCTCTTCCTCGAAGGCGTCCAGCGCCTGCTTGTCCGGGTTCTGGCACGCCAGCCGCGCGGCGAAGCCTTCCAGCATCTCGCGGACCTGGAAGACCTCGTGGAGCTCCTTGAGCGACACGCCGGTGGCGAACACACCCCGCCGGGGGTGGATGTTCGCGAACCCCTCCTGAGCCAGCCGGATGAGCGCTTCCCTGATGGGGGTCCGGCTCGCACGGTAGCGCCGGGCGAGAAGCCTGACGGGGATCGGGTCGCCTGGCTTCAGGGCCCCGGAGAGGATGTCGCGCCGAAGCGCCCGGTAGACGCGCTCGGTGAGACTCGGGGTCACCGCCTGGACTGACATATCTCTGGCATACCAGCTTTGCTCAGGTTGCACTCTCGTCGCTCAGCCAGGTCGACGTCAATGAGGCATCCGTCTCAGTGTCGTAGTTCATCCGGCCCGGGCGAGGGTCGCCGATCGTGAATTGGCCGGTCGGGGGGGCGTGAATGGAGCGGAGCGACGTTGGCCGTGGAGGGCCCCCTTGGCATGAATCGGCGGGCCTTGTGACCGAGGGGGCCTCCCTCATCCCCGTCGAGGCCGTGCGGACCTACACAGAAGTCAGCGAGGTGGCGCGGGCCTGCGCCAACCTCAAGGATGGGCTAGATTGGCTCGCCGCTGTCCCGCTCCCGGACGGCCTGCTTGAATCCCACCTGCTCGCAGCGGGCCTTGAAGGCGAAGCCTTCCGGGGTGTGGCGGGTGATGCCGTCGAACACGGTGGCGAGCATCTGCGTCGCGGCGAGCCCCATGTTCTCGTAGGTCTGGTTGACCATGAGCTTCTGCATCATGAGCTGGTTCTTCGGCACCCCCGCCATCCGGGCGGCCAGCCGCTCCACGGCGGCGTCCAGCTCGAGGGCCGGCACGGCCTCGGACACGAGCCCGATGCGCGCCGCCTCGCTGCCCGTGATGAGGTCGCCGGTGAAGAGGAGGCGCTTCGCCTGCTCGGCCCCGACCCGGTACACCCACATGGCCGTCGTGGGGCACCCCCAGACGCGCGCCGGCGGATAGCCCATGCGCGCGTCCTCGGCCATGACAACCACGTCCGCGCAGAGGGCGATGTCGCTGCCCCCCGCGACGGCATAGCCATGCACCTTGCAGATCACCGGCTTCGGGCTCCGCCAGAGGCTCATGAAGCAGGCGGTGTTCTCGCTCATCCCTCGGTAATCCAGCATGGGGTCCCACGGGAGATCCTGGCTGTAGTCCTGGGGCCGCGGGCGCTCGGCGTAGAGCGCGAGGTCGTAGCCCGCGCAGAAGGCCCGGCCGGCGCCGGACAGCACGATGATGTGGACGGCCTCGTCGCGGCCGGCCTCCTCCACGGCCCCGCGCAGCGCTCGCGGCATCTCGTCGTCGATGGCATTGAGCCTCTCGGGCCGGTTCAGCGTGATGCGCGCGATGCGTCCGTCTCGGGCGTAGAGCACCGGGGAAGCGGTCATGGCGACCTCCGTGGTTCCGGGATGGGTGGCGCCGCGGCCTCAGAAGCGGATGCGGCGCATGACGGCGTGGGGCAGCGAGCGGACGACCAGCATGATCCACCGCCACAGGGGCGGGGCATAGACCACGCGCCGCCCGGCATCGAGCGCCCTCAGTACCGTCCGGGCCACGGGCTCGGGCTCGCCGGCGAAGGGCGGCACCGGCAGCCCTTCCGTGAGGCCGGTCTTGACGAAGCCCGGCTTCACGCACACCACGCTCACGCCGCGCTCGGCGTAGGCGTGACCCAGCCCTTCGAGGAAGGCCGAGAGCCCGGCCTTGGAGGCGCCGTAGAGGTAGTTGCTCCGCCGCGGGCGGTCGCCGGCCACGCTGCTGAAGACGCAGAGCCTTCCGCCGCCGCGGGCGGCCAGCCGCTCGGCGGCCATCTGGCACAGCACCACGGTCCCAGTGAAGTTCACGTGGAGCACCTCGTGGAGCCGACCCATGTTGCCCTGGAGCACCTCGGGGCGATCGGCCAGGCCCCCCGTCACGACGAGCGTGTCGAAGCCGCCGAGGGCCTCGTCCGCCGCGGCGAGCGCCGCCTCGAAGCCCGCCGGCAGCGCGAGGTCGAGCGCCGCCGTGGGCACGGGGCCTCGCGCTCCGCGGGCCTCGAGATCCCGCGCGGAGGCCTCCAGGTCGGCCGCGTTCCGGCCGAGGAGACAGAGGGCCTCCCCGCGCTCGGCCAGCAGACGCGCGAGCGCCCGGCCCATCCCGCGAGTGGCGCCGACGAAGGCCACTCTCATTCCGGGTCTCCGAAGAGACGCGCCGACAGGGCCGAGCGGAAGCGCCGCTCGGGATCCCAAAGGTCGCGCACGGCCTGCCACTCCTTGAGGCGCGGCATCATCTTCTCGAAGTCCTCCGCCCGCGTGACGGCATCCTTGGCGAGGTAGACGCGACCCCCGGCCTCGATCACCACGGCGTTCATCTCGTGGACCAGCGCCTCCGTGGCGCGGCCGCGGTAGGGCAGGTCGAGCGCCAGGGTCACGCCCTCGAGGGGAAAGGAGAGATAGGCGTCCCCCGCCGGGCCGCAGTCCTTGATCACGGCGAGGAACGAGGCCGCTCCCGCCGCCGCGAGCCGCTCCAGCAGGCGGCTCAGCCCGCCGAGACCCGCCGCCCGCGGCACCACGCACTGGTACTGGAAGAAGCCGCGCGGCCCGTACATCCGGTTCCAGTCGCGGACCGCGTCGAGCGGGTAGAAGAACGACTCGTAGGACACCAGGCGCCGGCGCGTGGGGCCGCCGTGGCTCCAGTGGTACAGCCGATTGAAGAGACGCATGAGGGGCGGGCTCAGCAGCCACTCCGGAGCATCCAGCGGGAACCGCCAGGGGCGGCGCGGCGAGGGCCGCCGCGCGCCCGCCTCGGCGCGCGTCGCGTGGCGGCCACGCATCAGCACGCCGCGCCCGAGCGCCCGGCCCCGCGCCAGGCAGTCGATCCACCCCACCGTGTAGGGCCAGTCTCGCGCGGCTTGCTCGAGCCCCGCCACCATCGCCGCCAGATCCGCGACGCCCTCGGTCTCGACCGCCATCCAGGGGCTCTCCACGGGGCGGAGACGGAGCGTCACCTCGACGATGATCCCGGTGAGCCCCATGCCGCCCACCGTGGCCAGGAAGAGCTCCCGCTCGAGGTCGGGCCCGCACTCCACGACGCGCCCGTCGGCCACGAGCAGGGTGATCCGCTCCACGAAGCGGCCGAAGGAGCCGTCCCGGTGATGGTTCTTGCCGTGGACATCGCAGGCGACGCAGCCGCCCACCGTCACGGCCTGCGTCCCCGGGGTGACCGGCGGGAACCAGCCGCGCGGGAGGAAGACGCGGAGGATCTCGGCCAGGTTGAGCCCCGCCTCGCAGCGGAGCCGCCCTGCGGCCGGGTCCCAGCCGAGGATGCGGTCGGCCCGCGTGGTCTCCAGCACGAGGGCCTCATCGCTCGAGGGCACCGCCGCATCGCCGTAGGCGCGCCCGAGCCCCCGCGCCAGGATGCGAGGCTCGGCGGGAGCGACAGGGCAGAGACGGTCCGGGCGCGCCACGCGGCCGGGGCGCACGGGCCGGCGGCCCCAGCCGGCTACCGGCTCGACGCGCGAGATCAGCGGGCCCACGGCGCGTAGATGAGCACGAGCAGCGAGAGCATCCAGAGCACCGTGTTCAGGAGGAGCGCGCGGTCGCTGAGCAGGAGATCGGATGGATTGCCGCCGAGCTGCCGGCGGTAGAGCAGATACAGATAGCGGAAGATGCCGTAGAGCACGAACGGCAGCGTGAGTGGCAGGAGCCGGGTGTGGAACTTGGCCACGGTCTCGGGCGACATCGTGTAGAGCGCATAGGCCGTGACGGTGGAGGCGGTGACGACGGCGATCATCTGATCGAGGAATCCCTCGCTGTACTCCGCCAGGATCGGGCGGTGGGCCGCCGCGTTCCCCGACAGCGTCAGGTACTCGTGGCGGCGCTTGCCGACGGCCAGGAAGAGCGCGATCAGGACGGTGCAGATGAGCAACCAGCCGGAGATCTCCACGTCGATGGCCACGGCCCCGGCCACGGCCCGGAGCACGAAGCCCACCGCCACCGCGAGCACATCCAGGATCACCAGGTGCTTGAGCCACAGAGAGTAAGCGGTAAGGAGCACCCCGTAGCCCGCCGCCACGAGGCCGAACCGCCACGAGAGGGCGACGGACCCGGCGAGGCTCGCCACGAGGAGCCCGACTCCCAGCGCCAGGGCGCCGCCACGTGGCAGCGCGCCGGAGGCCACCGGGCGGAATCGCTTGGTGGGGTGCAGGCGGTCCTTCTCGGCGTCCGCCACGTCGTTGAGGAGATACATCGAGCCCGAGAGCACGCAGAAGAGGGCGAAGGCGCCGAGCGCCGGCCAGAAGAGCGGCGTGAAGAGCTGCTGGGAGAAGATCACGCCGGCGAAGACGAAGAGGTTCTTGACCCACTGCTTGGGTCTGAGCGACGCCACCACCGCCCCGATCACGCGCATGCCAACCCCACACTACAGGCCAGAGAGGGCCGTCCTGACGGCGGCCGCCACGGTTCGCAGCTCCTCGTCGCTGAGCTCGGGGAAGCAGGGCAGCGACAGGACCTCGCGTGCCGCGCGGGCGGCCGCGGGGAAGGCGGCCTCGGCCTCGGGCTCGCGAAACAGCGGCTGGGCGGGCAGGATCGTCGGGTAGTGGATCGCCGTCCCAACCCCGAGATCCGCAAGCCCTCGCGCGAGCGCGTCCCGTTGCGCCGAGCGGACCGTGAACTGGTGGTAGATGTGCCGCGCCGGCGGGCGCTCCACCGGAAGCGTGAGCGGCAGCCCGTCCAGCAGCGCCCGGTAGCCGTCGGCCAGTCGGCGGCGCGTCGCGTTCCATTCGGGCAAGCGCCGGAGCTTGACGCGGAGAAAGGCGGCCTGCAACTCGTCGAGCCGGCTCGAGTGCCCCAGCTCCAGGTGCTCGTACTTCCGGAGCGAGCCGTGGTCCCGGAGCCGTTTCACCCGCTCGGCCACGTCCTCGCGCGCGGTGAGCACCATGCCCCCGTCGCCGCATGCCCCGAGGTTCTTGGTCGGGTAGAACGACAGGCATGCGGCATCGCCCCAGGCCCCCACGCCCCGGCCGTCGTAGGTGGCGCCCACGGCCTGGGCGGCATCGGCGATCACCGCGATCCCTCGTGCCGAGGCGATGGCGGTGAAGGCGTCCATGGCGGCGGGCTGGCCGTAGAGGTGGACGGGGACGATGGCGCGCGTGCGCGGCGTGATGGCCTTCTCGACGAGCGCCGGGTCGAGGTTGAGCGTGCCAGGGTCCACGTCCACGAAGACGGGCCGCGCCCCGCAGAGCGCGATGGTGCTCCCCGAGGCCACGAAGGAGAAAGCGGAGGTGATCACCTCGTCGCCGGGCCGGACCCCCACCGCCTTGAGGGCGAACACGAGGGCATCCGTGCCCGAGTTGACGCCGATCCCGTGGCGGGCCTCGCACAGGGCCGCCAGCTCGTCCTCGAGCGCGCGGCCCTCGGGCCCCAGGATGAACCAGCTCGAGGCGAGCACGCGCGAGGCGGCCTCCAGCAGCTCGGCCCGCAGCGCCGCGTGCTGGCGCGTGAGGTCGATCTGGGGGATCACCGGATGCCCGCGCCGGTGCGCGTGCCCACCTGCCCCAGCCCCAGCAGGTTCACCGAGAAGCGCACCTCGTCCTCGTTCTGGCGGCGGGCGATGTACTCGAGCGCGATCGCCCAGCACTGCCAGTGGATGTCGAGCCCGAAGCGGTTCTCCACGAAGACGCCCTTGCTGACGTCCCAGCTGGTAACGGCGTGAGCGTCCAGGTGGCGGTTGATCTTGGTCGCCACGTCCCCATCCACCGTGTGGTAGCCCGTGATCTCGTCGAAGCGCGTCCCCGCCCCCGCGCTGACGTCGCGGTAGCTGCCTGTCACACCGACTCCGGCCCTGCGCAGGCCCAGGCCGTACACGTTCCAGGCCGCATCGCCCCGGAGCCCGAAATGCTCGTTGGGCTTGAGCAGGACGTCGGCCTTGAGGTCCTTGAAGGGCTGATCAGCACCGGGCAGGAGGTTGTAGGTCTGGCCCAGGACGAGGCGGGCCATCTCCCAGCGCATGGCCTCCTGGTTGGGGCCGGCGACGGTCTTGGCGTTGATGCGGTTGGTGACCGAGTACGTGACCTGGCTCACCTTGCCGATCTTGTCGATGTTGGGATCGTACTGGGGCAGCGCCTTCTGCTCCTCGCCGCGGATCTCGAGCCAGGTGGCCCGGGGCTCGATGAGGTGCTGGACGGCGGCGAGCCCGCCCGCCCCGCCCATGTCGAAGACACGCGAGACGCGGGATTCCGCCTCGATCCCGCCCTCGGCCTGCCGCCGGATCCGGTCATCCGAGACACTCTCCTGCACGCCCACCCCGCCCACGCGGGCGATCCGCTCCCCGACCACCCGCTGGTCGTAGTAGGTCGCGCGACCGCCCAGGAACGGCGTCAGCGTGAAGAGCCCCGCCACGGGCACCGGCAGGAAGACGCGCGGATGGAGATCGAGCCGCGGGCCCTCGGGCCCGACCACGCGGACGAACTGGGTGTAGGAGGACTCCACCTCGTAGAGAAGCCCGGGCAACCCCGGGACCGGCTGGCGAAGGCCCTGCAGCCGGATCTCGGGCACCCGCTGCAGCTCCACCGGGCGCGGGGTGGTCAGATCCTGGTACCACAGGATATTGCCCACGAGGCTCCAGGCATCCCACCGATGGGAGAGGAAGACATTGGTCTCGGCGCGCTGGCTGGTGCGTTCGTGGAGTCCGTCCCCATACTCGCGCCGGACGAAGTCGTCGGAGGTGACATGGGCGTCGACCTTGAACGCCGTCCGCGGCGTGATCTGCCAGTCGTGGCTGAAGGAGAGAACCCCGCGATCCTCGCCGTTGGGCGTGTCCGGCCGGTCCCGGGTCTCCCGCCAGCTCTCGCGGATGAAGAAGCCGTGCGCCCTCCCGCGCTGCTGCTCGGACAGAGTGTAGCGGTACTCGCCCTCGACCCCGACGCCGCGCTTGGTGTAGGTCTCGAGGGTGACCGTGGCGTCCTGGCTATCGCTGATGGCCCAGAAGTAGGGGACCTTGGCGAACAGCCCCTTCTTGCTGGACATGCCGGCCTGCGGGAAGAGGAAGCCGGACTGCCGCTCCCGCCGGATGGCGGCGGCGAAGTAGGGCACCCATGGGATCAGCGGCACCTTGCCCACCCAGAACGAGGCGTCGCGGCCGTAGATCAGCTCGTTGAGGTCGGCGGTGGCCGAGCCCACCTTGAAGGACCAGTCGGGCTCGTCGCCCTCGCAGGTGGTGAAGACGCCCTGACGGATCTGGTAGACCCCGTCACCGATCCGGTCCATGCGCTCCCCGGTTATCGAGTAGTAGGGCGCCGAGAAGGCCGAGCCGTGGTAGACGACCCCCGTCCCCGTCTTGAGGTTGTAGTCGATGCGCTCGCCCACCAGCCTGTCCTCGCCATCAAAGAAGATGACCTTGCCCTGGGCGACCGCCTCGCCGGTGTCGCGGTTGAGCTCGACGCGATCGGCCAGGAGGCGCGTCGCTCCGCGGGTGATCTCCACGCCGCCGATCGCGATCAGGAGATTCGTGGTCCCCCCGACCTGCTGGATGCTGTCGGCCAGGATATTGACCTCGCCCCCCTCCTCCCGCAGCGTGAGCGGAGCCTGCTGCGCCGAGACGGTCGCGGGAACGGCCAGAACCAGGGACAGAGCCAGCGCGAGGAGGGTGCTACCGAACGACAGACGCAAAGGTATGGGCGGCATCGGGATGTCTCGGCGGGCCCGCTCTGGGCCGGACTTCCATGCTATCAGCCGCGCTCAAGACCGCAAAGAATATCGGGAGTTTCCGGGCGCTGGGCGAGCACTTCGCCGATCAGGAAGAGGGAGCCTGCCACACAGATTATGGGGGTCCTGGGCGCCGCCATGGCCAGGGATAGGGCTTCGGAGCTCGCGGCGGCCGTCTCGATGGTCCAGCCCGGGGGAGGGTTCAGGCTCGCGGCCGCCGTGGCGAGGCCCTCGGGTGCGGCCGCCCGGGGATGCGCGGCCGCGGTGAGGATGAGCCGGGAGGCCTGCGGCGCCAGGGCCTCGAGGATCCCCACCTGATCCTTGTCGGCCGAGATGCCGATGACGAAGGTGATGGGCTGCCCGGGGAAATAGGCCCGGAGGGAGGCAGCGAGGGCGCGGGCGCCTCCGGGGTTGTGGGCACCGTCGAGCACGAGCACCGGGTCGCGTCCCAGGACCTGGAAGCGCCCCGGCCACCGAACGCCGCCGAGTCCGTCGCGGATGGCCGCCTCCCCCACCCCGAGGGCGCGGGCGGCGGCCGCGGCGAGTAGCGCATTGCCCGGCTGGAACACGCCCAGGAGCGCGCAGACAACGTCGTCGAGACGCCAGCCGGGGCCGCTCAGGTCGAGGCGCTGCCCCTCGAGACTCGCCCCAACCACCGAGACGTGAAGCTCTCTCCCCTCGCACAGGAGCGGCACGGCCACGGCCGCGGCACGCCGGGCGAGGACCCGCGCCACCTCAGGCTCCTGGCGGGCCGAGCACGCGATCCCGCTCCTGATGATGTGGCCCTTCTCCGCCGCGATCTCGGGGAGCGTGTGGCCGAGCTGCGCCTGGTGGTCGTGGTCGATGCGCGCGATGATCTCGACCACCGGCCGCCCGACCGTGGTCGCGTCCAGCCGGCCGCCGAGACCCACCTCCAGCACGGCGACCTCCACGGACCGGCGCGCGAAGTGGTCGAGCGCCAGCGCGGTGGCGGCCTCGAACATCGTGGCGTCGAGCCGCGCGATCAGCGTCCCGAGGGCTTCCACACCGTCCGCCATGTCTTCCTCCAGGATGGGCTGCCCGTTCACCCGGATGCGCTCCCGGAACGAGCAGAGGTGCGGAGATGTGTAGAGCCCCGTGCGATGCCCCGCAGCCGTGAGGATCGCCGCGAGCATGGCGGAGATGGAGCCCTTGCCATTGGTGCCCCCCACCTGGACGATGCGCACCGCGCGCTCGGGATTGCCGATGGCGTCCAGCAGCGCGCGGACGCGCGCGAGTCCCGGCCGCATCCCCGCCATCTCCCCGCCGCGCAGGCCGAGGATGCGGGCGACGGCCTCACGGTAGGTCATGGAGCGGGCTGGGAGGGCGGGCCGGCGAAGAAGGCGAGGACAACCCGGAGCGTCTCCCGCAGCTCGCGCCGCTCGACCACCAGGTCGAGCTGCCCGTGCTGGAGGAGGAACTCGGAGCGCTGGAAGCCTTCGGGCAAGGGCTGGCGGATGGTCTCGGCGATCACGCGCGGGCCCGCGAACCCGATCAGGGCGCGCGGCTCGGCCATGATGACGTCGCCGAGCATGGCGAAGCTGGCCGTCACACCCCCGGTGGTCGGATCGGTGAGGAGCGAGATGTACGGCAACCGCTCCCCGGCCAGACGGTGGAGCGCGGCCGCGGTCTTGGCCATCTGCATGAGGGACAGGATCCCCTCCTGCATCCGCGCTCCGCCCGAGGCGGACACGATCACGAGCGGGATCCGCTTCTGGATGGCGAGCTCGATGGCCCGCGTCAGCTTCTCCCCGACCACGGAGGCCATGCTGCCCCCCATGAAGCCGAACTCGAACACGGCGAGGACCAGCGGGTGGCCCCCGATGCGCGCCGTGCCGCTCAGCACGGCCTCCTCGAGGCCCGTCGCCTTCTTCGCCGCCTTGACGCGGTCCGTGTACTTCTTGGTGTCCTTGAACTCCAGCGGGTCCCGCGCGGTGAGCCGCGCGTCGCGCTCCTCGAAGGAGCCCTCGTCCACCAGGGAGGCGATACGCTCCCGCGCCGAGATCCTGAAGGGGTAGCGGCAGCGAGGGCAGACGCGGCCGGCGCGGTCCACCTCGGCGCGGTAGACGATCTCCTTGCACGAGTCGCACTTGATCCATAGCCCCTCGGCGATCTGGACCTTCGTGGGCCGCTCCTCCCCTTCCTTCTTCTTCCAGAACCACGCCATGGCGCTATGGGGTCAGGTCTTGCATTACGACATCGGCATGGGGGCGGTCTTGCCTTGCGACATGGGTCAGAGCACGGGTGACCGTGTACCGCCTGGAGCGCAGCCGCGGTGCGGCCGGGGCTACGTGTCGGATTGCAAGACCTGACCCCGCAGTCATCGGAGGGGGGCCTTGAGGGCGGCGATGAAGCGGCCGACCTCGGGGATGAGCGCCGGGGAGCCGGCGTGCTCCTCGACCACTCGCACGATCGCTGAGCCCACGATGACGCCGTCGGCGAAGCGGCCCACCACGGCGGCCTGCTCCGGGTTGCCGATGCCGAAGCCGACGCACACCGGCTTGGTGGTGATGCCGCGGAGCGCCCGCAGGTGCTGGAGGAGATCGGACGGCAGCTCAGTCCGCTCCCCGGTGACCCCGGTGAGCGAGACCATGTAGATGAATCCGCTGCTGGCCCGCGCGATCCTCCGCATTCGCGCCGGCGTCGAGGTGGGCGCCACGAGGTGGATGAGGTCGAGCCCTGCCGGGCGGGCTTCGGCCTGGAGCGGCCCGGCCTCCTCGGGCGGCAGATCGGCCACGATCACGCCGTCCACGCCGGCCTCCACCGCCGTGTGGCAGAAGGCCTTGAGCCCGAAGGCGAACACGGGATTGTAGTAGGTCAGGAAGACGAGGGGCACCGACACCTCGCCCCGGAGCTCGCGCACCAGCTCCAGCACCCGCGGCAGCGTCACCCCGGCCTGGAGCGCGCGCTGCGTCGCCCGCTGGATCACCGGGCCATCGGCCAGCGGGTCCGAGAACGGGATGCCCAGCTCGATGATGTCCGCCCCCTGGCGCGCCGCCTCGGCGACCAGCTTGCCGGTGAGGGCCAGCGACGGGTCGCCCGCGGTGAAGTACGCGATCAGCGCCCGCTCGCCGCGCGCGCGGAGCCTCTCGAAGGTCCCCTGGAGTCTGCTCACGGGTGGCCGTTGGTTCGGTCGAGGGCGGCGGCGATGGTGTGGACGTCCTTGTCGCCACGCCCCGACAGCCCGACCACGACCGTCTCGCTCTTCTTCATCTGCCGGGCGGCCTGCACGGCATAGGCCACGGCGTGGGCCGACTCCAGCGCCGGCATCAGTCCCTCGAGCCGCGCCAGCGTCTGGAACGCCTCCAGCGCCTCCGCGTCCGTGATGGAGGCGTACTGGAACCGGCCGAGGTCGCGGTAGTAGGCGTGCTCGGGGCCGACCCCGGGGTAGTCGAGGCCCGCCGAGATCGAGTGGGCCTCGGCGACCTGCCCGTCGTCGTTCTGGAGCACGTAGCTCATGCTCCCGTGCAGCACGCCGACCGCGCCCGCCCCGAGAGAGGCGCCGTGCTTGCCGCTCTGCAGGCCGTGGCCGCCCGCCTCCACGCCCACGATGCGAACAGCGCGGTCCTTGATGAAGGGCCAGAACAGGCCGATGGCGTTGGAGCCGCCCCCGACGCAGGCCACCACCAGGTCCGGCAGCCGGCCGGTGAGGGTCCGCGACTGGGCTCGCGCTTCCTCGCCGATCACCCGCTGGAAATCGCGCACCATCATCGGGTACGGGTGCGGCCCCATGGCCGAGCCCAGGAGGTAGTAGGTGTTGCGGACATTGGTCACCCAGTCCCGGAGCGCCTCGTTCACCGCGTCCTTGAGCGTGCGGGAGCCCGACTCCACCGGGATCACGGTCGCCCCGAGGAGCTTCATGCGGAAGACGTTGAGCGCCTGGCGCTCGATGTCCACGCTGCCCATGTACACCTCGCAGGGGAGCCCGAAAAGCGCGGCCGCCGTGGCCGAGGCCACCCCGTGCTGACCCGCGCCGGTCTCCGCGATGATCCGCTTCTTGCCCATGCGGGTGGCCAGGAGCGCCTGCCCGAGCACGTTGTTGATCTTGTGCGCGCCCGTGTGGCAGAGGTCCTCGCGCTTGAGGAAGATGCGCGCCCCGCCGCAGGCTCGCGTCAGCCGCTCGGCGAAGTAGAGCGGCGTCGGCCGGCCGGCGTAATGGATGAGGAGACCCTGGAGCCGGAGCCGGAAGCGGGCATCGGCGCAATTCGCGCGGTAGGCCCGCTCGAGCTCGATGAGCGGCGCCATGAGCGTCTCGGGGACGAAGCGCCCGCCGAAGCGGCCGAAGTGGCCGGCGGCGTCCGGGAGCGCGGCAGGGTTCAGCCTCGCGGCCGTCATTGCGGATCTCATGGCTGACCCGGCCAGGCGCCCAATGCGCTGGCGATGAAGCGGCGCACCTTGTCGGGGTCCTTCCGGCCCGGCTGCCTCTCCACGCCCGAGTTCACGTCCACCGCATACGGCGTGGCGGCGCACACGGCCTCGGCGACATTGTCGGCGGTGAGCCCGGCCGAGAGAATGATGCGCCGCCCGGCCTCCCGCGCCTGACGGGCCAGCTCCCAGGAGATCGGGGGGCGGGCCTCGCCCTCGCTCCAGCGCGCTGGCGAGTCCAGGAGGAAGGCCGACACCCGGTAGCCTGCCATGCGGCGGAGCGCCTCCGGCCCGTCCACCTTGATCGCCTTGATTGTCGGGAGCCGGTAGCCGTCGAGGTCCTCCGGCGCCTCGTCGCCGTGAAACTGCAGCGCCCCGAGCCCGCACTCCTCGGCCACGGCCTTGACATGGCCCGTGGCATGATCCCAGAACACGCCCACCGGGGTCACGAATGGGGGGAGACCCGCGATGATCGCGGCGGCCTGGGCCGGCGTCACATGGCGTGGCGTCCCTTCCACGAAGATGAATCCCAGCGCATCAGCCCCCGCCTCCCAGCAGAGCCGGGCGTCCTCGGCGCTGGTGATCCCGCAAATCTTGATCCGGATCATCCGAGACACCCCCCTCACCCTGCCCTCTCCCCCTGGGGGAGAGGGGGTGGGGCGGGACGTCCTTGATCCTCTCCACCCGAGAAGGAGAGGGCAGGGTGAGGGGGCCGGAGCGTCAGCTCGCGGACCTTGGCGGCGACATCCGCCGCCCGCACGAGCGCCTCACCCACCAGGATCGCGTGCGCGCCGGCCGCCACGACGCGCTGGACGTCCTCGCGTGTGAAGATGCCGCTCTCGCTCACTGCTACGCAGCCCGCCGGGATCATCGACAGCAGGGCCACGGAGGTGGCCACCTCCGTCTCGAGCGTCTGGAGGTCGCGGTTGTTGATGCCGACCACCTGCGCGCCCACCGCCAGCGCCTCCTCGACTTCGCGGGCCGTGTGAGCCTCCACGAGCGTGCCGAGCCCGATGCCCTTGGCCGCCTGGAACAGATCCCGGAGGGCGCCCGCGCCGACGGCGGCCACGATGAGGAGCACGGCGTCGGCGCCCGCGGCCCTGGACTCCCAGAGCTGGTACTCGTCCACGATGAATTCCTTGCGGAGCACGGGCAGCGAGACGGCGGCGCGGACGGCCACGAGATCGTCGAGGGTCCCGTGGAAGTACTTCTCGTCGGTGAGAACGGAGAGCGCGGCGGCCCCGGCGGCGGCATAGGCCCGCCCCTGGGCGGCGGGATCGAGCGCGGCGTTCAGCACGCCCCGGGACGGGGAGGCTCGCTTCACCTCCGCGATGAGCGTGACGCGCGCGCCCGCGGCCGGGCGCAGCGCCCCCTCGAAATCCTTCGCGGGAGGGAGGGCCCGGCTGGCTGACTCGAGGCCGCTCACCGGGCGGGCGGCGCGGCGGCTGGCCACCTCGGCGCGCTTATGGGACACGATCTCATCCAGGACGCCCATGCCGCGGGCCCCGCTCTCAGTAATCCCCGCGAAGGCCCCGCTCCCGGGAGGCGTCGATGTCGATCCGGAGCATCTGCTCCAGCACGTACTCGCGGATGCTCCGGGGTGGCGGCAGATCGCGCACGAGGCGGCCCGAGGCGATGAGGGGCTTGAGAAGGCCCTCGGCGGGGCGGCCGTCCGCGCCCATGGGGGCGGGCTTGTGGGCGGGCAGGACCGTGTTCTGGACGGAGCCGGGCAGGCGCCACACCTGCTTGGCGCCCGAGCGCTTGCCGCGCTTGGCCATGGGCCGACCCTCGATCTCCATGATGTCGAGCGCGAAGGAGAGCGCCGGAGCATTGGCGATGGCGGTGCCGACCCCGTAGCCGTCCACCAGCGGGTTGAGCTTGAGGATCTCGTACTCGTCGATGCCGCCGGAGGCGAGGATCTTCACGTGGTCGAAGCCGCGGAAATCCAGCTCCCACCGCACCTCATCGAGGATCCGGAAGAAGTCGCCGCGCCGCGAGGACGGCGTGTCGAGCCGGACGGCGTAGAGGTCCTTCCCGAGCGCCTCGGCGACGCGGATGGCCTCGAACTTCTCGTCCTGGAGCGTGTCGATGAGGGCCACGCGGCGCACCTTCGGGTCCACCACCTCATGGAAGGCGCGGAGGGCCTCCACGGTGTCGCCGAACATGAGCACGAGGGCGTGCGGGATGGTCCCCATGGGGTCGGCGTCGATCAGCTCGGCGGCCTTGGTCACGGCCACGCCGTCGCAGCCGCCGATGAAGGCGTTTCGCTCGATCATGGGAGCCAGCGCCGGGTGCATGCGCCGCGCGCCGAAGGAGATGACCTGGCGCTCGCCTGCGGCGCGCTTGCAGCGGGCGGCCTTGGTGGCGATGCCGGAGGCCTGGCAGAGAAAGCCAAGGAGGGCGGTCTCGTACTCGGCCCACTCGGTGTAGGTCCCCTCGACCACCAGCACCGGCTCGTAGGGGGCGAACATGGTCCCCTCGTCCATCGCCCACACATTCACGGGGAGGCCTTCGAGCAGGGTGGCCGCCTCCTCGATCCCCGCCAGGATGCCGAAGGACCAGTCGGCCTGCGGAAAGCTCTTCAGGCGGATCTCGGCCTTGACGCGCCTGTTGAGGCCCCGGGCCTTGAGGATCTGGACGGTGCGCGCGAAGTAGACGTCGGACACCTCGCCAGCCTTGATCTCGGCTTCGGAGGCGATGTGAAAGGCCCGCTTTGGGTGGTTTGGCATAGGTGCCTGAAGCTGGCTTGGCGGCAGGCCGTTCAGGTGGGCGGATTTTCCCAGAAACCCCTCGGGAAGTCAATCGAATGGCGGGCGCCTCCGGCCGCAAGTCCCCGCCACAACGCCCGATTCCAGCGGGCCAGGGACCTCGCCGCCAGGATGCGGAGAAACTACGCAGGCCGCTCAGAAAGGTCCAGATGCAAGGCGGCGCCCGATGGCCGCACGCGAGGCGTACTTCGCTTGGCGAGCCGAGCCGGAGGCGAGGTGAGCGGACCCGGAGAGCCGGGCGAGCGTGAGCGAGCCACGTTGAGCGTGCGGCCGAGGGCGCCAACGCAGCAGATGGGCCTTTTTCAGCGGCCTGCTACAGGTCGAGGCTCTTGAGGTAGCTGCGGAAGGCCTCCGCCAGGTCGGGGCGCGCCAGGGCAAACTCCACCGTCGCCTTGAGGAAGCCGAGCCGGTCGCCGGTGTCGTAGCGCTTGCCCTCGAACTCCACGGCGTAGAGGGGGCGCCGGGCCCGCAGCGTGCGCAGGCCGTTGGTGAGCTGGATCTCGCCGCGGCTGTCGGCGGCGGTCTCGGCCAGGATGGGGAACAGGTCCGGTGTCAGGACATAGCGCCCGATGATGGCCAGATCGGACGGGGCGTCTGCCGGGTCCGGCTTCTCGACCAGGTCCTGGACCTCGAAGACGTTCCCGCCGAGGGGCCGGGCGGAGATGACCCCGTAGCGGCCGATTTCCTCGCGGGGCACCCGCATGACGGCCAGGACGGGCCCGTCGTGGCGCTCGTAGACGTCCAGGAGCTGGCGCATGCACGGCACCGTGGAGACGATGATGTCGTCACCCAGGAAGACGCCGAAGGGCTCCTCGCCCACCAGAGGCCGGGCGCAGAGAATGGCGTGCCCCAGCCCCAGCGGCTCCTTCTGCCGGACGTAGGAGACGGCGGCCAGCTCGGAGATGGTCTTGATCTGCGCGAGCTCCTCCAGCTTGCCGCGGTCCTGCAGGTAGTACTCCAGCTCGAAGGCGGCGTCGAAGTGATCCTCGATCGCGCGCTTGTTCCGTCCGGTGACCAGGATGATGTCCTCGAGCCCCGAGGCCACCGCCTCTTCCACCACGTACTGGATGGTGGGCTTGTCCACCAGCGGCAGCATCTCCTTGGGCTGCGCCTTGGTGGCCGGCAGAAAGCGGGTGCCGAGGCCCGCTGCCGGAAACACCGCCTTGCGAACCTTCATCGGAGGCTGCGCCATCACTGTCTCCCTGGCTTCTCGGCTCGAAGGTACACGACACGCTCGGCGGACGGCACCTGGATGCCCTCGCGATCGAACGTCTCCTTGATCCGCCGGCGCAGCTCCATCTCGGCCTCCGCGCGCTTGTCCGCCGGAACCTTCACCATCAGGCGCAAGCCCAGCTCCCCGTCGCCGAAGCGGACGATGCCCTGGGCCTGGGGGTCCTCGAGGGCGAGCCCGGTCTCCCGGCCCCACTCCCGGGCCAGGCGCTCCAGCAGCTCGAGGGCGCGCCGCACGTCCACGTCGTAGGCCACGGTCACGTCCAGCACCGCCCGCGCCCACCCCTTGTTGTAGTTCGCGAACTGCGTGAGCTCGCCGTTGGGGATCACCCGCTGGGCGCCGTTGAGCATGCGGAGCTTGGTGACGCGCAGCCCGATGGACTCCACCGTCCCCACGTGGCTGCCCACCTCGATGACGTCGCCCACCGCGATGAGCCCCTCGAAGAGGATGAAGAAGCCGGTGATCACATCCTTGATCAGGCTCTGGGCGCCGAGCCCCACGGCCAGCCCGAGGACCCCGGCCGAGACCAGCAGGGCCCGGATATCGACGCCGACTTCCCGCAGGGCCACCATGAGCGCCATGAAGGCCAGCGCATACCGGGTGACGCTCTTCATGAGCGGCCCGAGGGTCCGCGCGCGCTGGACCTTGACGGGATAGTCGGAGGCGCCCTCGAGCGGCCGGAGGAGCTTGTCGATCAGCCGCGAGCCGGCCCGGTACCCCACGGAGGCCAGCCCCACGGCCGCCAGCACCACGAGGATCCGCGAGACGACGACCACCAGCGGCCCCTCGATGCTGGCGAGGCGGCCGAGGAGAGCGGCCAGGGCTTCCGCAAAGGTGTCCATGGCAGCGGCGGCCGGTGGGGTCAAGCGCCCGGGCCGGGAGATCTCATGCGGGCGGCGTCCGGACCTGGATGCCGAGCTTCTTGACCCGATACCAGAGGCTGCGCTCCGAGATGCCGAGGATCTTGGCGGCGCGCGCCTGGACGCCGCCCGCCTGGCGGAGCGCGTCGAGGATCATGCGGCGCTCCCAGTCTTCGAGCGCCTCGTCGAGGGACCCGGAGAGCGGAGGGTGGACGGCGGTATCGGGGGGCGCCGCGGCGCTCTGCTGGATGGCCGGCGGCAGGTGCTCCGGCAGGATGATGCCGTCGGAGAGCACCATGGCGCCTTCCAGCACATGCTGCAATTCGCGGACATTGCCGGGCCACTGGTATGTCCAGAGACACCGGAGCGCCTCGGTGGACAGCGTGGCCGGCATCCGCGACAGCCGGCGCGCGGCGCGCTGCAGCAGATGGGTGATCAGGTCCGGCAGATCGTCGATCCGCTCCCGCAGCGGGGGAATCCGCAGCCGGATGCCCTGCAGGCGGTAGAAGAGGTCGGGGCGGAACTTGCCCTCCGCGACGAGGGTGTCGAGGTTCTGGTGGGTGGCGGCGACCACCCGCACGTCCACGCTGATGGGCCTGGTGCCGCCCACGCGCTCGATCTCCCGCTCCTGGAGCGCCCGGAGGATCTTCACCTGCATGGAGAGCGGCATGTCGCCGATCTCGTCGAGGAAGAGCGTGCCGGAGCGCGCGAGCTCGAAGCGTCCCGGCTTGGCCCGCACGGCTCCCGTGAAGGCGCCCCGCTCGTGGCCGAAGAGCTCGGACTCGAGCAGCCCCTCCGGAATCGCCGCGCAGTTCACCGGGATGAGCGGCCCCTCCTTCCGGGGGCTCAGCCGGTGGATGGCGCGGGCCAGCACCTCCTTGCCCGTCCCGCTCTCGCCTTCGATCAGGATGGTCACATCGGTGGGCGCCACCCGCTGCGCCATCTCGATCACGCGGCGGAGCGGGAGGCTGGGCCCGATCAGCTCCTCGAAACCGGTCCCCTGCGCCGCCTGCAGCGCCTTGACCTGCTGCTGGAGGCGCCGCCGCTCGAGGGCCCGGGCGACGACCACCTGGAACTCGACCATCTTGAGGGGCTTGGTGAAGAAGTCGTACGCGCCGCGCGTGATGGCCTCGCTGGCGATCTCGCGGGTGCCGTGGGCCGTCATCACGATGATGGGCGTGTCCGGGGCCAGGTCGCGGCAGCGCGGGATGGCGTCGAGCCCATCCATGTCCGGGAGCTTCACGTCCAGGAGGATCAGGTCCCACGCGGCGATCTTGAGTTTGTCGAGAAGGGCGCCGGCCGTGGGCGCCACCTCGACCTCGTAGTCCTTCCGGATCAGGGCCTCGCGCAGGACGAAGGCCAGATCCTCGTCGTCCTCGGCGATCAGGATGCGCTCGGCCATGGCGCCTCTCAGGCGCGCGCGGCCGCCACCACCGGGGCCGTGGTGGGCAGCTCGACGATGAACGTGGTCTCCGACACGCCGTCACTCTCCACTCTGAGGCTCCCCCGATGCGCGTCCACGATCTGCCTGGCGATCGCGAGCCCGAGCCCCGTCCCGCGCGACTTCGTCGTGAAGAAGGGCTGGAAGATGCGCTCCCGGATCTCGGCGGGGATGCCCGCGCCGGTATTCCGCACCGTGACGCGGACGCGATCGCGCTCTCCCGGCGCCAGCGTGACTTCCACCGTACCATCCCGGGGCGTGGCTTCCAGCGCGTTCTTGATCAGGTTGCTGAGCACCTCGCTCAGCCGGAACGCGTCCCCCATGGCAGGGAGAAGCAATGCGGGCGGCGGCGCCACACGGAGGCGCGGATCGCCGGGCAGCATGCCGACGACATCGTCCACCAGCTCTCGCAGGGGCACGGGCTGCCAGCTCTCCGGCTCCGGGTGGCTCAGGGTGAGGAGGTTCTCGACCAGGCGGTCCTGCCGGTCCACCGCCTGGAGCAGGCGATCCATGTACTCCCGCCTCGAGTCCGACAGAGGCAGGTCGGTTTGCAGCAGCTCCACCAGCCCGCGGATCGTCGCCAGCGGCGTGCGGATCTCGTGGGCAACGCGCGCGGCCATGCCCCCGAGGAAAGCGAGCTGATCCGCCCGCCGGATCTCCTCCCGGATCCGCCGCTTTTCCGTGGCGTCCCGGAAGAGCAGGACCAGCGCCGTCGAGTCCCGCCCCCACTCGCGGTGCTGGGCGGTGATCTCCAGGACCAGCTCCCGCCCCTTCGAGGTCGTCGCCGTCACCTCGCTCATGTGGACCGAGCGTTCCCCCACCGTGGCATCGTCGAGCAGGTGGGCCAGCGGCTCATTCCCCTTGCCCACCGGCAGCGGCCCCTGGCTGGACAGGATCGGCAGGCCGCGGAAATGCTCCAGCGACATCTCCAGGAGGACCTCGGCGGCGGTGTTGAACGACACGAGGTCGCCCGCGGGCCCCAGCAGGAGCATGCCCTCGGGCAGCCGCGTGAGGATGTCGCTGTCCCGGACGAAGCGATCCATGGAGAGCGTCAGCCGGCCCACCACCTCGTCCAGCGCCCCGAGCTCGTCGGTGGCGCGCGACCGGCGCGTCTCCTCGCCGGTCGGGGACAGGGCCTGCGCCTTCCGGACGATGCCGCGGATGCGCCCGGCGAAGCGCAGCCCGACCACGAGCCCGCCCACGGCTGCCGCCGCCCCCGCCAGCGCCGCGCCGGAGAAGAGGAGGACGGTAGCGCGGGCGGCCTGCTGCCCTCCGAGCTCCGTGATGAAGGGCCGCGCGAGGTAGAGGAGGATGAGGCCGCTCACCGTGGCCGAGACGGCCATGAGGAGGGAGAAGATCACGTACAGCCTGACCGACACGCGA
Source organism: Candidatus Rokuibacteriota bacterium (assembly GCA_016184305.1). GTDB lineage: Bacteria > Methylomirabilota > Methylomirabilia > Rokubacteriales > CSP1-6 > UBA12499. The sequence goes on along the minus strand of JACPCX010000181.1, from coordinate 21,781 downwards.
TACGGCCGAACCCGCTCGGGCATCGCTCCGGCGCTGCGGTCTACCTGATCCCGCCCTTCATCGCCTGGCCGAGGGTGAAGATCGGCAGATAGAGCGCGAAGATGATGCTCCCGGCGATGGCCCCCATGATCACGATCATGACGGGCTCGATGAGCGTGGACAGGGTGGCCACCGCGCTGTCCACCTGCTGCTCGTAGTACAGCGCGGCCTTCGCCAGCATCCCCGGCAGCGTGCCGCTCTCCTCGCCGGTGGCCACGAGCTGGGTGACCATGCTCGGGAACTGGCCCGTCTCGCGGAGGGTCTCGGCGATGGTGCCGCCGTCCCGCATCCGCTGGGTGGCCGTCGCCATGGCCTCCTCGACGACCTTGTTCCCCGCGACCTTGGAGACGGTCTCCATGGCCTCGATGAGCGGGATGCCGCTGTTGAGCAGCACGCTGAGCGTGCGGCAGACACGGGCCATGATCGCCTTGCGGATGAGCGTCCCGAAGAGCGGCACGTTGAGCTTGAAGCGGTCGAAGAGGCGGCGGCCGGCCTCCGACTGCAGGACCGCAAAGAACCCGATGACCACCAGGATGAGGACCACGAACACCGTCAGCGCCGAGTCGCGCACCGCGTCGCTGATCGCCACGAGCGCGCGGGTCGGCGCGGGCAGCGTGGCGTTGGCGCGCGCGTACACCCCCTGGAAGATCGGCACGATCTTCACCACCATCACGAAGACGACCAGGAGCGCGACGGTCAGGATGACGATCGGGTAGGCGATGGCCCCCTTGACCTTGCGGCGGAGGTCCGCCGTCTTCTCGAGATAGACGGTGAGCGTGTCCAGGACCTGCGGCAGGGAGCCCGACAGCTCGCCGGCCCGGATCACGGCGACGTAGAGCCGGTCGAAGACGTGCGGATGCCGGGTGAGCGAGTCGGCGAAGCTGGCGCCGCCGGTGATGGCATCACGCACGTCCTCCAGCACCTTCCTGAAGGGCTTGTTCGCCGTCTCGGCCGCGAGCGCGGTGAGGATCCGGACCAGGTGCAGTCCGCCCGACAGCATGGCCGCCAGCTGGCCCGTGAACAGCACCATGGTGGCCAGGTTCACGCCGCTCGACAGCCGCTTGACCATCTGCCGCGCCGCCTCGATGAGGGGCCCGACCGCGAGGCCGGCTCCGAGCCCGGCCACGCCGCCACCGGCCACCGGTCGAACGGCCAGCACCCACTGCCCCTGCTCCTTGAAGCGGGCGATGAGATCGCCCTGGCTCTCGGCCTCGGCCCGCCCCCGCGTCATGGCCCCGGCGCGATCGGCGATCTCGTACTCGAAGACCGGCATGGGCTCAGTCCTGGTCCGCGACGACAGCCATGATCTCTTCCAGGGTGGTGATCCCCTGCACCACCTTGCGGAACCCCGCCTGCCTGAGGGGCACCATCCCGCCCTCGACGGCGTACTTGCGGATCACGTCCCCATCGGCCCCGTCGAGCACCATGCGGCGCACGTTCGCGTTGACCCAGAACACCTCGTAGAGGGCCATGCGGCCGTGGTAGCCGATGTTGCGGCACTCCTTGCATCCCCGCCCGCGGTGCAGCAGCTCGGGCGCCGGGTCGGGGGCGAACAGGCTGGCCTCCTCCGGCGTGGGCTGGTAGGCCTCCTTGCAGTGCGTGCAGATCTTCCTGACGAGCCGCTGCGCGGCCGCCACGTTCACGGCCGTGGCGACGAGGAACGGCTCGACCCCGATGTTGATCAACCGGATGAGGGTGGAGACCGCGTCGTTGGTGTGCAGCGTCGAGAGCACGAGGTGGCCGGTGAGGGCCGCCCGGACGGCGATCTGCGCCGTCTCGGCGTCCCGGATCTCGCCCACCATGATGATGTCGGGGTCCTGGCGCAGGATGGACCGGAGCGAGCGGGCGAAGTCGAATCCGATCTCGGCCTTGACCTGCACCTGCTGGATGCCGGGCTGGCGGTACTCGACGGGATCCTCGACGGTGACGATGTTCTTGCGCGGCGACTTGATGGCCTTGATGGCCGTGTGCAGCGTCGTGGACTTGCCGCTCCCGGTGGGACCCGTCAAGAGGACCATGCCCCACGGCCGGCGGATGCCCTTCATGAACGACTCGAGCTGGTCCGGGTCGAAGCCCAGGTTCTCCAGCGTGTAGGTGGTCGTGACGGCTTCCTTCTCGAGGAGCCGCAGCACCACCTTCTCGCCCCAGATCGTGGGCAGCGTGGAGACGCGGAAGTCGATCTCCCTGCCGTGGATGCGCGAGGCGAAGCTGCCGTCCTGGGGGAGGCGGCGCTCGGCGATGTCGAGCCGGGAGATGATCTTGAGGCGCGAGACGACGGCCAGATGGAGCGAGCGCGGCACCTCGATCAGGTCGAACAGCAGGCCGTCGATGCGGTACCGGACGCGCGTCCGGTCCTCGTGGGCCTCGACGTGGATGTCAGAGGCGCGGTCCTCGGCCGCCCGGCCCAGGACGTAGTTCACGACCTTCACGACGGGCGGATCGTCGGCCTGGGTCCGCAGCTGCTTGACGTCCACGGCCTCTTCGGTGACGGGCGACAGCCCGACGCTCAGACCCAGGTCCTGGCGGAGCGCGTCGTCGATGCCCGCCGTGGAGATCATCTTGCGATAGCACTTGTCGATGGCTTCCTGGATCGCGCTGCCGGGGCCGATGCGGAAGTCCACGTCGAGCCCCGTGGCGCGGCGCAGGTCGTCGATGGCGACGACGTTCAGCGGGTCCGCGGTGGCGACGACGAGCCGGCGGCCGTGCCGCTCGGCGGCGATGATGCGGTGCTGGCGTGCCACCTCCTCCGGCACGAGCCTGACGACGTCCAGGTCGAGAGCGGCCAGCTCCAGGCGGGTGATGGGCTCCTTCCGGAACTGCGCGCCCAGGTACTTGAGCAGGACCTCCTCGTCGATGAGCTTCATCTCGATGAGGACCTGGCCCAGGCGGTCCTTCACCTTGCGCTGGCGATCCAGGGCGGAAGCGAGCTGCTCGTCGGTCAGGATTCCGTCCTGGACGAGCATCTGGCCCAGCGGAACCCAGCCCCAGCGCTCGGTGGGCTGCGTCATCCGTCGCCTTTCCGGCTGGCGATTTCCCCCAGCCGCCGGCGCACGTCGTTCCGGGCGGGATGTCCGTTGGCGGCGAGGTCCAGGAATGCGCGGTAGTGGGCGGCCGCTTCGATGGACTTCCCCTGGCGGTCGAGGACGACGCCGAGGTTCCGCTCGGCCTCGGAATGGGTGGGCTTGAGCCGCACGGCACGGCGCAACGCGGCCACCCCGGCCGTGACGTCTCCGAGATGGACCAGCGCGACACCGAGCCCGTTCCAGGCGTCGGGATCGCTTGGCGCCAGCTCCGTGGCCTGTCTCAAGAGGCCCGCGGCCTCACCGAAGGCGCCGCGCTCCACCGCCTCGGCCCCCTGGGTCAGCAGGGCCCGGACGCGCGCCCCCGCCTCGCGGCGGACCGAGGGGTTCGCCGGGCCCGCGGGCGGGAGAAGCTGCTGGGAGGCGACGGGAGCTGGGACGGGCGGGGTGGCAGCCGTCACCCTCGGCACCGTGTCCGGGTGCGGTCGCATGTACACGGCCACCGCGACGGCTACCATGACCGCTAGGATAACCAAAGGCACGCCCATACGCCACTTCCGTGTGGGCCCGGGCGGTGGGGCCAGGTTCGAAATCCCACCGAGGCCTCGCGGCCGGGAGCGACCGCGGTCCATCCCGGACAGGATGTCCGCGAGCCGGCTCATTCTTCACGCCTGAATGTGGATGACATCGGGTGGCGGTTGGGCCTCTTCGAGCCTTCGGCTCTCATCGGGGCGCCCGGTTTACCGTCACGCCTGAATGTAGATGACATCGGGTGGCGGTTGGGCCTCTTCGCCCCTGCGGGGCTCTCTCCTTCTCGCCTGAACGTGGAGGACTCCGGTGTGCGGTTGGGCCTCTTCGCGCAAGCGCTCATCGGGGTGCCGGGGTCACCGTGGACCGTCATCGGGGCTTGGTGTCGGTGATCGTGGGGCTGAAGCGGCCGCCGATCACGCGGGAGAGGGCCAGTGTGGTCCGGGGCCCGACGATCCCGTCGTCCTGGAGGCCCGTGGCGCGCTGGAAGCGGCGCACCGCCTGCTGGAAGCGCTCATTGTTGGTCGTGGGCACGGGCGGCGTCAGGTGCCCGAGCTTCTGCAAGCGCAGCGCGAGGGTCGCGACCACCGTCGGCGTCAGCTCCTGATTCGGATCGGCCGGCAGGAGGTCGATGTTCCTCCAGATGATCCAGGCCTGATGGTTCCAGGCGGCCTCCAGGCGGTCCAGCGCGATGTGGGTCTCCTCGCCGGTGGGCGTGGCCAGGACCGCCGTGTCCCCCTCGATGCCGCGCAGGAGGAGCGCGCGCGCGCCCTCGCTGCCGCCGGTTTCCATGAGCGCCGGCAGTGCGATGGCGCGCAGCTCGGCCAGCGTGGTCTCGGGCAGGAGCGTCGCCGAGAGCTGGTAGCTCGCGGCGATGGCCGCCAGGTCAGGGGCGCGCGCCGCGTCCACGGGCCACGCGGCGATAATGCCGTCAGACAGCTCCTCGTTGACACCCCAGAGTCTCAGGACCTGGACGAGCAGACTCTTCATCCCGTCGCGCGGCAGGGTCTCGCGCGACTGGCCGTCTCGCGGAGCGGCGCCGGGCTCACCCCGTCCGACTACCGCGGGCTGGCCGGCCGACGGCGCCGAGGCCCGCATCGGAACGGCGCCCCGCGGGCGAGTCGCCGCCCCCGGCGCATCGGCCCGCCATGGGAGGCGGAAAACCGGCGGTGACCATCCGGTCCAGTAGCCGGCGGCCGCCCCGCCGACCAGCACGGCGCCGAGCGCTCCGGCCGCGATGGCAGCGCGGCCGGAGCGCCGACCGCCTCCCGCCCCGGCCGCACCGCGTCGCCTCCCGCGGCTCTCGCCCTGGAGGTTCTTGATCGCGGCCTTGACGAGCGCCGGGTTGATCTCGTGCGCCCGGGCGCTGAAGGCCGCCATGAGCGCCCGGTCGCAGACCATGTTGATCACCCGGGGAATCCCCAGGCTGTAAGCGAAGATCCTGGCCATGGCGGCGCGCGTGAACGGCAGGGCCCCGGGCAGCCCGGCGATGCGCATCCGGTGCTCCACGTAGCGGAACGTGTCCTTCCTGGACAGCGGCTTGAGGTAGCACCGGATGCCGATGCGCTGATCGAGCTGGCGCAGCTCCCGCTGCTTGAGCTTCTCCTCGAGCTCGGGCTGGCCCGACAGGACGATCTGCAACAGCTTGCGGGTGGCGGTCTCCAGCGTGGAGAGGATCCGGATCTGCTCGAGGGCGTCCACGCTCATCTGCTGGGCTTCGTCGAGGATGACGACCACGGTCTTGCCCTCGCCGCCCGCGGCGAGGAGGTGCTGGGACAGCGCCGTCATCAGCTCGCCCTTCGTGGCGCCGCGGCGCTCGATCCCGAGATCGTCCAGGATCGTCCCGACCAGCTCGATGTCGGAAAGGTGCGGGTTGAGGACCAGCGCGCTCTGCACGTCCTTGGGCATCTCGCGCAGGAGGGCGCGGCACAGCGTGGTCTTGCCCGTGCCCACCTCGCCGATGAGGGCCATGAGGCCCTTCTGGCTCGTGATCCCGTAGAGGAGCGTCCCCAGGATCTCGTGGTGCCCCTTGGATCGGAGCAGGAAGCGAGGGTCAGGCGTGAGGACAAACGGGGCATCCTCGAGGCTGAAGAACGCCTCGTACACCTGGGGTTACCTCTTGGCGGCGCCGTCCGGCCTCTTCAGCACGGTGGGCGTGAGAATCACCACCAGCTCTTCCGCCTCGGAGCTGGTCTCGCGCTTCTTGAAGAGCCAGCCGAGCACCGGGATATTCGACAGGAGCGGCACCCCGCGCAGCGACTTCTCGGAGCTCTCCTTCGTGACCCCACCGATGACGAGCCGCTCCCCCTCGATCATGACCACTTCCGTCGTCGCCTTGCGCTTGAAGATGGCCGGATTCTCGGCCGTGGCGCGAACCGCGGAGGACGAGAAGCTCGGCTCGTCGTTCTGCAGGATGACCTTCAGCCTGATCTTGGTGAGACCGTTCTCGTAAATCACGTTCGGGGTCACGGTCAGCTCGAGGAGTGCGTCCTTGAACTGCACCTGAGTGCCCTGCTGGGAGGCGCTCGTGAAGGGCACCTCGAAGCCACGAGAGATGACGGCCTTGACGTTCTCGATGGTCACGATCCTCGGCTCGGACAGGAACCGGGCCTTGCCCTGGGTTTCCAGCGCCTGGATGGCCAGGTTCAGGTTGAAGTCGCTGCCGACGATCCCGAGGAGGATGCCGAGCGCCGGGTTGGCCGCCGTGATGGGCAGGTTGATGAGGTTTCCACCCACGGGGAAGCCCGTCGTCGGGGAGATAGGCAGGAACGTGTTCCCGGCGCCCAGGAGGTTCGGGTTCTGGCTGAAGTTGCCGACAACCGCCGTCCCCCCGGCGGGAGCAACGGGGACCTGGCTCGTGCTGCCCTGGGACACGCCAGCCTGGGAGTAGCCCTGGCCGAGAAGGGCCGGGTCCCTCGGGTGCCGTGGCTGGCCCACCGCCGCCCCGCCCCACTGGATGCCGATCTGCTCCAGCGCGCTCTGGGTCGTGATCACCATCTGCGCGGCGATCTGCACCTGCGGCAGGGGGATGTCGAGCGACTCCTTGATGAGCTTCACGATCCGGTTGAGGTCGTTCTCGTAGAAGCGGATGAATACCGTGTTGGTGGGCTTGTAGGCCCTGACCGTGAGCCCCCTCGACAGCACATCGGGCGGAGGCAGGGCGGCCGGCGCCTGGACCGTCGGCGGCTGGAGCGGCTGGCCGGGAATGCTCACCGGCGGCGGCGGCGCGTAGAGCTGCGGCTGAAGCGTGGGCACCAGCTCGCCACCGGAGGGCAGTCCCAGGATACCCGAGATGGTCTTGGCGACCTCCTCCGCATCGGCGTAGGAGAGGCGGAGGGTGATCTCCCTGACCGGCCCTCGCGCCCTGAGCTCCGCGAACTCCTCCTCCTTCTGCCGGGCCTCGGCGATCTTCTGGCGCGTGTCGGCATCGAGCCGGGTGCGGTCATCCTGGGCCTTCTGCCGCTCATCCGCCTCCTGCTTCAGCCGGGTAGTGGTGCTCACGCGGAGCACGCCCGTTGCCTCCACGCATTGCAGATTGGCCGACTCGATGATGACCTCGAAGACGTCGCGCGCCGGGACCTGGAAGAAGTCCAGCGTCACCGTCCCCTTCACCTCGTCGGTGACGACCATGTTGACCCGGTACTGCTGGGACAGTAGTCGCAGCGTCGTCTGCACGTTGGCGTCGCGCAGGTTGAGCGTGATGGGCTCCGCCGGCAGCTTGTCGCGGCAGGCCCCCTGGGCGGTGGCAGCGGGATTTGGCGGGAACAGCGTGAGGACAGCCAGGCCGAGCAGCGCGAAGCCGATCCGCATCCAGGACACCATGGTCTCTCTCACCTCCTGAGCCCCGCGGGCGGGGCAGCAGCCAGCCCGGGCAGGGAAATCGTTCGCGTTCCCCCACCGGGCTCCCTGAGCACCACCGCATCGTCCGTGATCCGCTCCACGCGGTGCCCCGAGACGGTGTCGCCGGCCTTGACGATCTGGTTGTTCACGATGGCGAGGAAGCCTCCCGGGAAGCCCACGAGGCCCTTGAGCTCCATGGCCACCTTTGGCGCCTCGACAACGGGGGCAGCCGGCTTGGCGGGCACCGGGACGGCCGCGGGCGTGGCACCCGCCGCGGGCCTAGCGCCCGCGGCCGGACGGCGGCCGGCGGCCGGGGGCGCCGCCACCGCGCCGAACGCGAACGGATCGCGCGCGGGCCCCGCATCGGCCACGGCGGTCGGCAGCGGCAGCGAGAGCGCAGACGGCTGCGGGCCAGCCCCGCTCGACGCCAGGGCACGCTCGAGGATCTTCTTGGCCTCGGCCGTCAGCTCGAGCGCCGTCATCTTGAACTTCGCCTCGACCTCGTCCACCTTCGCGGCCCCGGGCGCCGCTGGCTCCTTCGCCACGGAGAGCGACATGTCCTCGAGGATGCCCTTCTCCCCCTCCACGCGCGCCGCCAGCTCGCGCAGCTCCCCGTAGGGCGCCACGACCTGGATCAGGTGCCACGACTTGTTGAACTGCGCCGTGGCCTGGCGCTCGAGGGTGCCGATGCCGACCACCTTCATGCGCTTCTCGCGGGCCAGGTCGGCGAGCCGCGTGAGGAAGGCGGACGGGTCGCCACCGGCCGAGGTCCATTGCATCTCCTGGAGGAGCCCGGCGCTGGCGCGCATCTCGCGGACGATCTCCTCCTCCTTGGCCCGGATCTCTCCGGTCAGCCGCACGCGCTCCGTTGCGGCGCGGCTTCCCTCGCTGGAGATCGAGCGCCACTTGCCCACCTCGTAGAGCAGGACAATGGCGAAGACGAGGGCGACGACGATCCAGACGATCCCCAGCGCGCGGTCTCTCACGAGGGGCGCTCCGAGAGCAACACGGTGATGTTGAGGAGCTGCAGCCCGTCGGTTGCCCCGCCGGCCGGAGGCTTGATCTCCCAGCTCTTGAGCTGGAAGCGCTTGTTCACGGCCGGGTCGCGCATGAGCCCGGCCATGAACTGGGCCACCTCGAGCAGCGGCGGGCTGCCCGGGCGCAGCGGTGTCAGCGCCTCGATGCGCAGAGTGGCCTCGGGGCGCACATCTCCCGGCTGCTGGCCGGCCGCCGGGGTCGGCGTGGTCCGCGTCGACTGGATGACCTGGACCTTGAGGGCCCGCGGCGTCTGCTGGCTGAACGCCGTCATGAGGTCCGCCCAGCGGACCTGACGCCGAGCCTCAGTGGCGAGGGCCTGCAAATTGGTGCGGAGCAGCCCGAGATCGGCCTCGGTGGCCCCCAGATCCTTCTGCAGCCGCGGAATGGCGTCGAGGTCCGCCGACAGGCGCCAGTAGGTCGGCAGGATGCCGCCGGCCAGGACGAGAAGAAGCAACCCGGCGCCGCCGAGCACGAAGAAGGCGAGCCGGCGCCGCCCCTGGGTCCCGATGAACCATTCCTGCCAGGTGACCGCGACCCGGCCCGGGTGCAGCAGATCGACGGCAAACCGTCCGCTCATAGCCCCCTCAGCGCGAGGCCGAAGGCCTGGAGGAACTGCGGCCCCGCCGCTGCGAGGTCGGGGCCGGCGGCGGGAACCTTCACCTCGACCGCCCCGAAAGGATCCATGATCTCGAGCGGGGCGCCCAGCCCAAGCCGATCGGCCACCCACCGGCCGATATGCGGCAGATCCACCCACCCGCCGAGGGCATAGCGCGGAAGGCTCTCGCGGTCGTACTCGGTGCGGTAGAAGGTCAGCGAGAGCCTGATGTCCTCGGCCATGCGCTCGATGATCTCGCGGCACGCGGTTTCTGCGCGAGTCACCTCGGTGGCGGGCAGGCTCTGGACGAAAGGCTGGGTCGAGTAGGGCGAGACCTCGAAGGTGACGCGGAGCTGCTCGGTGAAGGACTCGGCGCCCACGTCGAGGTAGCGGGCCACCACCGGCCCCTGCTCGCTGAAGAGGCAGAGCACCGAGGTCTGCCGGCCCACGGTGAGCAGCACCAGCAGCTCGCCCGGATCGAGCCCGGTCAGGTGAAGGGCCCCGTTCAGGAGCGCCAGCGGCTCGACGTCGAGGATCCGGACGTTCACGCTGGCCTGCTGCAGGAGCTTCAGCCGCTCGTCGATGAGGCCCTTGGGCGCGCTGATGGAGAGGATCTCGCTGGAGGTCCCGTCCTTGGAGCGCCGGAGGATCTGGGCGTCCATGACCGCCTCCCCCGGTGGCAGGAGCCCCAGCTCGCGATGCTGGATCTCGAGCGCCGGGAGGATCTTGGCCGGCGGCAGCGGGGGCAGCGAGACCTGGCGGATCACGATGTCGGTCCCGCCGATGGCCGCCACGACAGGCTCACCGCCGGCGCCCGCCGCCGCGAGGGTGGCATGGATCGCCTGGCTGATCTGCCGGGAGTCAGCCCCGGACTCCAGCGGGGTCATCCCACGGCCGACCACGACGATCTCCTTGCCGTGGCGCTCCGCCATGAGGGCCTTGATGGAGCCAGTACCCACGTCCAGGCCCACCGCCCGCTGCTTGCGAAAGAGACTCCCGAGGTTCATAGACCCCTGACGGCGCGGACGTCGCACATGAACTGCCATGGCCCGCGTGGACGGCGCGGACGTTCCGGGGGGTAGAATATAGCAGCGAACCGCGCCAGCGCCACAGGAAATTTACGGCTCCGGCGAGACAGCAGGATCGACGGCGGGGCTCAGCCAGCCCGGCTCGCTTCGCTTGGCGCTCCTGATGGGCCCCAACCGAGATCCGGGGAGCCCCCGACTTCGAGCTCGTCGAGGTATCAGTTACAGGTCGGGCATTCCTGCCAGTCCTGCCAGGTGCTCGCGAAGCGCGCCCCGCCCCCGCTCGGAAGGCTGGTCGGGATCAGCGCGGAGAAGTTCAGCAGCCGGCTGTCATAGTTGAGCGCCATCTGATAGTGGCTGATCCTCCGCGTGCCCGCGGGGCAGGGGGTCTCGGTCTTTCCGCACTGCCTGAACGGCGCCTTCGAGGTGTCATAGGTGATATTGCCACTGCCGTCCCGCATGATGAATCGCCAGCACCCGTCCGCCGAGCCGCAGCTCGTGGTGCTCGGGTCGAAGCGGATGGGCTCGCAGCCGGTGCTCCCGCCGGGGCACGAGGCCGCGTTGCTCGGGCCGGCCGGGTTCGCGAAGTCGCGGAAGACGGCGATCTGGCGGTTCGCGAGCATCGTCCCGTTGAGGGTGAAGGCGTTCTCGGGCGTCTTCGAGTTGCCGCTATTGTCGAGGAACACGAAGTTGAAGTCGCGCCCGGCAAGCATGATGCCCGAGCCCTCGTAGAACGTCCCGAACCGCGGGTCGCCGTACCAGATGTCTTGCTGGGCCAACAGGCCGAGGTGGACGGCTCGCCCCGGAAATCGGCTGCCCCCTGGCACAGCGCTTGCTCTCGTGTAGGCTTGGAGGGTATAGCGGCGTGCGGGGACGGCCACCGCTTGCCTGGAGCCCATGTCGGTGATAATTAAAGGCCGGGGTCATTCTGGCCGGGGCCGGGGAGCAAGCCGGCACCGCGGCGCCAGGTGGAAAGCTGGATTGCAGCGAGTGTTGAGCCTTTTCGTGCCAGTGTTACACGGAGTTGCCATGCCAGTGTGGCGACTTCCCCGGGTACTCCAATTCCTGAAGGAGCCCCCTCATTTTTCGGTCACGGACGGCAGTCAAGCCTTGAACCTGTCGCGCGATCAGAGGGGGTTTTCCCTTCTCGAGGTCATCGTGACGGCCTTCGTGGTCGGCGTCGCCGCGGTCGGCATCGCCCTCATGTTCAGCTTCGGGAACACCTGGGTGGTCGCCAAGGGCGACAACCGGGTGGGGCTGAGCCTGGCCCAGCAGAAGATCGAGCAGCTGAAGGCCATGCCCTTCCAATGCGTTCCCGTTCCCCCGCTGCCCGGCAATGGCGCGGGCGGTCCGGGGACGGCGGGCCAGACGTTTTCACTCAACGGGGTCGCGGTGCCCCTGCCGCAGCAGCCATGCCCGGCGGCGCCCACCTACATTCAGGTGTACAACGAGCCGACGTGGACCACCGTCACGGCGACCAACGCCCCGGCTCCCTCGGATCGGAACTTCATCCGGCTGACCTGCGTTCAGTTCGTCAGCGAGACGGACTTCTCGCTGCCGGCCTTTGCTGGAAGCGCCCTGACGGGGCTGCCCTGCGATCCCTATGTCGACACCTCGACCTCGACCTCGTGCACGACACTGGGAGGCAGCTGCGTCACGACGAATGTCAAGCGCGTCACGGTCATCGTGAGGCCCACCCAGCAGATCCAGGGCGATGACCCCGTGGTGCTTCAGTCATGGATCACCCCCTACGGGCGCCTATGAACGGCCAGCGCGGCTTCTCGCTCATCGAGCTGACGCTCGCCTCCGCCATCGGGGCAGTCGTCCTGCTGGGGGTGTTCTCCCTGTACCTGGCCACCACGACCTCCTTCAGCCAGTCCAGCTCACAGGGTTACCTCCAGCGTCAGGGCACCCTGACGACGGACGCCATCGCCCGCCGGGTTCGGGGGGCCTCGGCAATCGGCCGCAGCTGCACTCCGTCGGCCCCCGGCGGCACCACGGGCCGTGTCCTGGAGCTCAGGCTCAGCAACCCCCCGAACCCCCTGTCAGAGGCCGGCGCTTACTGCTACTACGCCGGAAACGGGGTGAACGGCGTCGCCGCGGGGGTGCTCTGCGAGCGCTTCACTCCCACCGGAGGCGCGGCGGGCCCCTGCCGGAACCTCCTGGCCGGTCCCCAGTCGAGCCTCCTGCGCCAGACGGGACAGGCCGGGATCACCCTGATCCAGCAGACAACCCCCGTGGACCCGCGCTGTCCGAGGAACACCAGAGACGCGACGGGCGCGCCGGTCTCCCTGGGCGAGGTCATCGCGGCGGGACAGTACTGCCTCGGTCTCTCCGTGGGCCCGCCGCCGCCCGTGACGCCCGCCGACACCAATGCCGACATCGCGTTTGGCATCACGGACGGCCTCGACGGCATGACGTTCAGCGTCAGCCTGACGCGGCGGAACTGAGGAGACCGATCATGCGACGATCGTGGCATCTCACCTTCGGGAACGAGCGGGGCAGCATCTTCCTGGCGGGACTCGTCCTCGTGACGATCCTGACCTTCCTCGGGCTGGCGCTGTTCGACCTGGCCAGGATCGAGGGGGTGCTGGTGACCCAGGACGTCGCCTCCACCCAGGCGCTCTATCAAGCCGAGGCCGCTCTCAGCACCAAGATCGTCGAGCTGAACGACCCCCTGCGGCGCACCGCGCTGATCTCGTCGATCACGGGCGCAGCCGCGGGCACCACGGTCACCCTGACCTCCGACACGGTCAACGTCGGAGGCGCCGGTTACGCGAGGACCGTGGTCTCCAGCGACGGCCCCACATCCGGGGAGAAGTACATGACCGCCACCCTCTCGCCCCCCACGGCCGGCGACACCCAGCGGGTGCTGCGCGTGACGCTCGCCTTCCTGGCCCCCACCTTCCAGTACGCGGCCGTGGCCAACAACGGCGACCTGATCCTCAGGGGGACAGGGGCGGTGCCGGGATCGGGGCCCGGGGGAGCGGATCTCGTGAACGGCGACATGTTCGTCAAGGGGAATGTCTTCCTGGGGACCCCAGGGTCTCCCACCGACGTGAAGGTGAACTGCCTGACGGTCCTCTCCGACTGCACCGACAGCCGGCCCACGATCTCGCAGCTCCTGGGTACGAGCGACATCGTGAACAACCCCCAGGGCGACGCCGCCTTCCCGCAGAACGAGGCGCTCAAGACAGGGCTGCAGCCGGACATCCCCACCCCAGATGTCCCCGTCTATGTCTCGGCGCTGAAGGGCGCCGTCGGAGTGACCGGGAGTGATCCCCTGGCCGGGGGCAGCATGGAGGGAATCTACAAGGGAAGCCCGGTCTACAACCTGGCAGCGATCTTCGACCCCACGCTCGGCCTCGGCGCCAACGCCGACGGGAGCCTCCGGTCGCCCTCTGGCTGTGGCTGCGGCGGCTCTCCCACAGGCAACTGCAAGCTCTACTGCACGCTCCAGCCCCTCGGGCTCAAGAAGAACCCCTCCGACCGCTCGGTGGAGGTCACCGGCACTCCCGGGGACGACTACTACTTCGACGGCGCCTACACGGGCGAGCAGTTCGCGTCTCCCAAGAGGGTCGAGAAGGGGGCGCAGCGGCGGATCAACTTCAACATCTCCAGCCAGCCGCCGATCTTCCTGGGCGACGGCAATGTCCGGTTCAGCACCTATGACTCCTACGGCTTCGCCATCGACGGCCGGGCCACCATGGTCGCCACGCGGGACGTGATCCTCTCCGACAACATGATCTATAAGGGGGGCAACGCCGACACCAACCCGCTCACGGCGGACCTGATCGGGCTCGTGGCCAGGCAGGACATCTGGTTCGGCGACCCGCAGTTCGGGAGACAACCTGGGCCGCTCCAAGACACCGGAGAACGCCGTGACGCTGAACGGCACGATGCTGGCCAACCGCCAGATCGCGGTGTTCCGCGACTTCGCGAACCCGACCGACAGCAACGGGACCTGCCCCGCCGGGACCACGGGTTGCCGGCCGGTGGTCTTCTACAGGAGCGACACGAGTTGCGGCTCGGCGGCAGGTTGCTGGCGATTCCTCGTCATGGCCGCCGGCAAGCCCGCCCAGGACGCCGACGGCAAGGTCATCCCCGACACCTCGATTCCCGCGTTTTCCGATTGCGGGACCGGGGCGGGGGGTTGTGTGGGCGGCACTCGGAAGATCACCCATTACCAGATGACGATCAACTACGAGACGCGGCTGCGGACGAACTCGAGCCTGATCCCGCCCGGGTTGCCCACGGGCGCCAGCGAGACCTTCAGCAGCTTCTACGACTGGTTCGAGTGCCGGAACCCGGCGTGCAGCTAGTGCCCGCTCTCAGAAGTCCGTTGACAGGCGGCGCCTGGTGGGGTAGGGGCGCACAGGGAGCGCTCGATGGACATCGGGATGACCAGGAGCGCGTCTCCACGATAGATGCGGGCTGGATGTGACCAGTTGAGCTTGACGGTGAGCCCTCCACCGGCGGGCAGGAGGGTGAGGTTCGGCTCGTCGAGCAGAAGGCCGTAGCGGCGGGCCCGGACCAGAAGGTCGAGCCGGATGTCGGCCACGAGATCGTCGAGGGACTGCTGGCCCCCCGAGGCGGCGCCCGCCTTCACCCTCGAGGCCGCCCGCTGCAGCACGTGGTCCGCCATGCCCTTATGGGCAGGGTTCTGCCGGATCTACCCATGACCGCCTTACCCTCGGCCTCGTCCACACCCTGTATCACCGAGCCAGGGCCCCAATTCCCGTGCCCGGCTACGCTCGGGCCTGACCGGGTAGAGGCGCGGCCGACCCTCCATCATCAGAATCCCGGGTCTCAACAGCGCTCAGGGGACTGACACGGACCGCTCCAGGGACATCGGGATCATCAGGAGTACGTCCCCACGGTAGGCAAGGACGGGGAGATGCCATCTGAGCTCGACGGTGAGCCCTCTCCTGGACGACAGGACGGCGACGTCCCGCTCGCCGATCGGGATCGCGAGGCGCCGGGCCCTTATCAGCAGGGTCTGGCGGACATCGTCCACGATGTCGTCAAAGGGCCGCGGGTCCCCTGCCGCGGCAGCGCCTCTGACCCTCGGCGTCACGTCCTGGAGCACCTGGTCCGTCATCTCCCGCGCGGCGAGGTAGGCGGAGGAGGCGGAGACGGCCGTGTACCCGGCCCATCCGAGCAGGGCAAGGCCCCCCGTCCACACGGCGAAAGTCCGAAATCTCATGGGATCTCCTTTCGCTTGATCGCCGATCCTGTCCGCGCCAGTGTAGCGCCCCAGGAGCCGCTGCAACAAACTCTAGCAAGTCCCGTACCGACACCGACATCCGGCGAGGCCGACCGGAGCCGATTGGGTGCCCCCTCGGGGCGTGCTAGGCTCGACCCGATGAGCTTCCTCGGCCCATCCGGACGTCTCCTGCTGGCGGGGGCCCTCGTCGGGCTCGGCGTGGCGCTGGCCTCGTGGGTCGATCCCTTCGGCGTATTCGAGGTGGCCGAGCTCAAGGCCCTCGACACCCAGTTCGCCATCCGCGGAGGCCGTGACCCGGTCTCTCCCATCGTGATCGTCACCATCGACGAGGACTCCTTCGACGAGCTGAACCTGGCCTGGCCGTGGCCGCGGGAGCTGCACGCCCAGCTCCTGGATCGGCTGAGCGCCGCCCGGCCCGCCGCCATCGGCCTGGATCTGGTCTTCGCCGAGCCCTCCTCCCGCGGTCCCGCCGATGACGAGGCGCTGGCGCAAGCCGTGGCGCGGGCCGGCAACGTGGTGCTGGGCGCCGCGCTGACGGTGGTGAAGGAGGCGGGCTTCGTGAAGGAAGACCTCAACCCGCCCATCCGGCCGATCCGGGACGGCGCCGCGGGCTTCGGCTTCGTGAACTTCGAGATCGACGCCGATGCCTTCGTGCGCCGCGGCGCGCTGACCCGCGCCTTTCAGGATCGGCCGCTCGAAGGGTTCGACCTGCGGCTCTATCGCCTGGCGCAGAATGCCGGCGTCGCCGCCGCCAGGCTGCCGCGCAGGACGCCCGTGCTGATCAACTTCAGTGGCGGTCCCCGCACCTTCGCCGCCGTCCCGTACCACCGGGTCGTCTCCGGCGAGCTGCCCCCCGAGACCTTCGCCGGGAAGATCGTCCTGGTCGGCGCCACCTCCATCATCCTGCACGATGTGTTCCCCACCCCCTTCGCCCCCGGAGGCAATATGCCCGGCGTGGAGATCCACGCCAACATGCTCGAGACCCTGCTTCAGGGGACGCCGATCCGGCGCGCGCTGCCCGGCATCGCCAGCGTGCTCGCCGTTCTGGCCGGCGCGCTGGCGGTGTGGGCGGCCGGGACGCTACGGCCGCTGCAGGCCGCGGCCGTGGTGGGCGCCGTTATGGGCGGCTACCTGGCGGCCTGCCACGGCGCGTTCGTGCTCGAACGCTACTGGGCCGACGTGGTCCCGGTGCCGCTGGCGCTGGTCTTCGGCTACCTCGGCAAGGAGGCGAGGAACTTCGTCCGGGAGCAGCGCGAGAAGCGGCGCCTGTCGCGCTTCTTCTCGCCGGCCGTGGTGCGGGAGATCGTGAGGTCCCAGGACGGAGACGACGCCCTGGGCTCGGCGCGCCGGCTCCTGACCGTGCTCTTCTCCGACATCCGGGGCTTCACCGCCCTGTCCGAGCGGTTGCCCCCGGAGGAGGTGGTGGCCTTCCTCCGCGAGTATCTGACCGTCATGACCGACGCCGTGTTCAAGTACGGCGGCACCGTGGACAAGTACATCGGGGACGCGATCATGGCGCTCTACAACGTGCCCTTCGAGGCCCCCGACCACGCCGCGCAGGCCGTGCGCACGGCGCTCGAGTTCCAGCGGCGCCTCGGCCCGCTGGCCGAGCGGTTCACCGCCAAGCACGGCGGCAGTCTCCGCTGCGGCGTGGGCATCAACACCGGCGAGGCCGTGGTGGGCACGCTGGGCTCCGCGCAGCGCCTCGAGTACACGGCCATCGGCGACACCATCAACCTCGGCTCGCGGCTGGAGGGCGTGACCAAGGACTTCGGCGTGTCCATCATCATCAGCGAGGCGACCTACCGCGAGGTGCAGGACCTCTTCGACACGCGCGATCTCGGCGAGGTCACCGTGAAGGGCAAGGAAGTGCCCGTGAGGATCTACACGGTGCTGGGGGAGCGCCAGGGGTGAGGCGCTATTCGAGCGGAGGCTTGCCGGCCACCGTGACGTCCGCCAGCCGGTCGCCGTCGAAATAAAACTGCCAGCCGCCGGGGTAGATCCACATCTCCTTGGCGCGGGGCTGGATGGCCGGCCAGAACTTCTTGGCAGCGGTTTTCATGACGGCCTCGTCCTGGGTGGTGCCATCCGGGGGTCCCGCCAGCAGGGTGACCTCGTCCTTCGTCATGCCCACGGACACGCGGCGGTGGAAGCGGAACTGGCTGGCGCGCGGGGAGGAGCCAACCTCGGAGTGCTTGTTGAGGTAGTCAGCCACCCGCTGGTCCAGCTCGTCGCGGAACTTCTGGGACTCGTCGAAGGTCGGCAGCCTGCCGTACCCCCGGACGAACCGGACCATGTAGAGCTCGTCGGCCGTGGCGCCCTCGGTGGCGCGCTGCACATCGTCCTGGCGCCCGGTGAGAAGACAGCCGGCCGCGACGAGCGTGGCGAGGAGCAGGACGAGACAGCGCCAGCGGACCACAGTGGCGCTAGCGGTCCTGGGCTGCGGAGACCTGGATGCTCACCGCCTGATCGAGGTACTCGAGATCGAAGGGCTTGGGGATGTAGTCGGCCGCGCCCAGGCCGAGGAGCTTGGAGGTGATGCCGACGTCGGCGTTGGCCGTGACCATGATGATCGGCAGCGTCGGCTGCAGGGCCACGATGCGCTTGAGCGTCTCGACCCCGTCCATCTCGGGCATGGAGACGTCGAGCAGGACCACATCCGGCTTGAAGATGTCCAGTGCGTTCAGCGCCTCGGGGCCACTCTCCGCCGCGTGGACCTCGTACCCCTTGTGGGCGAGAAATTCCTGGAGGATCTGCCGGACTTCCAGCTCGTCGTCCACGATCAGCACCTTCCCCGTGCTCATTCCACCCCTCGCCGGGCCGAGCCGGCCGCCGGTCAGCTTTTTCGCATACTAACGCTGGGCCACGGGAGGGTCAACAAAAGTAATATGTGGCCATGAGAGCGTGGCGCGCGGTGGCCCGCTGGCTGCCCGGGGTGCTCGTGGCGACGGTGACCCTGCTGGCCTTCCTCCCATCGCTCCAGGGCGAGTTCCTCAACTGGGACGACGACGAGAACTTCCTCTTCAACCCGCATTACCGGGGCCTCGGCT
Organism: Candidatus Rokuibacteriota bacterium; assembly: GCA_016184305.1. Classification (GTDB taxonomy): domain Bacteria; phylum Methylomirabilota; class Methylomirabilia; order Rokubacteriales; family CSP1-6; genus UBA12499. The sequence continues at coordinate 3,419 of JACPCX010000181.1, read as the reverse complement.
GGACCCAGATCCGCTGGATGTTCACGGCGACCCACTCGGGCCTCTACATCCCGGTGACGTGGCTCACGCTGGGCCTGGACTCCGTGCTATGGGGCATGGACCCCCGCGGGTATCACCTCACTTCCGTGTTGCTGCATACGATCAACGCCGTGCTGTTCTACTCGGTCGCGCGCCGCCTCCTGGCCGCCGGCTTCGCCGCGCCCCCTCACCCGGCCCTCTCCCCCGCCGGGGGAGAGGGCCGGGGTGAGGGGAGCCGGACGATCGCCTGGGCCGCCGGGGTTGCGGCGCTCATCTTCTCCGTGCACCCGCTTCGCGTGGAGTCGGTCGCCTGGGTGACCGAGCGCCGCGACGTGGTCGTCGGGCTCTTCGTGCTCCTGACGCTCGCCGCGTACCTTCGCGCGTGGCGCGAGGGCGCGGCGGGGCGCCTTCACCGCGGTTGGCACTGGATCGCGGTAAGCTGCTTCGCGCTGGCCCTGCTCTCGAAGTCCATCGCGGTGGGGCTGCCGGTGCTCCTCCTGGCGCTGGATCTCTTCCCGCTCCGCCGCGCCGCCGCGCGGCCGGGGGCACCGGCGCGGCGGCTCCTGGGTCTCGCGGCCGAGAAGCTCCCCTTCCTCGCCCTGGCCGCCGGGATCAGCGCGGTCAGCCTTGGCATCCTGATGAACGAGCACCTCCTGGCCTCGCGGGAGACCCTCGACCTCGGCCAGCGCCTGGCGCTGACGGGATACGGCCTGGCCTTCTACCTCTGGAAGTCCCTCGTGCCGTGGCCCCTGTCGCCGATCTACACGCTGTTCCACCCCGTGCTGCCCTGGAGCGCCCGGTACCTGATTCCCGCGGGCGCGGTCACCCTCCTCACGGTGGCCGTCATCCTCGGGCGCCGCCGGTGGCCCGCGGGACTGGTGGCGTGGGTCTCCTGCGTGGCGCTGCTTATGCCCGTCCTCGGGCTCTTCCACAGCGGCCCGCAGATCGCCGCCGATCGTTACACCTACCTGGCGAGTCTTCCCCTGGCTCTCCTGCTCGGCTCGGGCGTGGCGTGGTGCTGGCAGGCCGGCCGCGCGGGGGCGCTCTCTCCGGCGCTGGCCCGCGCCGTGGGAGCCGCCGCGGCGGCCCTGCTCATCGGGCTGATCGCCCTCACGACGCGACAGATCGCAGTGTGGCAGGACTCGGTGACCCTCTGGCGCCATGCCGCGTGGGTGGAGCCCGCGAGCGACATCCCCGTCTTCTACCTCGGCTGGGCGCTGGTCGAGAAGCGGCGGCTTCCCGAGGCGCGCGAGCACTGGAGCCGCTCGCTCGACCGGGTGCCGCCCGACCTCCGAGCGCTCCGGGCGCGGTTCGTGACCGAGAGCGGCGTCGTCGAGCAGCGCGCAGGCGATCACGCGGAGGCCGCGCGCCGCTTCCGCGAGGCGCTGGCGCTCGATCCCGCCCAGGCGGTGGCCGGGATCAGGCTCGGCCTGGCGCTCTCGGCCCAGGGCGCCGGCGCCGAGGCAAGGCGCGCCTTCGCCGCCGCCCTTCCGCTCGTGATCGGGCCGCGACCCCCGATCTGGGAGCTGCGGGCGGCCATCGCCGAGGTGCCGGTGACGCAACCCGAGGCCCGCGGCCGGCTTGCCTTCGCCCTGGCGCTGAGGCTCCAGCAGCGTGGCGCCCTGGAGGAGGCTGGCGCGCAGTACCGGGCCGGTCTCGCCCTGCTGCCCCGGCATGCCGAGGCCTGGAACAACCTGGGTGTCACCTACGCCCTCCGGCGGCGGCCGGACGCAGCGCTCGAGGCGTTTGTCCAGGCCCTGCGCATCCAGCCCGGCTACCCCGAGGCGTGCCAGAACGCAAGGCTCGCAGCCCAGGCCCTCGGCGTCACTCCCGCCGAGATCGAGCGCTGTGCCCCGGGGCGCGGATGATGGCCGCGGATCCGCAACCCTCGTCCGCCGGCGGCTGCGCTGGATGCGCTCGCTGGATCCGATGGGTTGCGCCGTGTCTGGTGGTCCTCGTCACCGTCGCCGCCTTCCTCCCGGTGCTCGACGCGGGCTTCGTCAACTGGGACGACGACGAGAACTTCCTGCGCAACATTCACTATCGGGGGCTCGGCCCGCAGCAGCTCCGGTGGATGGTCACGGCGTACCACATGGGCCACTGGACGCCGCTCACGTGGCTCACCCTCGGCCTGGACCACAACCTCTGGGGCATGGATTCCCGCGGGTACCACCTCACGAGCCTCCTTTTCCATGCGGGCGCGGCGCTTCTCTTCTACTTCCTGTCCCTGCGCCTCCTCCGCCTGGCCCTCCCCGCGACAACCGGCGAGCCGAGCCTGCGGATCGGCGCCGCCGCGGCGGCGCTCCTGTTCGCCGTGCATCCGCTCCGCGCCGAGTCGGTGGCGTGGGTGACCGAGCGGCGCGACGTTGTCTCGGGGATGCTCTACCTCGCCGCCGCCCTCGCCTACCTGAGGGGGGTCGAGGACGGGGCGAGGCGGCGGGCGGCGTGGTACTGGGGCGCGGTGGCGCTCTTCGCCGGAGCCCTCCTGGCGAAGGCCAGCACGCTCACGCTCCCCGTCGTCCTGGTCGTGCTCGACGTCTATCCCCTGCGCCGCCTCGGCGGCCCCCGCGGCTGGCGCTACCGGCGAGTCTGGATCGAGAAGCTCCCGTTCGTGGTGCTGGCCGCAGCGGCCGCGCTCGTCGCCTTCCAGGCGCTGGCGCCCCTGGGCACCACGCCCTCTCTCCGGCAGTTGCCTGTCTCGCTGCGGGCGGTGATCGGCGTCTACGGGGTCGCCTTCTACCTGCTCGCGACGCTCCTGCCCGTCGACCTGTCGCCGCTCTACCAGCTCCCCGTGGGCGTCACATGGCTGCACTTCGGGATCGTGATCGGGGGCACCGTGCTGGCGGCCACCACGTGGCGGCGATGGCCGGCCTTCACCGCCGCCTGGGGCCTCTACGTCGTGATCCTGCTTCCCGTGCTGAGGCTCGTGCAGGGAGGCCCTCAGGTCGTCGCCGACCGCTACAGCTACCTGGCCTGCCTCGGGTGGGCGCTCCTCGTGGGCGGCGCCGCCGCGCGGCAATGGGCGGGGGCCCGCGTGCTCCGCGTCGTGCTCGCCGTGTGGATCGCCGCGCTCGGCGCGCTGACCTGGCAGCAGGCGGCCGCGTGGCACGACTCGGTGACGCTGTGGAGCCATGCGGTCGCCGTCAATCCTGAGAGTCGGGCGGCCCACGCCAATCTCGCGAGAGCCCACGCCGCGGAGGGACAGATCGCCGCTGCGGCGGCGCATTACGAGGAGACGCTCCGCCTCTCACTCGATCAGGCGCCCTACCACGCCATCATCGCCGAGCTCTACGCGCGGACCGGGAGCGACCGCGGCGCTGCCGTCCGCTTCGCCGAGGCGCTGAGGCTCAACCCGGGGCTCCCGGAGGCCTGCGCGGGCCTCCGCCGCCTCTCCGCCCGCG
>JACPCX010000196.1:0-3022 GCA_016184305.1 Candidatus Rokuibacteriota bacterium | reverse complement strand
ATGGCGCTCGATCCGGAGCGCAACCGGCCCTTGCGCCGGCTGGCCTTCGCGGCGACGGGGACGGGCCCGGTGACGGTGGCCCAGGTGGGCCCCACGGAGCTGGCGCTGCACTCGGTCGTCGAGAAGAAGGCGCTGATTGGCGGAAGCCGGCGCGAGGAGTCCCTCACAACGCTTGCCGTCTCGGTGGACGGGGAGATCACGGCCTTGAGGCTCGACGGCCGGGGCGAGAACCTGTTCATCGGCACCTCGCGCGGCTGGGTCCTCCGCTACGACATGCGCGACCGGGAGAGCCCGACTGCCGGGGAGGCCGTCACCGTGGGCGGGGCTCCGGACACGCCGATCACCGCGCTCGGGTTCCTGATCGGCGACCGCACGCTCGTGGTGGGCGACGCGAGAGGTGGGGTGTCCACCTGGCAGGTCGTGTCGCCCCCGCAGGGGGGCGAGCGGAGGCTGACGCGCATCCACGAGTTCACCCCGCATGCGGGTCCTGTCGTCGCCATCAGCGCCTCGAAGCGGGACAAGGGCTTCGTCACCGCGGATGCCTCCGGCCAGCTTCACATCAGCTACGGCACCTCCGGCAAGACCCTGCTCTCCCCGCCCGCACCCGCCGGCGACGTCCGGAGCGTTGTCTTCGCGCCCAAGACCGACGGCATCCTGACGGTGGACGGGAAGGGGTTGTGGTCGCAGTGGGAGGTGGACAACCCGCACCCGGAGATCACGCTCAGGACGGTGTTCGGGAAGGTCTGGTACGAGGGCTACTCCACGCCGGAGTACGTCTGGCAGTCCACCGGCGGCACCGACGATTTCGAGGCCAAGCTGAGCCTGACGCCGCTCATCTACGGGACGCTCAAGGGCACCGTCTACGCCCTGCTCTTCGCGGTCCCTTCATGCACCCGACCGTCAAGGGGTACGTCAAGCCGGTCGTCGAGATCATGGCGGCCCTGCCGAGCGTCGTTCTCGGTTTCCTCGCGGGGCTGTGGCTGGCCCCCATGATCGAGCGCATCGTGCCGGGCCTGTTCCTGCTGCCGCTGGTGCTAACCGTCTGCATCCTCGCTGCCTTCGTGGCCTGGCGCGGCCTGCCCGCCTCGGTGCGCGGCCGCTTCAGGACGGGGACGGAGGTGTTCCTCCTCCTGCCCGTGGTGGTGGTCGGGGCCTGGGGGGCCTTCGCACTCGGGGGTCTCGTCGAGGCGACCCTGCTCGGCGGCAACTACCGCGGATGGCTGCTCTCCACGCTCGGGCTCACCTACGACCAGCGCAACTCCCTGGTCGTCGGCGTGGCCATGGGCTTCGCCGTGATCCCCATCATCTTCACCATCGCCGAGGACTCGCTGGCCAATGTGCCCCAGCATCTGCGGGCGGGCTCCCTCGCCCTCGGCGCCACGCGCTGGCAGACCGCGCTGCGCATCGTCCTGCCCACCGCCAGCCCGGGGATCTTCTCGGCGATCATGATCGGGTTCGGGCGCGCGGTGGGCGAGACCATGATCGTGCTCATGGCCACCGGCAACACCCCCGTGATGGACTGGAGCATCTTCAACGGGTTCCGGGCGCTCTCGGCCAATATCGCGGTGGAGTTGCCCGAGGCGCCGGAGGGTGGGACGCTCTTCCGGGTCCTGTTCCTCGCCGCCTTCCTCCTCTTCTGTCTGACCTTCGCCGTCAACACCATCGCCGAGCTCGTGCGGTTGAGGCTCCGAGAGAGGTACCGCTACCTGTGAGACCGAGCCTCGCCAAGACATGGCGGAGCGGCGAGCCGCTCATCTGGCTCACGGGGGGCGCGCTCGCCTTCGTCCTCCTCCTGGTCGCCGGCCTCATCGGTCTCATCCTCTACAACGGGCTCGGCTTCTTCTGGCCCAAGGACGTGATCCGCCTCACGCTGGCCGACGGCAAGATCATGACCGGCCAGGTGGCGGACCGCGAGGCCATCCCCGGCCAGCCCGGCCAGTCCCGGATCAAGCTCAAGGTCGCCAACCGGGATCTCTACGGGGCGGACTTCAACTGGGTGGACGAGGCGGAGATCGCCCGGCGTGAGTACCCGCCGGATGTCGCCGTGATCGAGCGGACGGAGTGGGGGCTTCTCGTCGGCACCGTCAAGGAGATCCGGGACGGCGACGCCGTCGTGGCGACGGGGTCCGAGGCGGGCTGGGTCGAGGTGCGGACGCGGCTGCCGGAGGCGGTGCGGGTGCGCGCCGAGGCCCGCCGCATCGAGACCCGCGACATCGGCGCCATCAACTTCGCCCAGGAGAAGATCCGTCTCCGCCTGAAGAGCCTCGATCGGAAGGGGGTCACGAGCGGGCCCGACGTGGAGGCCCTTCAGCAGGAGATGGCCACGCTCCAGGTCCGCTACACGGAGCAGGCGAGGCGCCTCGGCGAGCTCCGCAAGCGGCAGGGGGCGAGCGTCGTGGTCGCGGCAGACGCGGGCAAGGAGAAGGCCTTGCCGCTGGCGCAGGTCCTGGACGTCTACTTCCCGAACCGCATGAGCGGGCCCGCCAAGGTCTGGCACTACGCGGCCAGGGTCTGGGAATTCGTCTCCGACGAGCCGCGCGAGTCCAATACCGAGGGCGGCGTGTTCCCGGCCATCTTCGGCACCGTCATGATGGTGATCATCATGAGCGTCCTGATCACGCCGCTCGGTGTGCTCGCCGCGTTCTACCTGCGCGAGTACGCCACGCAGGGGCCCTTCGTGAGCGCCGTGCGCATCGCGGTGAACAACCTGGCCGGGGTGCCCTCCATCGTCTTCGGGGTCTTCGGCGTGGGCTTCTTCATCTACATCGTGGGCGGCTCCATCGACCGGCTCTTCTATCCCGATGCCCTGCCCACGCCGACGTACGGCACGGGCGGCATTCTCTGGGCGTCGCTGACCCTGGCGCTGCTCACCGTGCCTGTCGTGATCGTCGCCACCGAGGAGGGACTCGCCGCCGTCCCGCGCGGGGTGCGGGAGGCCTCCCTCGCGCTGTCGGCGACCAAGCTCGAGACGACGCTGCGGGTGGTGCTGCCCGCGGTGATGCCCTCCATCCTGACCGGGCTC
>JACPCX010000038.1:0-17685 GCA_016184305.1 Candidatus Rokuibacteriota bacterium | reverse complement strand
GGCCAGGGCATGCCGCTCGCCGAGGCCGTGGTGGACGCGGGCGCCGTGCGCTTCCGTCCCATGTTGCTCACCGCCTCGGCCGTGGTGGTCGGGGCGTCCGTCATGCTGTTCGATCCGATCTTCCAGGGCCTGGCGATCTCGCTCATGGCGGGGGAGGTGGCCTCCACGCTGCTCTCCCGCATGGCGGTGCCGGTGCTCTACTACCTGGCCGAGCGCGGCCGGGCCAGGGCGCATGGCAGCGCGCCGGCCCCGGCGGCCGCGTGAGGTCCATCACCCCAAGGAGGCGACCCATGCTGCACATCATCGAGTCGAAGAAGTCCATGGAGCAGCTCTCGAAGGACCTGGAGGCCGCCGTGGTCCGCCACAAGTTCGGCGTGCTCGGCGTGCACGACCTTCAGGAGACCATGGCGAAGAAGGGCGTGGAGTTCGCCCGCCAGTGCCGGATCTTCGAGGTCTGCAACCCGCACCAGGCCAAGAAGGTGCTCGAGGCCAACCTCGAGATCTCGACGGCGCTGCCCTGCCGCATCTCGGCCTACGAGGAGGGGGGCGGCACCAGGCTCGCCACCATCAAGCCCACGGCCATGATCGCGCTCTACCCGAACCCCGAGCTCCGAGGCGTCGCCGAGGAGGTGGAGCGGACGCTGGAAGCGATCATGGCCGAGGCCGCCGGGTAGCCGCGGCAGCACGAGCGGCGCCCGGCGTGGGGCGCTACACGGTCCTCGAGGAGATCGCGGTGGCGGACTGCGCCCTCGAGGTCGAGGGCGACAGCCTCGACGACCTCTTCGAGACTGCTGCCCGCGCGCTCTGCGAGCTGATGGTGGACCCGGTCACCGTGGCGCCGACCGTCGAGCGCACGGTGAGCCTCGGCGCCGGGGCGGTGGACCTCCTCTTCTACGACTGGCTCTCGGAGCTGATCTTCCTCAAGGATCGCGACCGTGAGGTCTTCATCCGGACCCAGGTCCGCGTCACCACCGCCAGCCCCTGGCGACTGGCGGCGCGGCTCGAAGGGGGGAGCATCGATCCGGAGCGCACCGCGCTCAGGGCGGACCCGAAGGCCGTCACGTTCCACAGGTTCGCCGTGGAGCCGGCCGGGTCGGGGTGGCGGGCCCAGGTGGTCATCGACATCTGAGCCGGATGGGGTCAGGTCTTGCATTATCGCAAATGCTGGATTGCAAGACCTGACCCCCGGGGGGGGCGATGAAGGTGATACCGGCCGGCGACTGCATCTGGGAGATCCCGCTCACGGAGAAACCCGGCATGCGGGTTCCCGCGCGGATCTACGCGTCCGAGGCCTTGCTTGCCCAGATGGACCAGGGCGTCTTCGAGCAGGTGACCAACGTGGCCTGTCTGCCGGGGATCGTGCGGGCGGCCCTCTGCATGCCCGATGGCCACTGGGGCTATGGCTTCCCCATCGGGGGCGTGGCGGCCTTCCGCGCCGACACCGGGGTGATCTCCCCGGGTGGCATCGGCTTCGACATCAACTGCGGCATGCGCGTGCTGCGGACCGGGCTCACGGAGGCCGAGGTGAGGCCCAGGCTCCGCGAGCTGATCGACGCGCTGTTCAGTGCCGTGCCGTCGGGAGTGGGCGCCAGGGGATTGTTGCGCCTGAGCGACAAGGCCTTCCGCCGGGTCATGGTGGAGGGGGCCGGGTGGTGCGTGGCCGAGGGCTACGGCTGGCCCGAGGACCTGGACCACATCGAGGGGCGCGGCTGTTTGCCGGGCGCCGACGCGGCCCATGTGAGCGAGCGCGCCGTCTCGCGTGGGCTGGAGCAGCTCGGCACGCTCGGCTCGGGGAACCATTACCTCGAGATCCAGGTGGTGCCGCCCGAGGGCATCCACGATGAGCGGCTCGCCAGGGTGCTCGGCATCGAGGCGCCCGGGCAGGTGCTCGTCATGCTCCACTGCGGCTCGCGGGGCTTCGGCCACCAGATCGCCACGGACTATCTCCGCCGCTTCGACGAGGTGATGCCTCGCCACGGCATCAAGGTGCCGGACCGTGAGCTGGCCTGCGCGCCCTTCCGCTCTCCAGAGGGGCAGGCCTACTTCGCCGCCATGACGGCTGCCGCCAACAGCGCCTTCGCCAATCGCCAGCTGATCACCCACCGCATCCGGGAGGTCTTCGCCAAGATGTTCGGCCGCGACCCCCATGCCCTCGGGCTCTCGGTGATCTACGATGTCTGCCACAACACGGCCAAGGTCGAGCGGCATCGCGTCGGCGGGGAGTGGCTCGAGCTGGTCGTGCACCGGAAGGGCGCCACGCGCGCCTTCGGCCCCGGCGCGCCGGACGTGCCCGAAGCCTACCGCGACATCGGCCAGCCGGTGATCATCGGCGGCTCCATGGAGACCGGGTCCGCACTCCTGGTGGGCACGGCGCATGCGATGGAGGAGACCTGGGGCTCCACCGCGCATGGCGCCGGACGGACCATGTCGCGCGCTCAGGCGAAGAAGCGGGTCCGGGGAGAGACGCTGCTCAAGGACATGGAGTCGCGCGGCATCCTGGTGCGCGCGGCGTCGAGGTCCGGCGTGGCGGAGGAGGCGGGCTTCGCCTACAAGGACCTCGACGCGGTGGTGGACGTTCTCCACCGCCTGGACATCTCCCGCAAGGTTGTCTCGCTCAAGCCCATCGCCAACGTGAAGGGGTAGTTCCCACGCCCCGTGTCACGGGCGAGCGTGGTCCCGAGTCAGCGATCGCCGGCCAGCCCGTACTTGCTGAGCTTGTAGCGCAGCACGCGCTCGCTGATGCCGAGGAGCTCGGCGGCGCGCGTCTGGACGCCGCCGGCGCGGGACAGCGCGTCGCGGATCATCCGGCGCTCGAGGCCCTCCACGGCCGCCACGAGCCCGGCGGGAGCCTCTCCCTCCGGCCCCTGCTCGTCGAGGGAAAGTGGCAGGTCGCTCTTGCCGATTACCTCGTCGCGCGTCAGCACCACGGCGCGCTCGATCAGATTCTCCAGCTCCCGCACGTTCCCGGGGTAGTCGTAGCGGAGGAGGGCGTCGCGCGCCTCGCGGGTGAGACCGCGGATCGTCTTGCCGTTCTTCCCGGCGAAGCGCGTCAGGAAATGTTCGATGAGCGGCGGCAGATCCTCGCGCCGCTCCCGGAGCGGCGGCAGGAGGAGCGTCACCACGTTGATGCGGTAGTAGAGGTCGTCGCGGAAGCGCCCCTCGCGCACGAGGGCTTCCAGGTTCCGGTGAGTGGCGGCCAGCACGCGGACATTGACGGGGATGGTCCTGGTGCCGCCCACGCGCTCGAACTGCCGCTCCTGGAGCACGCGCAGCAGCTTCACCTGGAGGTGGAGCGGCAGGTCGCCGATCTCGTCGAGGAAGATGCTGCCGCCGTCGGCCAGCTCGAAGCGCCCCTTGCGGGAGGCCGCGGCGCCCGTGAAGGCGCCCTTCTCGTGGCCGAACAGCTCCGATTCGAGCAGGCCCTCGGGCAGCGCCGCGCAGTTGACGGCCACCAGGGGACCTCCGGCCCGCGGGCTCGCGTGGTGGATGGCGCGGGCGATGAGCTCCTTGCCGGTGCCGCTCTCCCCGCGGATGAGGACGGTGGCGTCGCTGGGAGCCACCCGTCTCACCAGGGAGAGGACCTCCTGCATCCGGCCGCTGTCGCCGATGATCCCCTCGACGCGGTGCCGCTCCTCGAGCGCCGCGCGCAGCTCGAGATTCTCTCCGAGGAGGCGCTGTCGCTCGCGCACCCGCTCGATGCGGTGGAGGAGCTCGTCCAGGTTGATCGGCTTGCTCAGATAATCGGTGGCGCCCGCCTTGATGGCGCCCACCGCCGTCTCGATGGTCCCGTAGGCCGTCATGACGATGACCGCCGCCTCGGGCGTCACCGCCCGGAGGCGCTGGAGGAGGTCGAGCCCGGAGAGATCGGGCATGCGCTGATCGGTGAGGACCAGATCGAAGGGCTCCTGGGTGAAGCGCGCGAGCGCCGCCAGTCCACCGGCGGCCTCATCCACGCCGAAACCGCGCTTGCGGAGGAAGCCCGAGACCAGCTCGCGCTGCGCGGGCTCGTCGTCCACCACGAGGATGCGGAAGGGCTCAGCCACGGACCGGTCCGCCGAGCGGGAGCCTGATGATGAAACGGCTTCCGCGGCCGGGCTCGCTCTCAGCCTCGATGCGGCCGCGATGCGCCTCCACGATCCTCCGCGCGATGGCGAGCCCCAGGCCGAGCCCCCGCGCCCGGGTCGTCACGTAGGGCTCGAAGATGCGCGGCAGGATGTCGGCGGGGATGCCGGCGCCGGTGTCGCTGACGGTGACGGTGGCTGTGCCCCCTGAGGCCGCAGCATGGAAGGTGAGCGTGCCGCCGTCGGGCATGGCCTGGATGGCGTTGAGCGCCACGTTGAGCAGGACCTGGGTGAGCCGCTCGCGATCCGCCTGGAGTGCCGGAACGCCATCCGGCACGCTCACGACCAGCCGAACGCTGGCGCGCGCTGCCTCACCCTCCACGAGCCCGGCCACGTTGCGAAGCAGATCGCCCGGTTCGGTGGGCGACACGGAGAGCGAGAGCGGACGGGCGAGGGAGAGGAACTCCTCCACGATCCCGTTGAGCCGCGTCACCTCGCCTTGCATGAGGCCGACGAGGCGAGGGTATTCCTGGTCCTCCGGGTGCCGGAACTCGGCGCCGAGCCGCTGGAGGCCCATGGAGATCGCGTTCAGCGGGTTCCTCACCTCATGTGCCACCGTCGCCGCCATGTCGCCGAGCGTCGCCAGCCGCTCCCGCCTGTCCATGGTTGCCTCGAGCGCCCGGACTTCCTTCAGATGACGGTGCTGTGTGTAGAAGATGAGCGCGAGACCCATCGTGCCGAGCGCCAGGACAGCCGCGCCGAGGAGGATTCCCGCGTTCCGGTCGCGCAGCCACGCGCGCTCCATGGGCTCCGTGGAGAGCAGGAGTCGCAGGAGCCCCGAGGGTGTTCCCGCCGCCAGCACCGGGTGGAGCACCTCGAGGACTTGCGCCCCATGCTCGTCGCGGACGAGGCGCCTCGAGGTCCGGGCGCCGTCGAGCGCGGCGCGGATCGCCGCGTCCTCCTCGCGCCGGCCCACCCGCGCCGGGTCGGAGTGCGCCACCACGGTGAGGGTCCGATCCAGGAGCGCCACCGACTCGATCCCGGAGCGGCGCGCCAGCTCCTGGAGCTGCGCGTCGACGCCGATCTCCTTTCTGAAGTTCAGCACGAAGTCGGCGTCGGCGTGGACGGCGATGATGCCGGAAAAGGCCCGGGCTCCGACGGCCACGCCGAAGAGGCTGCCCTCCCAGAACTTGCGATCCTGGATGGCGGGTGGGGCGGAGCGGGCGTCCTCATCCCCGGCACCCCAGCGGCGTCCCCACATGTACATGGGCATTGGCGGATGCTCCCCCGCGGGGCCTCCCGCGCCAGGCGGGTGAGGCATCATCCCGCGCATCATCGCGCCCATGTCCCCCGGCCGGCCCATGGGCGGGCGCAGGGCGGCCAGGGGGTACGGGGCGCCCTGCGGGTCGAGCAGGTCCACGCGCCGGAGGCGGTTCATGGCCGCGATGCGCGGAAGGTCCCCCGCGTCAAAGCGCGGGGAGAAGAGGAGCTGATCGATGAGCCGCGCGTTATCGAGGAGCCGCTGGGCGATCATCTCCTCCATCAGGGCGTTGCCGCGGATCGCGGCGCGGCTCGAGGCCTCCAGCGCCTCGCCGAGCGCGAGGCCCTTCTCCTCCATCTGCGCGAGGAGCTCGCGCTGGGTGCGGCGGGCGGCCCAGGCGGTGTGCAGCGCCACGAGGACCAGAAGGAGCGCGAGGGAAGCCAGGAAGTAGCGGGGGAGCCAGGAGAGCTTCATGAGGGCCTCAACGCGGGATTCTATCACTCGCGGATCAGTGGTCGTCTCGGGGGGCGCCCGCGTCGACCGCGCTACCCTGCGGTCTCGTCGGGCGCCCCGCCTTCGACGAACCTTCAGCGGCCCATGGGGCCCGGGAAGGGCATCACGTTCCCCCACGGGTTGACGTGGAGCGTCCGCGCCTCTCCCTTGGGGCCTTTCAGCTCCGCCTGGTAGGCGAGCATGCGTCTGCCGGCGAACGGCAGTACCGTCTCCACCGTGAAGCCGGGGAGGTACTCCTTGGCAGCATTCGTTAAGGACATGAGACCGCTGCGGGTCTCGGCCCATCGCCATGGGCTCCTCGGGGCCAGTCCGCTGCGCCCCTGGGGCGGCATCGCCCCAGGGGGGGCTCCGCCGCCGCGCCGGGCGGCCGGGGCTCGCCCACTGAGGCCTTATGTGCCAGATGGTTAGCGAGCGCCTGGAAATGGCACAGACGTTGCGTGGAGTCACAGCGAGCGGCCGGATGAGCCGCGTGGGAGGACACGATGGCTGGGACCCAACGTTCTGGGTCAGAAGGGCGTCGAGGCGGAGCGCGGCGTCCGCTGCTCTGGATCATCATCGGCGCCGTGGCGCTGGCCGGCGCGGCGGGAGCCGTGGCGTGGCGCGCGAGCACGGGTGAATCGACGGCGACCGGCCCGGCCCCGACGCTGACGGCGGCTGCTCCGGTCGCGCGGGTGGCGCGGCGGGAGACGCGGCCGACGCTGGACCCGGCGCGCTTCGTCGGCAAGGCGCGGGTCGCGCACCAGGTCGCTCGCGAGATCCCCGGCATTCTCGACCAGCTGTACTGCTACTGCGAGTGCGACAAGCACATGGGGCACAAGAGCCTGCTGTCGTGCTACACCGACGGCCACGCCGCCACCTGAGACATCTGCATGGACGAGGCGCTGGACGCGTCTCGACTGGCGAAGGCGGGGTACTCCGTGGCGCGCATCCGCGCCGAGATCGATCGCAAGTACGGGCGATGATGCTCCGAGTGCTGGTGACCGCGCTGGTCACGCTCCTGCCGGCCCTCGCCGCGGCCCATGGCGAGCATGGCTCGGCGGTCCCGCTGGGGGCCACCGCCACGGTGGCCGGGTACGAGATCGAGCTGCTGAGCGGGACGGGTCCGCTGCGGCTCGGAGAGCCGGGGCAGGTGGTGGCCAGGGTCGGGCGCGGCGGCTCCGGCGATCCCGTTTCCGGCGGGACCGTGCTGATCGGGCTCAGCGCCGATGGCGCAGCGCCGGACCCGCGGCCGGCCCTCGAGGTGACGTGGGCAGGCAGCTACGTCGTCACCGTCACCCCTTCCAGGATGGGCGAGCATCGCGTGCGCGTGGTGCTCGCCTCCCTCGAGGGGCAACGCTTCGAGCCTGGGCTGGTGGTGGATCTGCCTATCACCGTCTCGGGGGCGGCGGGCATGGGCGCGGCCGCGTGGACACTGGTGGCGCTGCTGGGAGGGGGCGCGCTGGCAGGGCTCTACCTGGTCGGGATGCGGGCGCGGCTCGGTGTGCCCTCGCGAGAGCCCGTCGATCTCCTGGCCTCACCGTGGCTTCGCGGGACCCTGACCTCCCGCCTGTTCCAGCCGGCGCTGCAAGTCCCGCTGCTCCTGCTCATGGGCGTGATCGTCTTCCTGGGCTTCTTCGACGTCCAGGAGGGTGGCGTCAACCTCGCCACCAAGCTCACGTGGACGATCTGGTGGGCCGGCATCATCTTCACCTTCGTGCTCCTCGGGCGCGTCTGGTGCCTGGGTTGCCCCTTCGGCGCGCTCAACGAGTGGACCTCGGGGCTGGCGAGGGCGGCCCGCCGGCTGCCGAAGCCCTTCCGCAATATCTGGTGGGCCACGGGGATGTTCGTCCTGCTCACCTGGGCGGACGAGCAGCTCGGCGTGGTGCGCTCGCCGCTGGTGACGGCGTGGATCGTCGTCTTCTTCGCCGTGTTCGCGGTGGCGGTGGGCCTCTTCTTCGAGCGCCGGAGCTTTTGCCGGTACCTCTGTCCGATTGGCGGGCTCATCGGGATCTACTCCATGACCGCGCCGGTCGAGCTCCGAGCGAAGGACGCGCTGCAGTGCCGGTCCCACCGCGACAAGGAGTGCTACCAGGGCGGCGCCGGCGGCCGCGGCTGTCCGATGCTGGAGTTTCCGCAGGCGCTCGACCGCAACAACTACTGCACGCTCTGCGGCGAATGCCTCAACGCCTGCTCGCGGGACAACCTGGCCCTGCGCTTCCGGGCCTTCGGCAAGGATCTCTGGGCGTCGGGGCGGCGGTTCCTCGACGAGTCGTACCTGGCCGTGGCCCTCGTGGGCATCACCCTGGTGGTGACGGCGCAGATGCTCTCGGCCTGGCCGGGCCTGATCTCCCAGTTGGCCCGCTGGCTGCCGGGCTGGGCGCGCGGCGCGTTGAAGCCCGTCACCTATCTCGGAATGATCGAGACGGGCATTCTCCTGGTCGGGGCGCTGGTGGCGATTCCCGCCGTCGTGTACGGGGGCGCCCGGCTGTCCGATCGGCTGGCAGGCCAGCAGGGGCTCGGGCCCCGTCGCACCTTCGTCACCTTCGGCTACATGTTCATCCCGGTGGGACTCGCCCTGCACCTGGCCCACAACCTCGCCCACCTGCTCCTCGAGGGCGGGGGCATCGTGCCTGCGGTGCAGCGGGCGGTGGGGCTGTACACCCCGCTGTGGCTGGGCGTCCCCGACTGGAAGCAGGCGCCGCTGGCCTCGGAAGCGGTGATCGGGCTCCTGCAGATGGGCATCCTCGCGGGCTTCTTCGTGCTGTCACTGGTGGCGGGCCAGCGGACGGCGCTCCGCGTGTACGGCGATCCGCGAGCCGCCAGCCGCGCCCTTGTGCCCATGGCCGTGCTCTCCTTCGCATTCACCGTGGCGGGCATCGTGCTGCTGAACCAGCCGATGGGCATGCGTCACGGGATGTGATCTGGCCAAGATGGCCTGGAAGGACGGGGTGTGGACGACGGTGTTCTGGAGGAAGCTTTCAACCGGCAGCCAGTTCGATGTACAGTTCAACGATCTGAAGAAAGAATACTCCTGCGGCGTGTCCGTGTTCGACAACACGCAGGTGCGTCACGCCTACACGCCGGGGGTGCTCAAGCTGAAGTTCGAGTAGCAGCGGTCGAAGCAGTCGCAGCCAGCCGCCGGGAGGCCTCTTCCCGGCGGCTGCCGGTCACCCGGCGGAAGGGGTTGCCCATGCGGAGCAGCGTGAAGTGGACCGTCGTCGCCGCGTTCCTGCTCGTGCCTCTCGGTGCGGCCTGGGCGCAGCCCGTCTTCAGCCCGAGCCAGGATCCCCTGGCCGGATCACGGGTGTTCGGCGGCAAGGGATGCGTCAAGTGCCATTCGGTCAATGGGGTGGGAGGAAAGATCGGCCCCGATCTCGGGCGTATCCAGCGACCCCGGTCCTTTTACGATCTCGCGACGGCCATGTGGAACCACCTGCCGAAGATGACGGACCGGATGCAACAGCTGGGCATCCCCCGCCCGAAACTGGATAGCCGGGAGGCAGGAGATCTGATCGGGTTCCTGTACACACTGAACTACTTCGACCCGCCGGGCAGCGTCGAGACCGGCAGGAAGCTCTTCTCGGACAAGAAGTGCATCCTCTGCCACACGGTCGGGGGGATCGGCGGCGTCGTGGGGCCGAACCTGGACTTCACGAAGCAGTTCGCCTCCCCGATGTTCGTGGCGTCGGCCCTGTGGAACCACGGGCCCCAGATGGCGGAGACCATGAAGGCCAAGGGAGTGGAGCGGCCGACCTTCACCGGCGCCGAGCTGCGCGACCTCCTGGCCTTCCTTGTGCCCGCCTCTGCCGGGCCGCGCGAAGGCCCGCTCTACGTGCTCCCCGGCCGTGCCGACGTGGGGCGGCAGCTCTTCTCCGAGAAGCGCTGCATCGAGTGCCACGCGGCCGGCGGCGCGGGCGGGCGCGTGGGCCCGGACCTGGTGGAGCTCGGTGTGAGGCGGAGCCCGCTGGAGTTTGCCGCGGCTATCTGGAACAAGGTTCCGGCCATGGCGCAGGCCATGCAAGCGCGGGGCGTGCCCGTCCCCCAGCTCCGCCCCGAGGAGATGGCCGATCTGGTGGCCTACCTCTACTCGGTGAAGTACTTCGCGGAGCCGGGCAGCGTCAGCCGCGGATGGGCGCTGGCTGTGGACAAGGGGTGCCTCTTCTGCCACGGCGTTTACGGGGAGCGGGGCAAGCCGGCGAGCGATCTGACGCGCGCCAGGGGGCTCGACTCTCCCGCGGGAGTGGTCGCGAGCCTGTGGAACCACGCGACGGTGACGGCGGCTGCGCCAGGTGGAAAGAAGCGCCCATGGCCCGAGTTCCGGCCGCAAGAGATGGCCGACATCGGGGCCCTGCTTCAGGCGCTCGGGCGCGCGCGGCAGATCCCGTAGAGGATGCCATGAGACTCACGGGACTGGGCTATGCCCTCGTACTTCTCCTGATGCTGGCGCCTTGGCCTGCGGAGGGAGCCTCGCCGCCTACCGACCGTTGCGCGGCCTGTCACCTCGAGACAGGTGACGAGCGCCTGGCCGGGCCGGCGAGGGAGTTTCCCGGAGACATCCACGCGGCGAAGGGGCTGGGCTGCATCGCGTGCCACGGCGGCGACGCGCGGGAGAGCGGGCTGGAGGCGATGGACCCCGCCAAGGGGTATATCGGCAAGCCCAAGCGCCAGCAGATCCCGCAAGTCTGCGGCCGGTGCCACTCGGACGCCGGGTTCATGAAGCGGTACAACCCCTCGCTGCGGGTCGATCAGGTGACCGAGTACGCCTCGTCTGTCCACGGCCGCCGGCTCAAGGAGCTGGGCGATTCGAAGGTGGCCACGTGCGTGAGCTGCCATCCCGCCCATTCGATCCGGCCGCCGTCCGACCCGAAGTCGAGCGTCCACCCGCTCAGGGTGGCCGACACGTGCGGGCGCTGTCACGCCGATGCCAAGTACATGGCCGGCTACAAGATCCCGACCGACCAGCTGCAGAAGTACAAGAGCAGCGTCCACTCGCAGGCCATGACGGTGAAGGGCGACCTCTCGGCGCCCACCTGCAACGACTGTCACGGCAATCACGGGGCCGTGCCGCCGGGCATCTCCTGGGTCGGGAACGTCTGCGGCCAGTGCCACACGGTCATGGCGGACCTCTTCAAGAAGAGCGTCCACGACAAGGTCTTCGTGGAGATGGGCAACCCCGGCTGCGCGACCTGCCACGAGAACCATGCGATCAAGCCGACCAGCGACGAGATGCTCGGGCTCGGCGACAAGGCGGTATGCGCCGGGTGCCACGCCGACGCCGACAAGGGCGGCAAGGCGGCCACCGAGATGAGGGCGCGGATCGACGCCCTGCGAACCGAGCACGACAAGGCGCAGGCGATCCTGCTCAAGGCTGAGCATGCCGGCATGGAGGTCAGCCAGGCGACGTTCGACCTGAACGCCGCCGGCGAAGCCCTGGTCAAGGCGCGCACCGCCGTCCACGCCTTCTCGGTGGACGCGGTGGCGAAGGAGGTCGAGCCCGGGCTCGCGGTGAGCGGCAAGGCCTTCGCGCGCGGCGTGCGCGCCCTGCAGGAGCTGGCCTTCCGTCGCAAGTGGCTGGTGGTGTCCGTGGTGATCATACTGGCGCTCATCGTGGGGCTCGTGCTCAAGATGCGCCAAGTGGACCGGAGGCAGGAGGGACGCGATGGCTGACGAGGCGGTGGACCAGGAGGCAACCCGCAGGCGGTTCATCAACTGGTTTCTGGGCACGAGCGCGGGGGCGTTCCTGCTTTCCGTGCTCTACCCGGTGGGCCGCTATCTGATCCCGCCCGAAGTCGGGGAGTCCACCGCGGGAACGGTGACGCTGGCGATCAAGCCCGACGACGTGAAGCCGAACACCGGGCAGATCTTCAAGTTCGGCAGCCGCCCGGGCATTCTCGTGCGGACAGCCCAGGGGGAGCTCAAGGCCTTCTCGGCCGTGTGCACGCATCTCAGCTGCACCGTCCAGTACCGGTCCGACATCAGCCACATCTGGTGCGCCTGCCACAACGGCCACTACGATCTCAACGGCAAGAACATCGAGGGACCGCCGCCGCGGCCGCTCGACGCCTACGTCGCCAACGCCCGCGGGAACCAGATCGTGGTGAGCAAGGGCGCCTGAGCATGGCCACGGTCGAGAAGCGGCACGGCCGGCTCTGGACGTGGCTCGACAGGCGCGTCGGTCTTGCGGAGCTGGAGAAGCTCGCCAGGAAGAAGGAGATCCCCGTCCACCGCCACACGGCCTGGTACTACCTCGGGGGGATGACGCTCTTCCTGTTCATGATCCAGGTGTCGACGGGCATCCTCCTCCTCTTCTACTACAGGCCCAGTGCCGAGGAGGCATTCGAGTCGATTCAGTTCCTGATGGCCGAGGTGGAGTTTGGCTGGCTCATCCGCTCCATCCATGCCTGGGCGGCCAACCTCATGATCTTCACGCTGTTCGTCCACCTCTTCAGCGTCCTGCTCCTCAAGGCCTACGCGCCCCCGCGGGAGATCACCTGGTTCTCGGGGATGGGGCTGATGGGCCTCGCGATGGGCTTCGGCTTCACCGGCTATCTCCTGCCGTGGAACGAGCTGGCGTACTTCGCCACGAAGGTGGGGACCGAGATCACGGGGGCCATGCCGGTGATCGGAGGATTCCTCGGCCGCCTCCTCCGGGGCGGGGACGAGGTGACCGGGGCCACGCTCACCCGCTTCTACGGGATCCACGTGGCGGTGCTCCCCGCGCTCACGACCCTGTTCCTGGGGCTCCACCTCTTTCTCGTCCAGCGACACGGCATGAGCGTGCCTCCCGGCGTCGCGGAGCGGGGCGGGTCCCGGCGCACGATGCCATTCCTCCCCAATTTCCTCCTGAGAGACCTGGTGGGGTGGCTCTCGGTGCTGGCGATCCTGGCGGCGCTGGCCGCGTACCTTCCGGCAGAGCTTGGCAAGAAGGCGGACCCGTTCCTGCCGGCGCCGGCCGGGATCAAGCCGGAGTGGTACTTCATGTTCATGTTCCAGACCCTCAAGTACCTGCCGGCCTACGTCCTCGGCATCGAGGGCGAGATCGTGGGCATCGTGGGCTTCGGGGTCGGCGGGCTGTTCCTCGCGCTCATCCCGTTTCTCGATCGGCGGACGGCGAGGGGCGAAGCCAGCCGGCTCTTCACATGGATCGGCGTCGCTGTCATCCTCTACATGATCGTGCTGACCTACCTCGGGTACACGGCGAGCGCGACCAAATGAGAGATGTGGACCCACTCGCCCCGCATGGCCGCCAAGGCGGCCGAGCACGGGTTGCTCTTTCCGCGCTTCGCGGGCGAGGAGCTGGGCAACCTCATCTCATTTCTGAGGAGTACACCGCGGTAACCCCGGAAAACGGGGAGCAAAGGAGGCATGGACATGCGGCTCACACGGATCGTGGCTGTCGTGGTCGTCGCCGGTTTCGCCTTGGTATCACTCGGCGCTGGACCCGGCCTCGCGCAGCCCAAGGTACCGGCCGACTTCGGCTTCGACCAGGGCAAGGACAGCCCCGGGAAGGTGACGTTCAGCCACGAGAAGCACAAGGAGAAGGTCGAGAAGTGCACGGGCTGCCACACCAAGATCTTCAAGATGAAGAAGGGGCAGACGGGCACGGCGACCATGGACAAGATGAAGGCCGGGGAGCAATGCGGCGCCTGCCACAACGGCAAGACGAAGGTGGGCAGCGCGGTCGTCTTCAATGTGGAAGACAAGGCCAACTGCGAGAAGTGCCATACGAAGAAGTAGCGCGGAACTCCTTTCGGGCGCCGTCCTGAGTTTCGGCGCGCTCCTCATCGTCGCGAGCGCTGCCGGGGCCCCCGCAGCCCCGGCAGCGGCGAAGGCAGAGCAGGCACAACCGAAGGCCGAGGACTGCCTGGGTTGCCACGCCGACAAGGGCCTCACCCGTGGTGCGCCCGCGAAGGGCAAGCCGCCGTCGCTGTTCGTGGACGAGGCGCTCCTGAAGGGGTCTGCCCACTCGCGGCTCGAGTGCGTGGCCTGCCACAAGACGGCGACCGCGCCCCACGACGAGCGGCTGCCCGCCGTGTCCTGCGCCGGGTGCCACGACAAGCAGCGCGCGGTGCTGGGAGGGGGCATCCACGGGAGCCGAAGGGCGGAGACGGGGAGCCGTCCGCCAACCTGCGCGGCCTGCCACGGGACCCACGATGTCAAGCCGGCGGGCTCGCTGTCCACCCAGACCTGCGCGGCCTGCCACCAGAAGCAGGTGAGCCTCTACCGGGAGAGCGTTCACGGCCGATCGCGCCAGCGGGGGGACCTCGAGGCGGCCACGTGCAATTCGTGCCACGGCGCGACCCACACGGTGGTTGCCAGGTCGGACCCGGAGTCGCCCGTGTACCACCTGAACCTGCCGCGGACCTGCGCCCAGTGCCACGCCGATCCCGAGCTGGCCAAGCGCCACGGGATCCAGGTCGGGGCCGTCTATCAGCAATACATGGACTCGATCCACGGCCGGGCCGTGACGCGGAGCGGGTTGCTGGTCGCGGCCAACTGCTCGGACTGCCACGGGACCCACGAGATCCGGGCGCGCACCGACGCCGGCTCACGCGTCTACCGCACCAATATCCCGAAGACGTGCGCGACGTGCCACGCGGGAGTGGAGAAGGAATACGCGGAGTCCATCCACGGCAAGGCGGCCGCCAGGGGGGACAGCGGGGCGCCGGTCTGCACCGACTGTCACAGCGCTCACCAGATCCGGCGGGTCGAGGGGGCCCCGTGGCAGCTCGACGTCATCCGGGAATGCGGCACCTGTCACAAGGAGTCGCTCAGGACCTACCGGGATACCTTCCACGGCAAGGTAACGCAGCTCGGGCTCACCCGGGTCGCCAAGTGCTCGGACTGCCACGGATCGCACACCATCCAGCCGCCCTCCGACCCGCGCTCGAAGGTGTCGCAGGCGAGCATCGTGTCCACGTGCCAGCAATGCCATCCGGCGGCCACGGCGGCCTTCGCCCAGTTCCACCCGCACGCCGACCCGCACAGCAAGGCCCGGTTCCCGTTCCTCTACTACACGAACTTCGTCATGATGAGCCTCCTGCTGGGCACCTTCGCCTTCTTCGGGCTGCACACGGCGCTCTGGCTGCCGCGGTCCCTGGCCGAGCGATTCCGGCGCGGCCGCGGGCCGGCCGAGAGGACCCCCGAGCCATGACCGCCCCCGAGCGTCACTACTTCAGGCTCAACCTCTACCACCGCATCCTGCATGGGATGGTCATGGTGAGCTTCCTCGGGCTCGCCCTCACCGGCCTGCCGCTCAAGTACGCGCAGACCGGCTGGGGCCAGGGGCTGTCCCACGCCCTCGGGGGGCCGTTCACCACCGGCTACCTCCACCGCTTCTTCGCCGTCATCACCTTCCTCTACTTCGCCTTGCACCTCGGCTACGTGGCCCGCCTGATCCTCACACGGCAGCCCGGCATCTTCTGGGGCCCGACCTCCATGGTGCCGCAGCCGCGGGATCTCGCGCAGATGGTGCAGCACATGCGCTACTTCGTGGGGCTGGGGCCGCGGCCGCGCTTCGACCGCTGGGCCTACTGGGAGAAGTTCGACTACTGGGCAGTGTTCTGGGGCATCGCGATCATCGGGAGCAGCGGGCTCCTCCTGTGGTACCCGACATTCTTCGCCCGCTTTCTGCCCGGATGGGTGTTCAACGTGGCGATCATCGTCCACAGCGACGAGGCGCTCCTGGCGGTGGGCTTCATCTTCACGATCCACTTCTTCAACACGCATATCCGGCCCGAGAAGTTCCCGATGGACCCGGTGATCTTCACGGGGAGGATGTCAGAGGAGGAGTTCCGGCACGATCATCCGATGGAGTACGAGCGCCTGAAGCGCGAGGGTCGGCTGGATGAGCGGAGGGCGGACCCACCGCCGCTCTGGATGCGCAACTTCGCGCGAGTGGTGGGATTCACCGCGCTGAGCATCGGCCTCGTCCTCGCCTCCCTGATCATCGCGACGGCACTCCTCCGATGAGCCCGTCAGGGCGAAGAGGCCAAACCGCAACCGGGAATCATCCACATTCAGGCGTCCCGATGAGCCCGTCAGGGCGAAGAGGCCAAACCGCAACCGGGAATCATCCACATTCAGGCGTCCCGATGAGCCCGTCAGGGCGAAGAGGCCGAACCGCAACCCGAGATCTTCCACGTTCAGGCGAGACGAAGAGAGCGCAGGTTTCCCCCCGTCCGGTGACGATGGGGCCCGCCCGGTGACGTCCATGCCCGAGCCCGCGCCTGGGAGGCGCCGGCGCCGCCTCATTGCCATCCTCATCATCGCCGGGATCGTGGTGGTGGCCGGCGGGGCCGGCGGGGCCGGGCTCTGGCATTTCAGCACCAGCCCGCTCCTCTGCAATAGCTGCCACATCATGAAGCCGTATGTCGACGCCTGGAAGACCTCCAAGCACAAGGACGTCACCTGCGTGCTGTGCCATTACCCGCCCGGCTTCCGCGAGACCCTCTGGGTCAAGTACCAGGCGATGGCCCAGGTGGTGAAGTGGGCCACGCAGACGTACTCGTCGAAGCCCTACGCCGAGATCGAGGACGCCGCCTGCCTCCGCTCGGGCTGCCATGACCGGCGGCTGCTGGACGGCAAGGTGGTCTACAAGCGCGGGATCATCTTCGATCACAAGCCGCACCTCGAGGAAGAGCGCCGGGGCCGGCAGCTCCGGTGCACCTCCTGCCACTCGCAGATCGTGGTGGGCAGCCACATCGAGGTGACGGACTCCTCCTGCTTCCTCTGCCACTTCAAGGGGCTGAAGACCGCCCGGACGTTCCAGCCCATCGCCGGCTGCACAGGCTGCCACCAGGCCCCGAAGGGGGACATCCGGGTCGGCTCCATCACCTTCAACCACGAGGAGGTCACGAGGCGCGGCATCGCCTGCCAGAGCTGCCATTTGAACGTCGTCGAGGGGGACGGGGAGGCGCCCCGCTCGCGCTGCTACACCTGCCACAACCAACCGGAGAAGCTCGACCGCTACCCCGACACCCCGATGATCCACGACTTCCACGTGGCCAAGCGCAACATCGAGTGCGAGCGCTGCCACACCGAGATCAAGCACAAGCTGCCGCCGCGCATCGGCGTGCCGTCGGCCGCGCGGAGTGGCGACGTCGCGCGGCTCGCCGCACTGGTGAAGCCATGAGGCCCGCGGCGGTTCTGGTCGCGGCCATGCTCGGCTTGAGCGCGGGGGGAGTGTCCGGGGTGTGGGAGGCGCAGGGCCAGACGGCGCCAGCGCCGGGCGGGGTGATGCCCGGGCAGCTTCACCGGCTGCCACCCGCCGGCGGCAAGCCCGAAGAGGCCCCGGCGCCGCCGCATCGGCAGGGCGAGCTCGACTGCCGGGGCTGTCACGAGGACGAGCACCAGGGCGTCGTGCGGATGTACCTGGGGCTCGGCGGGCGGGGCACCCCGATGATCCCCAGCCACATGTTCCAGGTGCGCGTGGAGTGCATCGCGTGCCACGTGGCGCCGAAGGAGACGGCCGGGCTCGCGAAGATCGTCGGCCAAACCTTCAGGCCGAGCGAGCAGGCTTGCATCACCTGCCACGGGGAGAAGTACCGGGGGATGCTCGACCAGTGGACGCGAACCCTCGCCAGGATGCGCGACATCCTCGTGCCCAAGCTCTCGGATGCGCAGGCCGCGCTGGCGGCCGCCGACCAGAAGAGCGCGAAGCACGCCCGCGCCGCCAAGCTCGTGGACGACGCGGCCTTCAACATGCGGTTCGTGACCTTCGCCAAGGGCATCCACAACGTCTTCTACTCGGCGGATCTGCTCAAGCTGGCCAATGTCTGGCTCGACGAAGCGACGCGGCTCGCAGGAAAGGCGCCGACCAAGATCGACGACACTTTGGTGCGCGGCGGGTACTGCGGCGTGATGTGCCAC
>JACPCX010000037.1:0-11742 GCA_016184305.1 Candidatus Rokuibacteriota bacterium | reverse complement strand
CCTCGTAGATGCAGTCCACCGGGCACACCTCGACGCAGGCCTTGTCCTTCACGTTGATGCAGGGCTCAGCGATGATGTAAGCCATTCAGGCCTCCTGTTAACCAGCCATGCCGGCGAAATACCCGTGGCATATCGCGGTCTTGACCGCGGCAACCCTGGTACTTGTACCAAGCCGCCCCCCGGGTGTCAAGCCGTTTGACCGCCCGGCCTCCCAGGCTGCGGAAGATTCCCGCAGGCCGCTCAAGAAGGTCCAGATGCAAGGCGGCGCCCGACGGCCGCACGCGAGGCGTACTCCGCTTGGCGAGCGGAGCCGGAGGCGAGGTGAGCGGATCCGGGGATCCGGGCGAGCGTGAGCGAGCCACGTTGAGCGTGCGGCTGAGGGCGCCGTACCTCCGCAGATGGGCCTTTGTCAGCGGCCTGCTAGAGAGAGCGGAGCTTGGGGTCCAGCGCGTCCCGGAGCGAGTCGCCGAACAGACTGAAGGCGAACACGGCCAGGCTGATGGCGAGCCCCGGAAAGATGGCCATCCAGGGCGCGGTCTCCGCGAACTCCACCGCGGCGCCCCTCAGCATGAGCCCCCACGACGCCGTGGGCTCCTGCACGCCTAGGCCGAGGAAGGAGAGCGAGGCCTCCAGCAGGATGGCCTGCCCCAGAAAGGCGGTCAGCATGATCAGGAAGGGGGCCATCACGTTGGGGAGCATGTGGCGCAGGATGATGCGCGCGTGGCCGAAGCCGGCCGCCCTTGCGGCGTCCACGTAGGGCATCTCGCGGATGGCCAGCCCGGAGGAGCGGATGACGAGCGCGCAGCGGGGGATCATGGGCACCATGATGGCCATGGTCACGTTCTGCAGGGTGTTGCCCAGGATGGCCACGATCGCCAGGGCCAGGATGATGAGCGGGAAGGAGAGGAACACGTCCATCACACGCTGCAAGTAGAGATCCACCCGCCCCCCGAAGTAGGCGCTCCCCACGCCGAGGATGGCGCCCACGGTGGAGCCAAAGAATGCCGCCCCGAAGCCCACCAGCAGCGCGGTGCGGGAGCCGTAAATCAGCCGGGAGAGAACGTCCCGGCCGAAGGAGTCGGTGCCGAGCCAGTGCTGGGCCGACGGCGCCGAGAGCATGGAGCCGAAGTCCACAGCCAGGGGATCGTAGGGGGCCAGCGCGGTTGCGGACAGCGCCATCAGGATCATGACGACCACCACGACGGCCCCGACGGCGCCGAGCGACCGGCGGCGGCAGAAGTCGAGCGCGGCGGCGACCCAGCGGTGCCGGGCCTCGGCAAGCCCGAGATCGGCAGCCATATCGGCGGGCGGGTTGATGGCCATGGCTCTCGATCTACGGTCGTCGCACGCGACGACCTCGGTGAAGTGGCTGTCGCATCTATCAGTACCGGATCCGCGGATCGAGCCAGGCGTACATGAGGTCCATGACGAAGTTCACCACGATGAAGACGGAGGCCACGAGCAGCACCAGCGCCTGGGTGAGGGTGTAGTCGCGGTGCGCCACGGACTGGACGAAGAGGAGGCCGAGGCCGTTGAGGTTGAAGACCTGCTCCGTCACCACGAGACCGCCCATGAGGAAGGCGAACTCGATGCCCACCACGGTGAGCACCGGCAGCATGGCGTTCTTCAGCGCGTGGCGCGACAGGATCAGCTTCTCCACGAGCCCCTTCGCCCGCGCGGTGCGGATGTAGTCCTCGCGCAGCACCTCCAGCATGGCCGAGCGGGTCATGCGCGTGGCGACCGCGGAGTAGCGGTAGCCCACGGCCAGCGCCGGCCAGATGAGCTGGAGCATGTTCTGCCACGGGTCCACCCAGAACGGGGTGTAGACCATGGGCGGCAACCACTTGAAGACGATCAGGAGCCCCAGGATGAACACGATCCCCAGCCAGAACGACGGCGTCGCGATGCCCGCGATGGAGACCACGCGGACCGCATAGTCCACCCATGTGTCCTGCCGGAGCGCCGCCAGGACCCCGAGCGGGATCGCGAGGAGCACCGCGACGATGCTCGCCATGATGGCGAGCTGGAGCGACAGCGCGAAGCGGAGCTTGATCTCCTCGAAGATCGGCGAGCCCGTCCACATGGAGGTGCCAAAGTCGAAGCGCACCACGCCCCACATCCAGTCGGCGAACTGCCGCCACAGCGGCCTGTCCAGCCCGAAGCGGGCGCGCTCCTTGTCCAGCGTCTCCTCGGAGGCGACGGAGCTCTCCCCCGAGAACCGCAGCTCCACGATGTCGCCCGGGACCACCCGCATGAGGAAGAAGATCAGCGCCGCCACCCCGATCAGCGTGGGGATCATCAGGAGGAAGCGCTTGACGATGTACTTGCCCATGCGATGCGATCCCGGGCGGCTCCGCCTGCCGCTACTCGGCCAGCCAGACGGTGTCCAGCTGGTTGTTGAGGTAGTGGCTGGGGGTGATGGTGAAACCCTTCACCCGCGAGCTGTGGGGGATGACCCGGTTCCACTGCAGCGTGTAGATGACATGCGCCTCGTCGTCGAGCAGCCGCTTCTCGAAGGCGCGGATGTGGCGCTTGCGCTCCTCGGGGTCCGCGGCGCGCGCCTGCTTGAGGTAGAGCTCGTCGATGACCTTGTCCTTGTGCTTGCCGTAGTTGGCGTCCGAGGTGGACAGGAAGCGCCCGAGGTCCAGGTCCGGCTCCACGATGAAGCCGCACTGGAAGTCCATCGCCACCTCGAAGTCGCCGCGCTTGAGCATGGGATGGTAGGCCGAGGCCTCGATGATCTCCTGCTTGACGCTGATGCCGATCTGGCGCCACTGGTCGATGAGCCAGATACCCATGGGCTCGTACGGGTGCGGGATGCCCCGGTTCCGGAACGTGAACGAGAAGCCCTCCGGCACGCCGGCCTCTCTGAGGAGGCGCTTGGCCTCGGCCCGATTGGCGGCGATGTTGCGCCCGAATCCGGCCAGCGTCTCCAGTTCCTGCGGTGGGGTGGCGAAGGGCGTGCCCGGGACCATGACGCCCGCCACGTCCTTGACGAGGGTGATCTTGGACAGCGCCTTGGAGCCCTCGTAGCGATCGAGGGCGAGGCTCAGGGCCCGGCGCACGCGCTTGTCGTCGAAGGGCTTCTTGTCGTGGTGCATGGACACGAAGTTGAGGCAGTCCCAGGGGCTCTCCTGCACCGTGATCTTCGGGCCCAGCGCCTGCACGAGGCTGTCGCGCTCCGGCGGACTGAAGCTGCGGAACTGGATCATGGCCCGCTCACCGCGGACGGCCGCCACCTGGGCCGAGGAGGAGGAGATGAAGATCGCCCGGTAGCCGTCCAGGTACGGCTTGCCCTTGTCCCAGTAGTCCGGGTTCTTCTTGCCGACCCAGTGGGAGCCCTTCACGTGCTCCACGAACTTGAAGGCGCCGGTGCCCATCACGTTCTTCGCGTACCACTGCATGTCCTTGGCCAGGATGTCGGCCTTGTAGATCCAGTTCCAGGGCGAGGCCAGGTTCAGGAGCAAGGACGCCTCCGGCCACTTGAGCCGGAACCGGATGGTGGAGGGATCGGGAGCCTCGACGGCCTCCACGCTCTGGTACGTGGACTTGCGCAGGGATTTCACGCCCGCCGGCGGGAAGATGATCTTGTCGTAGGAGGCCTTGACGTCCCGCGACGTCATGGGGCTGCCGTCGTGGAACTTGACCCCCTGGCGCAGCTTGAAGGTGTAGGTGAGCCCATCCTTGGAGATGGTCCAGGACTCGGCCAGGTCTCCCACCGGCTTGGTCCCGGTCTTGTCGAAGGGGTCCACCCGGAGCAGCGTGCTGTAATGCGGCGCCATCGGGTGGATGACACCGAACGTCTCCTCCTGGTGGGCGTCGTAGGACGGCGGCTCGGAGGGCACGACGAAGATCAGCTCGCCGCCCGAGCGCGGCTTGTCCTGGGCGGCGGCGAGCCCCGGCTGGACCAGCAGCCCCAGCGCCAGCACCGCCATCACTGCCATCACTGCCATCGGTCGGATTCGCATGGCTCTCACGTGGTTTCCCTCCTGGTGACGTTAGCTGCTCGGTCAGCCACACCGTGTCGAGCTGGTTGTTGAGGAAGTGGCTCGGCGTGATGGTCCAGCCCCGCACCTTCGCGCTGTGGGGGATGATGCCGTGCCACTGGAGCGTGACGATGTCCGCCTTGGAGATCCAGTTGAGGGGCGCGGCCTGTCCTGGGCCCAGGCGGCTTCCGGCGCAGCACCGGCGGCCCTGCCGAGCAGCATCACAGCCAGCGCGACGACGAAGGACGGACCCGCCAGAGGGCTCATCTGCCACCTCCGCGCCACGAGAAACGGCGCGTCCGCATGCAACTTCAACCCGGCAAGGGGCGGGACGGTTCCCGCGGGTGCCCGTACCTTAGCCAGCCCCCCGCCTCCTGTCAAGGCGAGCTCCGTCAGATCCGGATGCACGCCGCCCGATGATCCGGCCGCACCTCCCGGAGCTCGGGGACGATGCGCCGGCACTCGTCCACGGCGATGGGGCAGCGGGGGTGGAAGACGCAGCCTGGCGGCGGGCTGAGGGGGCTCGGCACCTCGCCCCCGAGGACGACCCGCTCGCGGCCCGCCTCCACCGCGGGATCCGGGATCGGGACGGCAGAGAGCAGGGCCTTCGTGTACGGGTGCTGCGGCCTCTCGTAGAGCGATTTCCGATCGGTGATCTCCGCGATCTTGCCGAGGTACATGACGGCCACGCGATCGGAGATGTGCCGCACCACCGAGAGGTCATGGGCCACGAAGAGGTACGTGAGCCCGAACTCGGCCTGCAGCTCCTCCAGCAAGTTGATGATCTGGGCCTGGATCGAGACGTCCAGCGCCGAGACCGGCTCGTCGCAGATGATGAGGCTCGGCTCCATGGCCAGCGCCCGCGCGACGCCGACCCGCTGCCGCTGGCCGCCCGACAGCTCGTGGGGGTAGCGGTCGGCCATGGCCGGCAGGAGCCCCGCGTGCGACAAGAGCTGCGTCACCCGCGCCTTCCGCGCCCAGCGCTCGGGGACGATAGCGTGGACGGCCAGGGGCTCGGCGATCATCTGCCCGACAGTCATGCGCGGGTTCAGCGAGCTGTACGGGTCCTGGAAGATCACCTGCATCCGGCGCCGGACCTTCCGGAGCTCCTTCTCGCTGAAGGCCGTGAGCTCCTGCCCCTCGAAGATGATCTGGCCGCTGGTGGGCTTCTCGAGCTGGAGAATGCAGCGGCCCGTGGTGGTCTTTCCGCAGCCCGACTCCCCGACGAGACCGAGCGTCTCGCCGCGCCGGATCGAGAAGCTCACACCGTCCACGGCCTTGACCACGGCGGGCTTGCCCCCGAAAAAGCCGCCGCCCACCGGAAAGTGCTTCACCAGGTCGCGGACCTCGAGAATGACGTCGCTCACCCGCGCCCGTCCTTTCCCAGCTGCCCTGCCACCCAGCAGGCCGAGACGTGCTCGGGCCCCACCGTCTCCAGCTCGGGCCGCTCGGCCCGGCAGCGCTCGATGGCGAAGGCGCAGCGCGGGGCGAAGGAACAGCCGGGCGGCAGTCGCGTGAGGTCCGGGGGCTGCCCCGGGATGGGCGCGAGCTTGGCCTTCTTGGGCTCGTCGAGCCGCGGCACGGAGCGGAGCAGGCCGAGCGTGTAGGGATGGCGGGGATTGGCGTAGATCTCCCGGGCGGTCCCCCGCTCCACGATCCGGCCCGCGTACATCACGTTGACCCGGTCGGCGTAGCGGGCCACGACGCCGAGGTTGTGGGTGATCATGAGCATCGCGACGCCGAGCTTGCGGGACAGGTCCTTCAGGAGCTCCAGGATCTGGGCCTGGATGGTCACATCCAGCGCCGTGGTCGGCTCGTCGGCAAGGATGAGCGCCGGGTTGCAGGCCAGGGCCATGGCGATCATGATCCGCTGGCGCATGCCGCCGCTGAACTGGTGCGGGTACTGGCCGAGCCGCCGCTCCGGCTCCGCGATCCCCACCAGCGTGAGTATCTCCGTGGCCCGGGTCCGGGACTGGGCGGGTGTCATCTCGAGGTGGATCTCCAGGGTCTCGGTGACTTGCCGGCCGATGGTTAGCACCGGGTTCAGCGAGGTCATGGGCTCCTGGAAGATCATGGTGATCTCCCGCCCGCGGATCCGGCGCATCTCGTCCTCGGAGAGCGTGAGGAGATCCCGTCCCTTGAAGAGGATCTGGCCACAGAGAATCCGCCCCGCGGGAGCCGCCACGAGCCGCATCACCGAGAGCGCGCTGACGGACTTGCCGCAGCCGGACTCGCCCACCAGGGCCACGGTCTCCCCGGCCTGGACGTCCCAGGAGACGCCATCCACGGCGCGCACGATGCCACCGCTGGTGGCGAACTGGGTCTGGAGATCCCTCACGTCGAGGAGGGCATCCATGGGGCGGCAGTCTAGCACGAGGGCGGGGGTCACGAACTCCCGTGACTGGAGCGGCAGCGCGCGCGGGCGAGGTGACCGGAGGCGCTGGGGCGGAGGTCGGAATAGAGGCGGCACACCGCCTCGGCGACGCATGGCCAGCGGTGCTCGGCGGCCCAGCGCTGCGCCTCGCGACCGAGTTGCGCCCGCCGCCCCCTGTCCTCGAGGAGCAGGGCCACGCGCTCGGCGAGCGCCCCTGCGTCGCCTTCAGGAACGAGGAAGCCGGTGACGCCGTCCCGCACAGTAGTCGTGAGCCCGCCGACCCGCGAGGCGATCACGGGGCTGCCGCAGGCCATGGCCTCCAGTGCCACCATGCCGAAGGACTCGTAGTAGGACGGCATGACGGTGGCATCCGCGGCCG
Source organism: Candidatus Rokuibacteriota bacterium (assembly GCA_016184305.1). Classification (GTDB taxonomy): domain Bacteria; phylum Methylomirabilota; class Methylomirabilia; order Rokubacteriales; family CSP1-6; genus UBA12499. The sequence goes on along the minus strand of JACPCX010000037.1, from coordinate 5,003 downwards.
CGTAGAAGAGGCGCAGTCGCTCCTGGGGCTGGGCGCCGAGGAAGCTCACGCGCTCCCTCAGGCCCAGCACGCTGACGCGCTCCCTCAGGTAGTCGGCGTGGCCGTTCTCCGGCTCGTCCTGATCCCCGCCCACGATGAGCAGCTGGGCGGCCCCGTCGAGCGCGGTCATGGCCTCCAGGAGGGTCTCGAGCCCCTTGATGGGCTGGAGCCGTCCGACGTAGAGCAAGAGCGGGTCCGGCGGCAGCGCGAGCAGCCTCTTGGCTTCAAGCTGGGGCATGGGCCGGAAGAGCTCGGTGTCGACGCCACAGGGGATGACGGCGATCCGGTCGGTCGAGGCGCCGTAGTACCAGGCGAGATGCGCGCGCTCCACCACGTTGGCGGCAACCACCCGGTCCGCGAGGCGGACGATCCGGTCCTCCTCCGACAGCCGGATCTCCGGCTCCACCTCGGCGGGCGTCTTCGCCACCGAGTTCTTGAGCCGGCCCAGCGTGTGGAACATCTGGACGAGCGGGACACCCCACGACTCCCGCAGCGCCAGGCCGGCCACCCCGGAGAGCCAGTAGTGGCCGTGGACCAGGTCGTACTCGAGGCCCTCGGCGCGGCGGTGGGCCTCCACGCCATCCACGAACTCGTGCAGGTGCCGGTGCACCACCTCGCGCGCCATGGGCGCCTCGGGGCCCGCCGGCAGGTGGATCACACGCGCCCCCGTTCCCAGCTCCACCACCCGGCGGATGCCCGGATTCTGGGACCGGGTGAACACGTCCACGTGAACCCCCATGCGGCCCAGCTCGCGGGCGGTGGCGCGCACGTAGACGTTCATGCCGCCCGTTTCCTTCCCGCCGAGCGCGGCCAGCGGGCAGGTGTGGACGGACAGGATCGCGACCCGGAGCCTCACGGCGCCACCCGGACATTGAAGAGATCTGTGGGCGCCGGACCGAAGGCGTACTTGTAGGGCTCCTCGCCACGCAGGAAGTCGAAGATGGCGAAACCGCGCTCGATGGCGTCCCTGATCACATGCGCCAGCAGCACGATGCCCGGAGCCAGGCGAGCCCGGGTCGGATCGAAGCCCGAGTTGTAGAGGCCGACTGTCCCGCCATACTCCAGGCAGAGGAAGGCGGCGATGGGAGCGCCGTCAGAGTCGAGGAACCAGAGCCGCGCCCACCCCGCCTCGGCCAGCGCCCCGAGGGCCTCGCGGAAGAAGCGCTCCATGGTCTCGTCCATGAAGCGCGCCTTGCCGGCTCGCGACAGGCGGTGCAGGCGCAGGAACTCGGTCATGCCCTCATCCCACCCATCGGGGCCAGCCAGGCTGCGGGTCTTGGTCCCGGGCAGCTCGGCCTCGAGCCGGCGCATCTTCCGCCGCAGCTCGTGGCGGTCCTTGCCCGACAGCCGCGCGAGGTAGGCATCCCAGGTCGGCGGCAGCGCCAGGACCGGGCAGCGCTCCTCCCGCGTGATCCGGGCCTCGATCCCGTGGCGCGGCGCCAGCGCGGGCAGCAGCGCGAGCGTCGGCGAGGCCGCCCTGATCCCGTGCAGGTCCCACTCGCCCGCGGCCGCCGCCCGGTGCTCCAGGAGCGCCCCCCAGATCTCCTCCTCGCGCCCTGCCGGCGCGATCAGATCCAGGTAGTCGGAGACATCCACGCCGCCGACGAAGCGCATGAGCGGGCCCTCGGCCTCTTCGTAAAGCGGCAGGAGGCCGGCCAGGGCGCCGCTGTCCTCGGAGACGGCGAGGAGCCCGAGCGCCCGGCCACCGAGGAAGGCGCGGGCCCAGGCCGTCTGCCACTGCCAGCTGAGGAATACCGAGGGGAGCGAGGAGCCCGCGACGAGGGCGTTCCAGCGGGCAGCGTCCAGCCCTTCGAAGCCGGAGAGAGACTCGACCTTCATGCCCAGCTAGCAGGCCGCTGAAACAGGCCCATCTGCGGAGGTACGGCGCTGGTCGCTCCTCGCTCAACGTACGGCGAGTACGCCTCCCTCGCCGCCTCGCATCTGGACCTGTTTGAGCGGCCTGCGGGGTGGTTCCGCATCCTGCCACGTCCTCCCCCATGTCCTCGCCCATCTCCTGACCCATGCGCTTCATGAAGCGGGCCACGCTGCGCGGGTCGTTCTCGTCGAGATCGCCGTACTGCGAGGGATCGGCGAGGGAGTCGAGCCGGGCGTCCTCGGATTTGACGGTGGCGAAGCGTGACATGAGGCGGGACAGCTCGGCGCTGCCGCAGCGGGGGCAGACCGGGGGGGCGGCGGTGGACGGCGAGAGCACCAGCAGGCTCACCCGGCGGCGACAGCCGTGGCATTCGTACTCGTAGATCGGCACCTCACACTCCTCCGCGCGGTTCTGGGGCTGCCCGTCATTCTAGCATTCCCCGCTCGGCCAGGGCGCCGGGGGGCGCGATCGCTGCTGCCGCCTGCGCTCCCGCCACTCGGCCAGGACCCCCTCGCGGTCCGGCACGGGCTGGCCCAGCAGCTCCTTGATCTGGATGCCGTTGATGGCCGGGGCATCCTCCTGGAAGAGCACATAGGCGAGCTTGCCCGCCTCCTGGAGCGGCCGGAGCGCCTCCCTGAAGGTCGCGAAGGCCCACTGCGGCCGCGCTCGATCATGCTGCGGTCCTGCCAGGCGCAGAGGCCGACGCGGTACTCGGTGCGGACCGGCGTGGAGGGGCGTAGCGGAGGATCGGGTCCGCGAGATCCATGGGAGAAGTCTACTGCGCCGGCCTCCCCGGGGCCGGATCCGGGCGCCGCGCCCCCCCTCGCGTGGTCAGCGGCGGCGGGTCAGCGTGAGAGGGCCAGGACCTGCTGCAGCACCCGCTGGACGTCACCCAGCGCGAAGGGCTTGCGGAGCCATGGGGCGCCGGTGGCCGCGAAGAAGTCGGCCGTGTCGTCGGTGAACACGTTGCCGGTCACGAACACCATGCGGTGAGCGAGGGCGGGGTCGAGCCGCTCCACCTCTCGGTAGAGGCCCGGCCCGTCCAGCTCGGGCATGCGCACGTCGCTCACGATGGCATCGAAGCCGCCCGCCTGGAGCCTGTCCAGCGCCGCCCGCCCGTTCGGCGCCGTGGCGACCCGGTAGCCATCCAGCTCCAGCAGGTCCGCAAGCAGAGAAGCGATCCCCGGCTCGTCGTCCACCACCAGCACGCTGGGACCCGGCGGTCGCAGCCTCTCCCCCACGCCCACCTGCGCCACGTTCCCCGACATGCTCACCTCCAACATCATGGGGTCTCGTCTCTCACGACCCACAACGGGCTGGGGCAAGCATAGCGCCAGCCTCGCCCCGGGGGCAAGCCAAAAAACGGCGCTACCTCAGAAGCTCGGCGAGCTGCGCGCGCACGTTTCCCCGGGCCTGCTCGGTGGCTTCGGGGTTCCACGCCATCGTCGCGCCTTTCCGGACACAGCGCGTAGTCTCGCTCAGCCGAGGGAAGGGCCCGAGGAGGCTTTCGATCGTGAAGGCGCAGCCGCCTCCGTTGTCCACGTTCGGGAGACGAAGGAATGCCGCTCAGCCCACCCGCACGAGCCTGGGCAGGCGATCCTTCAGGAGGGCTTCCGCTTCGGCCACGATGCGCTCCACAAGCTCGCCCGCGGGCGGGATGTCGTGGATCAGCCCGGCGTCCTGGCCGAACAGCAGAGAGGCGTTGTCCGCATCCCCCGTCTCCAGGGCCCGTTGCAGGGCGGCGGCCGCCTCCGGCTGCCGGGCGCGCAGCTCCCATTCCCGGCCCGCCCAGCGCTCGATGAAGGCATTGCGCCGGCTGCGCGCCATGGCGCCAGGCCAGACGTTGGCGCGCGCGATGTCCGGGATCTCCGTCAGCACCGTGTCGTGCCCGTCGCTGTCGAGCACGGCCTGCTTGAAGTTGGGGTGCAGCGGAGATTCCTTCGTGGCCAGGAAGCGGGTACCCAGCAGGGCGCCCTGCGCCCCGAGCGCGAGCGCGGCGGCCAGCCCGCGGCCGTCGGCGATGCCCCCGGCGGCCAGCACCGGTGTCGAGCCCACCGCGTCCACGATCATCGGCAGGACCGCCATGCTCGCCATCCAGCCGACGTGCCCCCCGCCCTCCGTGCCCTGCGCCACGATCACGTCCGCCCCCGCCGCCTTGGCACGCCGCGCCTCCGGCACCGTGCCGGCCATGTACATCACCTGACTGCCCGCCTCGTGCGCACGGCCGAAGAGCGCCGGCAGATCCTGATCCGCCCGGGCCCAGGCGGCGGAGAACACCGGCGGATGGGCGTTGATGGCCGCCTCGATGACGCGATCGCGCGCCACGAAGAGCAGGACGTTGACGCCGAAGGCCCCCCTGGTCGCCTCGCGGATGGCGTCGATGTCCTTCGGAATCTGCTCGGCCGCGGTGCGGGCGATCCCCAGCGTCCCCAGGCCGCCCGCGTTGCTGACAGCCGCCACGAGGGGCACGGAAGTGCCGCCGGCCATGCCCCCCAGCACGATCGGATGCCGAATCCGCAGCAGGTCACAGACGGGTGTGTGGATCACGGGTCCCCTCCCCGGGTTGCGGCGAGTGAGGCGCTCCCCCCTGGGCCCACTTTAACCCAACGGGCCATGGATGCCTGCTCTCGAAGTCCATCTGCGCCTTTCTGGAATGCGGCCGCCTGGCTCAAGGCATCCTTGCCGCCGTCGAGCGGTCGCCCGCGAATCCAAGTGGTCACGGCGGCACAGCGAGCCGGGTCTATGCCAGCCGGAGCTCGAATCGCTGCTCGTTGACCGCGGTGCCCCATTGCGTTCCGCTGCGTTGCTCGACGAGTCTGAAGCCAGCGTTCTCGTAGAGATGCCTCGCCGCGCCGAGGCCCTCGAAGGTCCAGAGGTACACCCGCTCGTAGCCGGTGCTGCGGCAGAAGTCGATCGCGGCGGTGATGAGACGCTGGCCCACCCCGCTGCCGCGCAAGCCATCGGACATGATGAACCAGCGGAGATGGGCTCCCTCCGTTTCCGCATGGAGCCCGTCGATCGTGATGGAGCCTTCCACGCGCCCGTCCAGGGATGCGACCCAGAAGCCGTCACGCGCGCCGTCATATCT
>JACPCX010000036.1:0-8983 GCA_016184305.1 Candidatus Rokuibacteriota bacterium | reverse complement strand
GGGCGCGCGCCCGCCGGCGCCGGCGGCGCCGCGCGCCGCGCCTCCCGCTCCCGGGGCGCCGCGCCCTCCCGCTCCGGCTCCCGCGGCGCCGACGCCCGCTCCCGATGTGTCGCCGCCCGTGCTGTCGCCCGTGCTGAGCGCTGTCGACGAGCAGAGGCTCCGCACGGAGACGCAGCAGCGCATTGACGGGACCGAGCAGCGCCTGCGCCAGATCGATCCGGCGACGCTCGCTTCCGGTCAGCAGGACAGCCTGCGGACCGTCCAGAGCTTCCTCGACAAGGCTCGCGAGGCGTTGCAGGCGCAGGACATCCAGCGCGCTTACACGCTGGCCGACAAGGCCTACCTTCTGGCGGACGAGCTGAGCCGACGCCCGCGCTGACCCGGCGCCTCAGGGCGCTGTGTAAACGGTTCCCGCCGTGAGGTAACTCTTACCCGCTGCGCCCCACCTCAGACCGGTTGGAGCCTCCAAGTCCGCGGTATATGGGCCCCTGCCGCTGAGCGATGGCGGCCCGACGATGGCACGCGCCTTGCCCCTCCAGAGGCCATGCACAAGGATCTGAGGGAAGACGTCAACGCTCTCACGGACTGGCTCTGCCCGTGGGTGAGCAGCGGGGGGAGCCTGCTCTTCATGACCGATTACGACGGCACGCTCACGCCTCACGTGCTCGATCCCGCCGAGGCGGAACTCGAGCCGGCCGTGCGGGAGCTTCTCTCCGGACTCGCTCGCGCGCCGCACGTGCGTTTGGCCGTGATCTCGGGCCGTGACCTTCGCGACGTCGGGCGGCGGGTCGCGGTGCCGGGCGCGGTCTACGCCGGCTGCCACGGTCTCGTGATCGACGGTCCGGGCATCGCCTTCAGTCATCCCGAGGCGCTCGCGCAGCAGCCGGCAGTCCGGGCAGTAGGCGAAGCGCTGGCGCGCCGGGCCTCGGGCATCGACGGGATACGGATCGAGACAAAACGGTTCGGCATGACCATCCACTACCGTGACATGTCCGACGACGGGCGGCGGGAGTTCGAAACCGATCTGGCGCAGGCCATCAACCAGTGCCAGGGCGCGCGCCTCAAGCTCTTCCACGGCACCAAGGCCGTCGAGATCCTGCCCCAGGTCGGCTGGAGCAAGGGCCACTGCGCGCTGAGGATCCGGGAGTGGGCGGCCAGCTCGCTCCCGCGGCCGATGCTCTCAGTCTATGTGGGCGACGACTGGACGGACGAGCTGGCGTTCGGAAAGCTCGTGGGTCAGGCGATCACCGTGCGTGTCGGGCCGGCCGAGGCCCCGTCGCGCGCGACGTACCGGTTCGACGGCGTGGAGGGCGTGCACCGGCTGCTCGAGCGGCTCGCCGCGGCCACCGGCCCACGGAGCGCGGCATGAGCGTCGCGGCGCGGCTCGTCGGCGCGATCTGGCTCGCCGCCCTCGCCGTCTTCGGGGGCTTCACCTATCTCCAGATCGTCGAGGAGCGTCAGCGCCTCCTCGCTGACCTGGAGCGGCGTGCCGTCGTGCTCGGTGAAGCGCTGAAGGAGACCGCGGAGCCGGCGCTCGCGAGGGGAAACCGGCCCGCGATCGAGCGCCTCCTCGTCAAGTTCGGCCGGCCCGACCAGGGCCTGGCCTTCTTCGACCGCTTCGCGGCGCTCCTGGCCGCGACGCCAGAGATCGCGCCCGTGGCGGCGCAGGCCTCTCCGGAAGTGATCACGGCGCTGAATACCGGTGGGGCGTGGCGCGGTCTCACGCGCCTGAGCGGCCGCCCCGCCTATGTCTACTCGAGCGCCGTGCAGCGCGACGAGCGGACCGTCGGGGCGCTTCTCGTCGTGCTCGACGCCCGACCGCTGGCCGAGGCCGAGTGGCGGCTCTGGCGGTACAACGGCATCCGCTTCCTCGTCCTGGTGCTCGTGCTCTCCGCGATCGCCTTCCTGATCGTGCGCATCAGCGTCGTGCGGCCGCTCGCCGACATGGCCCGCTGGACCAAGGCCCTTCGCCGTGGCGGTCCCGCAGGGGGGCTCGAGCTCTCGAGTCCCAAGCTCTTCGGCCCCATGGCGCGCGAGGTCTCGGTCCTGGCGAAGAGCTTCCACCGCGCGCAGGCGGCGGCGGAAGAGGAAGCGGCGCTCCGGCTGTCGGGCGAGACGCTCTGGACCGAGGAGCGCCTCAAGCAGTTCGTCAAGCTGCGGCTGGGCGGCTCCCCGCTCTTCGTGGTCTCGAACCGCGAGCCGCTGAGCCACGTCTGGCGCGACGGGCGGATCCAGTCGGAGCGCCCGGCCTCCGGCCTCGTGACGGCCATGGAGCCCGTGATGCGCGCCTGCGGCGGCGTCTGGGTGGCGCAGGCCAGCGGCGACGCAGACCGCGAAACGGTGGACGAGGCGGGCCGGCTCGGGCTGCCGCTGGACGATCCTCGCTACATGCTGCGCCGGGTCTGGCTCACCAAGGAGGAGGAGGCGGGCTACTACGCCGGCTTCGCCAACGAGGGGCTGTGGCCCCTCTGCCACCTCGTCCACACCCGGCCGCAGTTCCGTCCCGAGGACTGGGCGCACTATACGGCGGTCAACGAGAAGTTCGCCGCGGCCATCCTCGAGGAAGTGGCGGATGTGGACGCGCCGCTCATTCTGATCCAGGACTACCATTTCGCGCTTTTGCCGGCGCTCATCAAGCGTGAGCGTCCGGATGCCCGCGTCGCGATCTTCTGGCATATACCGTGGCCCAATGCCGAGGCATTCGGCATCTGCCCGTGGCAGCAGGAGCTGCTGCTGGGCATGCTCGGCGCCGACCTCGTCGGCTTCCACACGCAGTACTACTGCAACAACTTCCTCGAAACCGCCGAGCGGGCCATCGAGGCGCGCGTCGAGTGGGAGCAATTCGCCGTCACCCGAGGGCAGCGGACGACGCTCGTCAAGCCGTTTCCGATCAGCGTGGCGCCCAACTTCGTCACCAACCCGCCGAACATGTCCCGCGCGGACGTCCTCCGCGAGCTCGGCATCTCCTGCGAGTTCCTGGGGGTCGGCGTCGAGCGGCTCGACTACACGAAGGGTCTCCCCGAGCGCATCCGGGCCATCGGGCGGTTCCTCGAGCGCTGTCCCGAGTACCAGGAACGCCTCGTATTCGTCCAGCTGGCGGCACCGAGCCGTTCGAGCATCGCGCGCTACCAGGAGATCGACGCCGAGGTGGACGCCGCCGTGCGTGACGTCAACACGCGCTTCGCCACGAGGAAATGGCGGCCGGTGCTGTACCTCAAGCGGCACCACGATCACAGGGAGATCTGGCCCTTCTACCGCCACGCCGACTTCTGCATGGTCACGTCGCTCCACGACGGCATGAACCTGGTCGCCAAGGAGTTCGTCTCCGTCCGAGAGGGCGGGGGCGCGCTCATCCTCAGCAAGTTCACGGGGGCGTCGGCGGAGCTTCGCGACGCGCTGCTCGTCAATCCCTATGATCTCGACGGCGTGGCCGACGCCATCCGCCGCGCGGTCGAGATGCCGGGCGATGAGCAGCGCGCCCGCATGGGCCGCATGCGCCAGACGGTGCGGGAGCACAACATCTACCGGTGGGCCGGGCTGCTCCTGGGGGAGCTGTCCCGGATCCCCGAGGAGCCCGCTGTGACGCTGGCGGCCTCGACCGCTACGGTGTCAAGCCCTGCACTCCCGAGGAGGCCGAGCGATGAAGACGCTGCGTGACATCATGCAATCCGGCTTTCTCTTCACGGTGCAGAAGACGGCCATGGTGTCGGAGGCGGTCCGGCTCATGGCCGATCACAATGTCGGCATCGTGATCGTGCTGGACGGCAGCCGGCTCGCGGGCGTCTTCTCTGAGCGCGACGTGGTCCGGCGCGTGCTGTATCAAGGCCTCGACCAAGCCCGGACGCCGCTCGGCGACGTCATGACCGGGTGCGTGATCACGGCCGACGCGGAGATGGACTACGAGTCCGCCATGCGCGCGATGGACGAGGCCGGCATCCGCCACCTGCTCGTGACGAGCGGGTCCAGGATGCTGTCCATGATCTCGGTCCGGGACCTGACGCGCGCGGCCATCCACGACAGGGACGAGGAGGTCCGGCACCTGCGAGAGTACCTCTACCAGGTGCCGGCGGGGAGCCCCGCGCCCTCGGCTTAGCAGGTTGCTGAAAAGGGCCCATCTGTTTCGTTGGCGCTCTCGGCCGCACGCTCAACGTACAGGCGCGCACCCCGGGGCGACGGGGCGGGCGCTTCGAGCAGCGACTCCGCGCAGCGGGCGCAGTACCACGCCGACTCCATCAGCACCGCGCAGTCGGGGCAGCCCGCCCGCCCGCACTCGATGCAGCCTTCGTGTGGGATCCGCGGACGAAACAACCGGTCTCCCGGCAGGTGCTGCTCGGGCCTGCCGATCCCGCGCCGGTGGCCGACCTCGCGCGGACGCGCACCCATTCCCGATCGGATCTCGGTGATGCATTTCGGCAGCGTGATTGCAGAAGGCACGCCATGCTGCTGGTCGAGCAGAACGCCGAGATGGCGCTCTCGCTCGCGGACCGCGTCTCCGTCATCGACCACGGGACCATCGTCTTCGCGGGGACGCCCGCCGAGCTGCGCGCCAGTCACCAGGTCACCGCCACCTACCTGGGCGTCGGCGGCTGACCGGGCTACCCCCGGTCCCGGCCCAGGCTGCGCCGGCCCGGCGCCGGCTGCCCTAACCCCGCGAGAAGATGATGAACTCGAGCGACTCCTCCCCGCGGCAACGCAAGACGAGCGCCTGCGCGCTCCGCCCCCAGGTCAAGCCCGGCATCGGGCACTCATCCCCCTGGAATACGGCGGTCGCGGGTGAAAGATCGGGCATGTGCCCGATGGTACGCCCCCGGGGCCCCGTCGTACGCTCGGGACAGAAAGGGGGGGATTTCAATGAAGCGTTACACAGGAAGCGAGATGGTCGAGCCCGGGCTGTACTTCAACCCACGGCAGCTCTCCTTCAAGTCGGTGGACGAGGAGGGGCCTCTCCCGGGGAGCACGGACGAGGTGTATCGGCGGGTGCCAATCCTCGTGCTCCTGGTCGTGGGGCCGATCCTGGGACTGGCGTACGCGGTGTTCCTGCCCTTCATCGGGTTCGCGATCGTCACCTGGCTGCTGGGCGTCAAGGCCGGGCAGCTGGCGGGCGGCGCCGCCCGTGGGGCCGTGCGCGTGCTCAGGCCGGGGTGGGAGCCTTCCATGGCGTTCCTCAGCCGGTCCACGCCGGCGAGGACCAAGCGGGAAGCGCCCGATGAGTGGGCCGAGGACGTCCGGAAGAAGCTGGACCCGCCCGGTCACGACGCGACATAATCGGAGCCGGCCGGCGCTCCAGCTGGATGCGGACACACTCCGCAGGGCGCTCAAGAAGGCCCAGATGCAAGGTGGCGCCCGACGGCCGCACGCGAGACGTACTCTCTATACGTTGAGCGCGCGGCCGAGGGCGCCGTAGCTCCGCAGATGGGCCTTTTTGAGCGCCCTGCCAGGATCGTCTCCGATGGCGCCCGGGTCGCGATGGTGTGCCGTGCGCCTGCGAGGGAACCAAGATGAAGGGGCATCGTGTTGCCAGGAGCAGCGGGGTCGCGGTCGCGGCGGCCCTCGTCCTCGGACTCCTCGCCGGCAGCGCCTCCAGCCAGCCGCTGCCCGAGAGCGTCTCTTACTGCCTGAACTGCCACGAGGACAAGCAGCTCTCGCTGGGGCTCAAGGACGGCTCGTCCATGAGCCTGTACGTGAACCCCCAGGACTTCGCCCGGTCGGTGCACGGCAAGCAGCTCATCTGTACCGACTGCCACGCGCGGTACGAGCAAGACCACCCCAGCGGCGCCACCTTCCCGAGCAAGCGCGGTTACGCGATCGGCGCCTACGAGACGTGCAAGAAGTGCCACTTCGACACGTACACCCGGACCCTGGAGAGCGTCCACTACGAGCTCCTCAAGGGCGGCCTCGACTCTGCGCCGGTGTGCACTGATTGTCATGGCGCCCACAATATCCAGAATCCCCACGAGAAGCGGGCCATGGTGTCGCGCAGCTGCGCCACGTGCCACGTGGCCGTCTACCAGGCGTACGCCCACAGCGTGCATGGCAAGGCCCTGGTGGAGGACGGCAACCAGGACGTTCCGGCTTGCGCCGACTGCCACGCCCACCATCAGATCGAGCAACCCGGCACCAAGCACTTCCGCCTCAACTCGCCCCAGATCTGCATCCGCTGTCACGGAGATGCGCGTCGGATGTCGAAGTACGGCATCTCCACGACCGTGGTCCAGACCTACCTGTCCGACTTCCACGGCGTCACCGCGTCCCTGGGGCGCGGCGCCTCCTCCGCGGCCTCGCAGGTCGTCGTCACGTGCATCGACTGTCACGGCGCGCATGACATGGCCTCCCCGAGGCTCAAGGGGAAGGAAGCGATGAAGGCCACCGTCGCCGCCGCGTGCGCCAAGTGCCACACGGGCGCCTCCCCCGACTTCCCCGCGGCATGGCTCTCGCACTACGAACCGTCGCTCCGGCACGCGCCCCTGGTGTTTCTCGTGGATCTGTTCTACAAGATCTTCATCCCCTTCGTCGTCATCGGGCTGGTGCTGCAGGTGCTGCTCCACCTGTACCGGGCGTCGGCGGGCCGGTGAAGGAGGACGCGACCATGCGAGACGCCGAGGCGCCCGAGTACGTGGTCCGCTTCTCGTTCTGGGCCTGCTTCCAGCACGCGGCGGGCATCCTGCTCTTCGGCGTCCTGCTGCTGACCGGGATGCCGCAGAAGTGGCCGTACGTCGAGGCGAGCCGATGGATCATCGAGCATCTCGGCGGCATCTTCGCGGTGCGCTGGCTGCACCGTGTGGCCGGCATCGTCTTCTCCCTCCTCTTCGTCACCCACCTGGTGGTGGCGATCGCCGGCGTGGCGACCCGCCGCAACCAGCCGGCCCTCCTGCTGAACCGGAAGGACTTCCGGGATGCCGTGGACAATATCCGGTACTACGTCGGCTCCGCGGAGGCCCCGCCCAGGTTCGGCCGCTACGACTACCGGCAGAAGTTCGAGTACTGGGGGCTCATCTTCGGCGCGCTGATCATGGCGCTGAGCGGGTTCATCCTGTACTTCCCGATCCTCGTCTCGCGGGTGCTGCCGGCCGAGCTGATCCCGGCGGCCAAGGTGATGCACAGCAACGAGGCGCTGCTCGCGTTCCTCATCATCCTCGTCTGGCACATGTTCGGCGCGCACCTCAGCCCCGAGTCGTTCCCGATGGATACGAGCATCTTCACCGGGAAGATCCGGAAGGAGAAGCTCCGGCGCGAGCACCCCCTGGAGTACGAGGACCTCTTCGGCAAGCAGTGATCCCTGCCTACTGGTATGCCCCCCTGCCGTCGTTCCTCTGGCAGGTCGTCCTCCATTCATCGATCATGGGCATCGTCTTCTACGCGTGGGCGCGCCACGTGGGTTTGCCCTCGGGGCGATCGAAGCGGCGCCTCCTCGGCCTCCTGCTCGTCCTGCCGCTGCTCACGGCGGCGATTCCCGGCCGCGCCGGTCTGGAGTTCCGGGAGCGGCTGGCGTGGCTCGACAGCGGCAGGGTGCTCGCGGTTCCCCTGGGCGCCGGCATCCGGGTCTATCACGTCGTCCTGCTCGTGGCGCTGCTGATGATCGCGCTCACGGTGTGGCAGGAGCTCCTGCCCCCGCTGCGCCGGCCCCGGACGAGTCCCGCGGGGGTTCCGGAAGGGCTCGCGCGGTTCGCCCGGAGCCTGACCGGGTGGGAGCGCTGCGAGGTTGTCATGAGTCCGTCGGCGGACATCGTGCTCGCGACGGGCGGGTGGCCCCGGCGCCCGCGGCTGGTGGTGTCGCGCGGGGCGCTCGGGCAGCTGACCGAGGACGAGCTGGCGATCGTCGTCCGGCACGAGAACGCGCACTGGCAGGGCGGACGGTGGGTGCGCTCTCATGCGCTCTTTCTCGTCAGGCTCCTGCAGTGCTACAACCCCGTGGCGCTCTGGTCGTTCCGGGAGTACTGCCTGGAAGTGGAGATCGGGTGCGACGCGGAGGCCGTCTCTGGACGGGATCGGAGGCTGCTGGCCGGGACCCTGTTGAGGATCTACGAGGCCACCGACCGGCGCGACGTGGCGACCAGGGGCGCGCTGAGGAAGCGAGTGGACGTGCTGCTCGACGGCCCCGGGCCCGACGACACGCTGCCCGTCGCCACGATCGGCATCGCGTCGGCGATCCTGCTGGCGATCCTGCCATGGGTCGTCTGAGAGGTCTCGGCAGCTTCGCCCTGATCGCCGCCGGGTTGCTCCTCGTGCTCCGCCTGCTCCATGTCGGTGTTCCCCTCTTCTTCCCGGACACGCGCCCGGGGCCGTTCACGCTCGCGAGCCTGGATGAGGTGCAGCGTCGGGTCGGCTTCGCGCCGCTCGTCCCCGCCTATCGGCCCGAGGCCCTCGGCGCCCGCCCGTCGAGCCTGACCGTCACCCTCAGCCCCCAACCGACGTTCGTGATCGTCTGGCGGGGCGAGCACTACCTGTCGGTCACTCAGCGGCGAGGCGGGGCGATGCCCGCGCACCCGGCCGGCAGCCAGCCGCTCCCCGATGTGGCCGACTCCACCTGGTGGCGGGACGGGGCGCAGCACCGGCTGGCCCTGAAGCGGGGCGAGTTCTGGATCGAGGTGGAGACGGATCTGCCGTCACGGGACCTCAAGCGCATCGCCGACACGCTCACGCCCTACTGAGCGGGTGGCCTCAGGGCCCCTCGAGCGAGATGATCGCCTTGCGGATCGCGTACCGGAGCAGCTCCGCTCTCGAGTGCATGTCGTGATCATCGACGATGACGAGGCGAATCATCGGACCGGGATCTCCACCACCAGATGCGTCCCCATGCCCGGCTCGCTGTCGAGGCGGATCGAGCCGTTGACGAGGGCCGCGCGCTCCCGCATCCCGGTGATGCCGGTCCCCTCCGCGGTCTCGCTCGGGGTGAACCCCACCCCGTCATCCTCCACCGCGAGGAGGAGGGTGCCCTCGCGCTCGTACAGCTCGATGGACACGTGCTCCGCCTGCGCGTGGCGCA
>JACPCX010000035.1:0-9157 GCA_016184305.1 Candidatus Rokuibacteriota bacterium | reverse complement strand
CATGTATCCGGGCAGGGAGTTCGTGGACGCCGGGGGCCTCATGTTCTATGGCGGCAGCGTCCCCGAGATGTACCGGCGCGCCGCCGTGTACGTGGACAGGATCCTCAAGGGCTCCAAGCCCAGGGACCTCCCCGTAGAGCAACCGATGAAGTTCGACATGGTGATCAACCTCAAGACGGCGAAGGCGCTTGGGCTGACGATCCCGCAATCACTGCTGGTGCGGGCGGATCAGATCATCGAATGATGCCGCACATCGACGGGAGCGTGAAACCGGACGGAGACCGGAATCTGCATCCTGCATGTTCCACATCAAACGGGACACCAGCAGGTACGAGGGGGCATCGTGACGCAGAGGGCTCTTGTGGTGGAGGACAGCCCGACCCAGGCGGCGGAGCTGCGGATCCTTCTCGAGGAGGCCGGATACGCCGTGGCGGTCGCCGCGAATGGGCTCGATGGCCTCGCGGCGGCCCATGGCGTGAAGCTTGAACGACCTGCTTCAGGCCATGAGCCGCGTTCTGGCGGCCCCTGAGCGAGGCTGAGCCGGCCCCCATCGAGCATCGGATCGCGCAGGCGTATCCTGGGCGTAACTCCTTCGCAGGGCTCTCCCGGCCGCTTCATCCGGGCTGGACGGTCCTCAGCCGCGCTTGACCAGTGGCGGGATGCGGGAGAGGGCGAATCCCGCCGCGAAGACCGTGAGCGCCAGCGCGACCCACGACCACCGGTAGGAGCCCGTCGCCTGGAGCAGCAGGCCGAAGAGCGGCGGCCCTACCAGCACGCCGCTCCAGGCGCAGGCCCCCGCGACGCCGGTGAGCAGACCCGCGAAGCGACTGCCACCGACCTCGGCCGCGAGCGCGAAGTAGAGTCCCACCCACCCGAAGGCGCCGATGCCCGCGACGACGGCGAGCATGGCGGCGGCGGGACCGGGCAGCGGCAGGCCCGAGGCGAAGACGAGATAGATCGTCCCGCCGATGCCGGCGTTGATGATGATGCCGGGCCGCCGCCGGCCCCCGAAGAGCCGGTCGCTTACGATGCCCCAGCCGAGTCTGCCGCCCGTGCCGCCGGCCTGCGCCAGGGCCAGGAGCCCACCGGCCGCCACGACCCCCATCCCGAGCGTCTCGCGCGCGTAGAGCGCCATGTAGGCGAGGACGGAGGACTGCGCCACCGAGAGCGCAAGCCCGCACCCGAGCAGCACCAGGAAGGGCCGGTGAGCGAGGAAGGGGCCCATCTCGGCGAGGCGGGGACGATCCTCCCCTGCCGCGGCCCGATGGGCAACGCCGGGCCGGAGCCAGATGAGCACCGTGGCGCCCGCCACCAGCGAGGCTGCGGCGGCGACGGTCAGCGCCACGCGCCAGCCATGAGCAAGCGCCAGCGCCGGGAGGGTGAGCGCGCCGGCGACGCCCCCCAGCGTGAGCCCGGTCTGCTTGACTCCCATGGCGAGGCCCCGCTCCCGGGCCGGGAAGCGGTCGAGGATGGCGCGTCCGGTGGCGGGGTTCACCACCGCCCAGCCGAGGCCCGCGAGGAATAGGAGGGCGAGCATGAGCGGGAGGCTGCCGGCCCATGCCGCCAGCGCGATCATCACGCCCGTCAGGCATTGCCCGGCGGCGAGGGTGATGCGCGCCCCGACGCGATCCGTCAGCCACCCGGCCGGGAGCGACATGAGGACCCCGCCCAGATAGATGGCCGGCAGGAACAGGCCCACCTGGGCGCGCGAGAGATGCAGATCCTGGAGGAGCAGGGGAGCGAGCGGGGCCACGGCCAGCACCGAGACGGCGCCCAGCGCGTGGGCGCCGCTGACCAGAGCGAGGAGCCCCCAGCGCCCTGGGTCGGGCGACCTACTGTCCGGGGGCGGCGCCACGGCGCGCCTCGAGCAGCTCGTCCAGCTCGATCCGGCACTGCACCTTCATGCGAAGCTGGTCGGCCATCTCGGGCGTGAGCATCTGCCCCTTCGTCGCCGGGTCATCGAGGATCACCGTGGTCGGCGTGGGCGTCGCGGCGAGTCCGCTGCGCTGCTTGCACGCTTCCATGGCCGTCTCGGCGCGGGCCAGGCGCGCAGTGCCCTTCTGCTGGGGGGTCTCGCCGCGGCCGCATCCCATGAGCGCCATGACGGCCAGCAACACCATCACATTCACCAGGGTCACGACTCGCTTCTCTCGATACGGCTTCCCGGGTACACTGTCCATCGAATCAGTTAGACCACAGGGGCGCGGCGAAGCCAAGCCCGCCCAGCATCATCACACGAGGGAGGGCGTCTCAGGTGAGCCACTTCGATCTTGCTGAGCGCGTGGCCCTGGTCACCGGCGGCAACGGCGGCATCGGCCTCGGCATGGCGCGCGGGCTCGCGCGCGCGGGGGCCGCCGTGGCCGTGGCGGCCCGGAAGCGCGAGAAGAGCCTCCGCGCAGTGGAGGATCTCGAGGCCCTCGGCGCTCGTGCCGCGGCCTTCGAGGTGGACGTGACCGACGAGGCGGCCGTGGCGGTCCTCGTGCAGGCGGTGGTCGAGCGCTTCGGCCGGCTGGACATTCTCGTCAACAACGCCGGCATCAACATCAGGAAGCCTCCCCAGGACCTGTCCCTCGCCGAATGGCATCGGGTCCTCGACACGAACCTCACCAGCGCCTTCCTCATGACCCGCGCCGTCTATCCCGCGATGAAGGCGCAGGGCGGTGGCAAGATCATCAACATCGGCTCGATGATGTCCATCTTCGGCGCCGGCTTCGCCCCCGTCTATGCGGCCTCCAAGGGCGGCATCGTGCAATTCACGAAGGCGACGGCTTCGGCCTGGGCCCGCGACAATATCCAGGTCAACGCCGTGCTCCCCGGCTGGATCGACACCGAGCTCACCGCCCAGGCGCGGCAGCAGATCCCCGGCCTCAACGAGAATGTGCTGGCCCGGACGCCGGCCCGGCGCTGGGGGGTAATCGAGGACATGGCCGGCATCGCGGTGTTCCTGGCCAGCCCCGCCTCCGACTTCGTCACGGGGACGGCGATCCCGGTGGATGGCGGCTACTCGATCCAGGGCTAGCAGCCTGCTGAAAAACTCGCAGGCTGCTCAAAAAGGTCCAGATGCGAGGCGGCGCCCGATGGCCGCACGCGAGGCGTACTCTCTGTACGTTGAGCGTGCGGCTGAGGGCGCCAACGAAGCAGATGGGCCTTTTTCAGCAGCCTGCTGGGGGAGTAAGATCAGCACGTTGGCATACCGCATCGCAGCGCGGCTATTTCTCCTCCTCGCCCTGTCCCTCGCCGGATGCGTCTCGGTGGCCCATCTCGACGCGGTTGCGGAGCGCCCTTGGCCGCCGGCCGCGATTCGCTTCGGCGTGGACACCTTCGCCTTCCCGAACGAGAGCCGCACGAAGAATCCGGACAAGCCTGATCTCTACGCCAACTACTGCTTCGTCATGGCGCGTGCCGTCACCCAGTTCCACCGCTTCGCCCGCTTCGACCCCGAAGCCCAGCGGCTGGATGCGGCGGGCTATGCCGAGCGGGTCAGCCGGGTCGTGGCCCATCCCCCGTGGCATACGCCCCTGCCGGCCGATGACCGCGTGGTGATCCCGGGCTACGCCTCGCTGTACGACTTGTCGCGGGAGCAGGAGGCGGCGGTGAAGGAGGCCCTCGTCGGCCGGCTCTGGACGCTGCTTCACTGGACCAACTGGCGCGTGGTCTTCCCGGCACCCGGCTGGCATCAGGAGGGGGTCGTGCGCGAGACGCTGGCCGAGCTCGCGGCCGGCCGGCCGGTGCAGCTCCTCGTGACCAACTTCCCGACCATCGAGCTGAACCACACGGTGGTGGCCTACGGCTACCGCGTGGCCGGGAACGGCCAGGTGGAGCTTGTCGTATACGATCCGAACGATCCCCATGCGCCGGGTACGATCACCTTCGACCGCGAGGCGCGGCGCTTCGTCGCCACGCGCCTCTTCGACACGACGCAGGGGCCGATCCGCGCGTTCCGGATGTACTACTGGCCGCTCCTCTGAGCCTGGCCAGATGACGTCGTCGTCCCGGCCCCGGTGGTACTCGCACGGGCTCAACCGTCTCGCCTACTATCGGCTGGCGGCCGCCTGCGCCGCAGGCGTGCCGCGGCGCGGCCGGCTCGTGCTGGCCCGCGCCGCCGGGCGCGCCATCGGTAACCGTCTTGTCACGGAGCGCGGGCAGGTGCGCGCGAACCTGGCCCGCGTGCTCCCCGGCGCCTCCGCGGCGGCTCTGGATCGGGCGGTGAGCGAGACCTTCGCCAACTTCGCGGCCTGCTTCGCCGACCTGCTGACCATCAATCGCGGGGATCCGGCGCGGCTCCGCGACTACGTGGCGGAAACCGAGGGCGAGGAGGACCTGGACGCGGCCTGCGCGCCCCGGCGCGGCATCATCCTGCTCACCGCGCATCTGGGCAACTGGGAGCTGGCAGGACGGCTCCTCGCGCCGCGGCTCGACCGGACGACTCACGTGGTGCTCTCGCCGGAGGCGGACGCCGCGCTGGAGGGGTACCTGCGGCGCGACGAGCCGCGGCTGCGCTTCGTGACGCGGCGGCGCCCGACGTCCACGCTCGGCCTCCTGGCCGCGCTGAGACGCAACGAGGCCGTGGCGATGCAGGGCGACCGCCCCACCGGCGAGCGCGGCGACACGCCGGTGGACTTCTTCGGCGCCCCCGCGGCATTTCCCATCGGCCCCTTCGTCCTGGCGCGGGCCGCGGGGGCTCCCGTGGTACCGGCCTTCTGCGCGATGACGGCCGAGGGGCGCTACCGGATCAGCATGGAGCCGCCCATCTGGGTGAAGTCCGGGGAGGAAGGAGCGGCCCTCGCCACCGCCGTGGGGGCGCTCGAGCGCGTGATCCGGCGCCATCCGACGCAGTGGTTCAACTTCTTCGACGTCTGGAGCGCGTCCCGTGCCGCGACCTGAGCCCGTCGCCATCGCCGGCGCCGGCGTCACCACGCCCATCGGCCAGGACGTGGCCGCCTTCTGGTCCGCGCTCCTCACCGGCACGAGCGGCATCTCACCCATCGAGCGCTTCCCGGTGGCCGACCTGCGCGTCCGGCGCGGCGGCGAGATCAAGACACTCACGCGGATCCGGGACTGGGGGCGCGTGCCGGACTGCCGGGCCACGCGCCTGCTCGTCTCCGCCGCCGATCAGCTCGGCGCCCAGGCGGGCCTGCGCCCCTGGCCGGTGGACCCGGCCCGCGTGGCCGTGGTCGTGGGGACGGCGCTGGGTGGCGTGGACGAGTGGGAGCGGGCGCATGGCGGAGACCGCAGGCTCAAGCGGCTCCGCGGCGGGCTCTACGACACGCCCGCCCACAACCTGGCGCGCTGGCTGGGCGCCCGGGGACCCGTGCTCACTGTCTCCACCGCCTGCGCCTCGGGCGCCACCGCGCTCGGCCTCGGCGCCGACCTCCTGCGCCAGGGCATGGCCGATGCGGTGGTGGCCGGCGGCTTCGATCCCCTCTGTCGCTTCGTGATGCGCGGCTTCGACGCCCTGCGCGCCCTCACGCGTGATGAGTTGCGCCCCTTCGACCGCCGGCGCAGCGGGCTCCTCCTCGGCGAGGCGGCGGCGCTCGTCCTGCTCCGGCGCGACGCGGAGGCGGGGCCCCAGCCTCTCGGGAGGCTCCTGGGCCATGCCAGCACGGGCGATGGCTCGCATATCTCGGCCCCCGATCCCGAGGGGCGCGGCCTCGAGCGGGCGCTCGGGCTGGCGATGGACGAGGCAGGGGTCGGCCCCGACGATGTGGACTTCGTGAGCGCCCACGGGACGGGGACGGTGCTCAACGACCGGATCGAGACGGCGGTGCTCAAGCGCGTCCTCGGCGCGCGGGCGCGATGCATCCCGATCAACTCCATCAAGCCGATGATGGGGCACACGATGGGGGCGGCGGCGACGCTCGAAGCGATCATGTGTCTGCTCGCCTCCCGCCACGGCCAGATCCCCCCCACCCGCAATCTGGAAGAGCCCGACCCGGCCTGCGACCTCGATTTCGTGCCCGGCCAGGCACGGGCGCTGTCGCCCCGTATCAGCCTCAGCACCTCGCTCGGCTTCGGCGGGCAGAACGCCGCGCTGGTCCTCGAGGGGGCCCCCCCGTGAACGCTCCCTCGGTGCGCGCGCTCGGCCTGATCTCGGGTTGGGGCGACGGCGTCGAGGCCATCCCCGCCGATGCGACCTCCGCCGCGGCGGGCCGTCCACTCCTGTCGCTCGGGCGTCCGCCCGTCGAGGGCGAGCGGTTCAGACGCGCCACTCGCGAGTGCCTCTGGGCCCTTGCGGTCGTGGAGCGCATGCTGGAAGATGGGCGAGCGGAGCGTGAGGCCATCGCCGGGGAGGGTACCGCGCTGCTCTTCGTCACGGCCGCCGGGTATGCCGCCTCCAACCGGGCCTTCATCGAGGGCAGCGGCGGAGGCACCCATTTCGCCTACACGGCGCCCGCCGTGGTGCCGGCCGAGGTGGCCATCGAGTTCGGCGTCCGGGGTCCGTCGGCGATCTTCATCGGCGGCCCGCCCGCGACCCTCCTCGCCATCTGGCATGCCGCGACCCTGCTGGACCGCCGCGTCTGCGATCGGGCCATCGTCCTGGCCGTCGAGACGTTCGAGGAATGCGCGGACCTCTATGCCCGCGGCCCGCGCTGGACCGTCCGGCCGCTGGTGGAGACGGCGGCCGCGCTGTGGCTCGAGCGCGGCCACGGGACACTGGCGCTCGACGGTGGCCGGGTCGGGCGGGGCCGGGGGATGGCAGGCCGCGCGAGCCGGCTCCGCGAGCGCCTCGGCGACACCTTCGCCTGCGAGCCGCTGGCCGCCGTCGGACTCTGGCGCCGGGAGGCGGCCGCGGATACGCTCGTTCTTGACGGGGCGTGGCAGGGCGAGACGGCTCATCTCATGTGGCAGAAAGGGGCTGGATGACTCAGAAGGAAGTGCTCGACGAGCTCCGGACGATCGTCGTGGAGCGGCTGCGGTTCGACACGACCCGGGCCGCGGAGATGACGCTCGCGACGACGCTGCCGAAGGGCGTGGAGGGCTCACTCGGCCTCGACTCGCTCGACTTCATCGAGCTGTCGGTGGCCATGGAGGAGCGCTTCGGCTTCACCATCGACGAAGGGCAGGACCTGTCGGAGGAGTTCCACTCCCTCGACAGCCTGTCGCGCTTCATCCTGGCCAAGATGGGCCAGGCATGAGCCCCGGGCTCAACCGATGACCCGGATCGTCGTCAGCGGCCTCGGCGTCGTGAGCCCCTACGGCGCCGGCGTCAAGACGTTCTGGGGGGGACTCGCCGCCGGGACCTGCGCCATCCGCCCCATCACCCTCATCGAGACCGACGGCTTCCGCTCCCGCATCGCCGCCGAGGTCCCGGCCGACACCGTGGCCGGGCTCGGCGTCTCCGCGCGCCGCACCCGCGCCGACCGGCTGGGGCTCGCCGCCGCCCGCGAGGCGCTCGCCGGCGCGGTACTGAGCGCCCGGGACAGGGCCGAGATGGCGCTCGTCGTCGGCGCCGTCGGCGGCGGGATGTTCGAGGGCGAGGAGTGGTACTGGGAGGAGACGCGCAGCGGGCGCCCGTCCCCGAGGATCACCGCGCTCCGCTCCATCCTGCCTTGCACCCACGCCGAGACCCTCGGCTTCCGGCTCGGCCTCGGCGGGCCCAAGGAGACCGTGGTGATGGCCTGCGCCTCGGGGGCGGCCGCCATCGCGCTGGGGGCGGATCTCATCCGCGAGGGTGCCGCGTCCTGTGCGCTCGTGGGGGGCGTGGATGCGCTCACGCGCATCTGCTTCATGGGCTTCAACGCCCTCCGGCTCCTGGACCCCGAGCCGTGCCGCCCCTTCGACCGCGACCGCAAGGGCATGTCCATCGGCGAGGCCGCCGCCTTTCTCGTGCTGGAGGACGCCGAACGGTGCCGCGCGCGCGGGGCTCGGCATCATGGCGAGCTCCTGGGCGCCGCCGTCACCACGGACGCTCACCATGTGACGGCGCCGCACCCGGAGGGCGAGGGGATGGTGCGCGCCATGACTCAAGCCCTCCACAACGCGCGGGTGGCGCCTGATGACATCGGCTACGTCAACGCCCACGGCACCGGGACACTCCAGAACGACCGCACCGAGGCGCTGGCCCTCGCGCGCGTGTTCGGGGCCGGGCGCGTCCTCATGAGCAGCACCAAGTCGCTGGTCGGGCACACCATGGCCGCCGCGGGAAGCCTCGAGGCCGTGGCCACGCTCTTGACGCTGCAGCACGGGCTCGTGCCGCCCACCGCTCACCTCGAGCACGTGGACCCGGAGATTCCGTTCGACTGCGTGCCCCGCGTGGCGCGCGAGGCGCCGCTCGAGCGGGCGCTGTCCAATTCCTTCGGCTTCGGCGGCCAGAACGTGAGCCTGATCTTCGGCCGATGACATCTCCCCGCCGCGTCGTCATCACCATCCCCCTCAAGACGGATCGCTGGGACGTCGCCATCCCGGGCTTCACGGAGATCGATCTCGGCGCGCACTGCGGCAGCTTCGGGGACGGCGAGTTCGTGCACTCGCTCAATGTGACCGACATCGACACCACCTGGGTGGAGACCGCCGCCGTGCTCGGCACGAGCCAACTCGCTGTGCAGACGGCGCTCGACGGGCTCGGCCAGGCCCTGCCCTCTCGACTGGGGGGGATCGACTCCGACAACGGCTCGGAGTTCATCAACCAGGACCTGTGGGACTACTGCCACGCGCAGGAGATCCAGTTCACCCGCGGGCGCCCCTACAAGAAGGATGACAACGCCCCCATCGAGCAGAAGGACTGGACCCACGTCCGCAAGCTCCTGGGCTACGTGCGCGACGACGGTGTATCAGGATCGAGACTTGCGGAACTCAGGCAGCTCCCGTACCCTCGGCTCACGGGGGGAGGTAGCGACCATGATCGGCTCTCCCGCGCGCGCGCCCGTCGCATATGCGGTGCTGTCTGCAAGGGATTGGCGCCGGTCCCCACACGTGGTCGGTGAGAGCGGTCCGACGGAGCCGCCGAAACCTCGTCTCCTGGATCGCGTCCGCGGGGCCATCCGCGCGCGCCACATGAGCCGCAGCACCGAGGAGTCCTACGTCGGCTGGATCCGCCGCTACATCTTCTTCCACGCCAAGCGCCATCCCGCCGAGATGGGGGCGCCCGAGGTCACGCGCTTCCTCACCGCGCTCGCGGTCCAAGGGAAGGTCGCGGCCTCCACCCAGAACCAAGCCC
>JACPCX010000180.1:0-45072 GCA_016184305.1 Candidatus Rokuibacteriota bacterium | reverse complement strand
GTGCGCGTCGTCGGGTCCTTGCTCTTCCTTCAGAACGATCTCCCGCCCATCGCCGAATGGGATCGTGACCGGGACGGGAACGACTATATCCACGCCTGCGAGGAAGGGCGAGTCCGGGCCAATCACGGGCCGCTGGCGACACTGCTCCGGCGCTGGCTGGACGCCGCGCTGGCACGTGGGGGAGCGTGATGGGCAAGCGTTTGAGCGAGAAGAACCCGTTCCTGAGGGATCCCGACAAGAAAAGGCGCCTGATGCTATCGGCGATCGCGGCCTCCCAGCGCCAGGAGGGCATCGAGATCTCCGACGCTCGCGCGGAGGAAGTCTACAGGATCGTCTTCGAGGAGCCGCGTGTGGCGTTCCTCCGGCTAACTCAGGCGGATGACGCGCGCGAGAAGTTGCTCGTCAAGGCGCTTGCGGGTGAGGCGCAGGGGGTCCGATTCGACATATCGCGCCGGGACCTGCTCGCTGTCGAAGGCGCGCCGCTTTCGTACTGGTTGCCTGCTGCCGTCCTGCACCTCTTCCGTACGGCCGCTGCCCTTCAGCCCGCCCTTGCCGATGCTCGCCAGGGGATGGCAACGGCGAACGATCCGCGATTCGTTCGGCATCGGTGGGAAGTGCTTCCTAGCACTCTTGGCCGGGACAGGAAGTGGGTTCCTTTTGCCAAGGGTGGCGCGTACTCGCCCTTCTACTCTGATGTCTTCCTCGCGGTCAACTGGGAGCACGAAGGCACCGAGATTAAGGCTTGGGCCGACCCGCTATACGGCAACTCGGGCTGGTCGCGCATCATCAAGTCCGTGGGTTGGTACCTTCGTCCCGGTCTAACGTGGCCCCTTGCGGCGAAAGTCTTCAACGTGCGGGCGATGCCCGGGGGCTGCATCTTCGGCCACAAAGGCCCGGCGATCTTTCCGAAGGATCCTGCCGATAGTGACTATCTTCTCGGTGTTCTGAACAGTTCAATCGTCTTCTACTTATGCAAGGCGCGGACATCCCGGGAGCAGATGGGAGGGCGGTGGGAAGTTGGCGTCATCCAGAAGCTACCAATTCCCCGCCCGGGGGCCGAACCGAGACAGCATATTGCTTCGCTCGCGCGCCACATCCACGACGCCAAGGCGGCTTGGGCCGGGGGAAACGAGACCTCAACGCGCTTCAGGGAGCCCTGGCTGGCGGCCGCGCTTCGCGAGCGCCCAGAACGGCCCGTCGCCGAGGCGCTTGACGCACTGCTCGCCCGCGAGGCCGCGGCGGACGCAGAGATCCAGGCCTGGTATGCCGAGCTCGATGGGGCGGTCTTCGACGCCTACGGGCTCTCTCCAGAAACCCGGGAGGTGGTTGTCAAGGATCTGGGGCCGCGCCCGCCGGAAGTCATCTGGCCCCAGATGGAGGGCAAGAGCGCCGAACAGAAGCGGGTGGAGCACGTCATTCGGCTCCTGTCGTTCTACGTGAAGGGGACCGTCGAGGGGGACGACGACGGCATCGTGCCGCTCGTTGCCTGCAACAACGAGCCGCCGTTAGAAGATCGCGTCCTCAGGGAGCTCGCGGCGCTCGTAAGTGAAGACCGGGCACACATCCTCGAGGGCGAGCTGGCATCCGAGCTACGAAAGAAAGTGCCCGGGTACAGGCGCGTTGAGTCGATCGGGGACTTCCTCGCCAACGCTTACTTCGAGCACCACGTCCGCCTCTACAAGAGCCGGCCGATCTTCTGGCATCTGGCCTCCGCACCCGAGGGAGGGGGCACGCCGGCGTTCGCGGTGCTCGCCCACTACCACCGGTTCCGGAAGGACGCCCTACGCAAGCTGCGCGGGACCCATGTGCGGTCCTTCATCGAGCGCCGCGGGCGCGACCTAGCGCTGGCGCGTCAGGCCAACCGGACCGATGAGGCGCTGGAGATCCAGCGGGACATCGAGGAGGCGCAGGCGTTCGACAAGAAACTCCAGGCCCTCGAAGAGGGGCGCTTCCCCATCCGCGTGCCGTGGAAGAAGGCCGCCGAGCAGCCAAAGGGCTGGGACCCCGACATCGACGACGGCGTCAAGGTGAACATCCTGCCGCTCCAGACGGCGGGCCTCCTGCGCATCGCCAAGGTGGTCTCGACCAAGGGAATCGACGAGGAGTGACGTGTGCGACAGAGACGATCGGCGCGAGCGACGAATCGTCGCAGCGAGGTGACTCATGAGCGAAGTGACACTGAGCATTCCTGACGAAACGCTCCTGGCGCTCAAGCTGAATCCTGAACAGGTCGGCGCCGAGCTGCGCCTGGCGGCTGCGGTCAAGCTCTACGAACTCGGCCGCCTCTCCTCGGGCGCGGCGGCGAAGCTGGCCGGGCTGCCGCGCGTCGCGTTCCTCAACAAGCTCGCTGACTACGGGGTCGAGACGTTCCGCCTCACCGGCGAGCAGCTCGACCGGGAGACGCGGCTTGCCTGACCTGATCTGCAACACCTCGCCGCTGCAGTACCTCCACCAACTGGAGCTCGTTCGCGTGCTGCGCCCACTCGCGACGACCGTGGTCGTGCCCCCGGCGGTGGTTCACGAGCTGGCGGCGGGGCGAAGTCTCGGCCTGAACGTCCCCGATGTAGTGGCGTTCAGCTGGATCACCATGCGGCGGCCGGCGAGCTTTGCCGCTCTTCCGTTGGTCACCGATCTCGGCCCGGGCGAAACCGAGGTCCTGGCGTTGGGTCTGGAGAGCCCGGAGTCGGTGGTCGTGATTGACGACGCGGTTGCGCGCCGCGTGGCCGAAACCTTGAAGCTGCGCTTGACGGGGACTCTGGGCATCCTTCTCGACGCGAAACGCGCGGGCCTGGTGTCGAGCATTCGTCCGCTGCTCGATCAGCTCGATGCATTGGGTTTTCGTCTGGCCGCACACACGCGCGCCGCGGTGCTGGAGCGAGCCGGAGAGCCTCCCGACAAATGATCCTCGCCGCGCTCACCGAGGAGTTCCGGGCCCTCTTCGGGCGGCATGCCCAGGCCCGGATCGCGCTCTGGTTCGACGAGAAGCGCGAGTTCGAGCGGCTCCTCCCCGCGATCGAGAAGCACCTGTTTTCCCTCAAGACGCCGCCGTTCACGCTGCTCCGCTACGAGGAGAAGGCTAGCCACGGCCAGCTCTGGATGAAGCACCAGATCCACTGGACGACCCGCGATCTTCCGCCTGCGGAGCGCGAGGCGCGCCGGTACGTGCTCTACCTGCCGTTCCCGGCGGAGAGGCTCGACGGTCCGGAGGAAGAAGGCGGCTTCTCGGCCGACTTCCTCCTCGAGTACCGGTACCTCGGAGCCACCTGGCTGGTGGACGGCAAGAAGCCGACGCTCTTCGCCTTCCTGCGCCGGGCGGGCGTCAAGCTCCCCAGCGACCCGAAGGAGCAGCGCGTGCTCTGGGATGGAGGCCGCGATTCCCTCCTCGCCAAGTTCGCCGCCCGCTTCGCGGAGCGCGATGCCCGATTCTGGGAGCACGCGCTGACGCCGGCCTGGGCCCGGCAACAGGTCGTGGGCGACGTCGAGCAAGCCATCCTCGACCTCGCCGCCGATCCTGCCGAGCGGCTTGCACAGCTCGTCCAGGATGGGCTCCTCGGCGAGTTCGTGCAGCAGGTGCGGGACGCGTTCGGCTTCTCCCGCCCCGCCCCGCTGCCGGATTCGCAGCCTGGCCTCCCGCCGGACCTGGTGATGGACGAGTGGCTGGCCGACCTCGTGCTGCGCCTGGCACTCACCGAGACCTACGAGGCCTACGGCGAACCGACCGACTTCCCCTTCGCGTCAGTGCTTCCGGATCCACCCTACCGCGCGCGCTACGTGCAGTTCCTGAGGCGCTGGCTGAAGGACGGCTCGGCCGCGGCTGACTACCACCGGCTGGTCCGGCGGGTCGAGCGCGACCACGATCTCTCGACTTGGGCGAAGGGGCGCGCCGGTACCTCGTTCGCCTTCCCCCACCTCACGCGCCTTCGCTTCCGCACCTTCTACGACCAGTTCCGTGACGCGGCACGGCAGAAGAGCCAGTACCTCCCGCTCCTGTGAGAGCGTGCCAAGGAGCTCGGCGCCGAGGCCGACTTCACCCGCGCGAGCCCGGAGCCGGTCCGCGGGTTCGAGATCCTGCACCGCCTTGCCCTGCTCGCCATTGCGTGCGAGGAAGCCGTAGAGAAGGCACGCGCCTGCACGACCACCGAGGAGATCGTGCGCCTGTACCTCGGCTATGCGGGGCGTGTCGATCGGGCCCACTGGCGCCTCGTGGCCGATGCCGCGCGGGAGTCCGACCTCGAGGAGGTCGTCGCCGTCGCCAACCGTGCCTACGGCGAGTACCTGACGAGCCTGAACAGCGTCTTCTTTGAAGCCTTGCGCGGCTTTGATGCCTGGGCTATCGGGGGAGCTCCGGCGATCACTGATATCGTGGCCGGCGTGTGGAGCGGCCGCCGCCCCTTCGCCGTGGTCATCGTCGATGCGCTCCGCTACGACTGCGCGCTCGACATCCGCGAGAGGCTGCACCTGCCCGAGTCGGCGCTCGCCCCGGCGCTGGCGTGCATCCCCACGCACACGTGGGTCGGGATGACGGCCCTCTTGCCGCTCGGCGGCGAGGAGCTGCGCTACGAGCCAGGGCCGGGCGAGGGGCGACTTCGGAGCGCTAAGACGGGCGCCAACTTCTCCGATCGGCAGACCCGCCTGCAGTTCCTGCGCGAGCGCGTCGGCGCGACGTGCATGGAGATCAAGGAAGCGGAGGATGCGCCCCGCCCGCCCAAGCCGCTGCCGGACGTCCTCTGCGTCTTCGGGCACGAGACCATCGACAGCCTCGGACACGACAACGCGAGCGACCTCATCCGACACCTCCACGTCGAGGTCGAGCGTCTGGTCAATCTCATCGGCAAGCTCCACAAGTGGGGCTACCCGGAGGTCCACCTCCTCACGGACCATGGGTTCGTGATGACCAGCGATGAGGTGACGCCCCCCGTCGTGCCCATTGCGGCCGACCGCGCCCTCGTCGCGAAGGCGCGCTACGCGATCCTCGTCGAGGGAGCGGTCGTCGACGCCAAGACCTTCCCCTTCCCGCTCGATCCCACGGTCCGCGTCGCCGTCCCGCCCGGAATGGCGTGCTTCAAGGAGGAGAAGTCCTTCGCCCACGGCGGCGTCGCCGTGCAGGAGGTCGTGATCCCCCACCTCGTCTCCCGCAAGGAGACGGTCCCGGAGCGCGTCGGCATCCGTGTGCTGCCCGCCGCCTACGAGGTGAAGACTCACGCCGTGAAGGTGATCCTCGAGCCGCTCCCGCCGGAGCGCGTGGATCTCTTCATCCGGATCCTTGGCCGGACGGTCGAGGTCGATCTCCGGCGACAGGACGCAAGCGTGCTGGTCAGGCCCGTGCGCAAGGAGATCGTGCCAGACCTGGCGCAGGCCACGACCGTGGTCTTGCTGCTTGACGACAAGCTTTCCTTCGCGCAGGGGGATCTGCTCGACCTGGTGGTCCGCGATGTCGACAACCAGGAGCTGCTCTCGCCCGCCGGCCTCCGCCTCACCGTCGCACGGAACCTGTGAGGACTCCCATGACACACGCCACACCCCTCGACGAGCTGGACACCCTCGCGGTGGACCTCTTCCCTGGCCTGGTGGTCCGCAAGGACCTCCTCCGCCGCATGCGCAGCGCCTTCGGCGTGCCGGCCTTCGTCATCGAGTTCCTCCTCGGCAAGTACTGCTCCTCGACCGACGACGAGGTCATCCGCGAGGGCCTGGAGTTCGTCCGGCAGACCCTCTCGGAGAAGTTCGTAAAGCCCGACGAGCGCGAGCGGGTCAAGAGCGCCATCAAGCAGCACTCCACGTACGAGATCATCGACAAGATCGGGGTGACTCTGGTCGAGACGCACGACAAGTACTGGGCCCACCTGGCCAACCTGAGCATCGACTACGTCAACATCGACCAGACGGAGATCCGCCGCCACGACCGGCTCCTGATGGGCGGCATCTGGGCCGAGGTGACCCTCCGCTACGACGACAGCTTCGTCTTCAAGGGCCAGAACAGGCCGTTCTTCATCGACAAGATCCGCCCGATCCAGCTCTCGAACCGCGACGTGGCCAGCTTCATCGAAGGCCGCAAGCGGGTGGGCGATCGGGACAAGTGGATCGATCTTCTGCTCCGCAGCCTCGGCTATGAGCCGAGCCATTCTTACTTCACGCACCGGCGCAAGCTTCTCTACCTCGCGCGGCTCCTGCCCCTGGTGGAGAAGAACTTCAACCTGGTCGAGCTTGGACCGCGAGGCACCGGAAAGAGCTTCGTCTACCAGCAGATCAGCCCCTATTGCCACCTGATTTCCGGGGGGCAGACCACCGTCGCGCAAATGTTCGTCAACCTCGCGACCGGCCAGCGGGGCCTCGTGTGCCTCTGGGACGTCGTCGCCTTCGACGAAGCCGCTGGCGTCAGCTTCAAGGACAAGAACGGCATCAACATCATGAAGGGGTACATGGAGGACGGCGCGTTCAGTCGGGGAAGCGACATCATCAACGCCGCAGGCTCCGTCGTCTTCGTGGGCAACCTCGACGGTGACATCGGCACTATCGTCAAGACCTCGCACCTCTTCTATCCGATGCCGCGGGAGATGGACGCCGCGTTCTATGACCGTATCCACGTCTACCTGCCGGGGTGGGAGCTTCAGAAGACGCGAGACGAGACGTACACCAGCCACTTCGGCCTCGTGACCGACTACCTTGCCGAGGTCTTCCGCGAGCTGCGCAAGCAGAGCTACGCCGACTACGCCGAGCGCGACTTGCGGTTCGGGACGCACCTGTCCGGTCGCGATCAGAAGGCGGTCCGGAAGACCGTGTCGGGCCTCATCAAGCTGCTCAACCCTCACGGCGAAGTGTTCCGCGACGAGCTGCGCGAGTACGTCGAATTCGCCATGGAGATGCGCCGTCGCGTCAAGGAGCAGCTGAAGAAAATCGCCGGGCTCGAATACTGGGACACGAGCTTCTCCTACCTGGAGCGGGACAGCGGGCAGGAACGCTACGTCACCGTGCCGGAGAGCGGGGGGGGCTCGCTCATCGTCCAGGGCCCCTTGCCACCCGGCTCCGTCTACACCATCGGGACGGACACCGCTGATCGCAAGCTGGCGCTGTTCCTCATTCAGACTCAGACCAACCGGGGATCCGGGCGCATCATCCCGCTGGGCAACCTGTCCGGGACGATGAAGGAGGCGATCAAGACCGCCGATGCCTACCTCAAGGCAAACCTCAAGAACCTCGGGATCGAGCGCGAGCCGAAGGAGTACGACTTCTCCGTCCAGGCCATCAACCTGAACCAGGCCAAGGAGGGGAGCGAGACGGCCGTCGCGTTCTTCGTTTCGATGGTCTCGGCGCTGCTCGAAAAGACGGTTCTCGAGCAGACAGTCGTCCTCGGCGAGATGAGCGTCCAGGGGATGCTGCTCAAGGTGAACGGCCTTCCGGAGCGCATGCAACTCGCGGTCGAGGCGGGCGCGAAGCGCATCCTCATTCCCAGCGAGAATAAGCGCGACGTGGCCGAGGTCCCGGATTCCGTCCTCACCAAGATCCAGTGGCAGTTCTACGACTCGCCGACCCGCGCCGTGATCATGGCTTTGGGATTGAACTAGACGCGAGCAAGGTAGAGGTGCAGGCCGAGCCAGATCGCGTGGGCCCCGATCCGCCGGCACGCCCAGACTGGCCAAGTGCCACCATCCCTCGGTCAGCTGAAGTGCCATGACCTCGCGGTCGGTGTGATCAAGCAACCGGATCGCCGAAAGGAACGGTGGCGCCCGAAAGAGTCTTACGAAACGCGGTGCTCGGACCCGGTGGCCGACGCTCTCTCGGTGACCGGTAGGTCCCGCCACTCTCCAGTGATTCAGCGTTCAAAGTGACCGAGGAATGCTGACACCTGGCCACTAACGTCATCTCCGCGGGGCAACGGGGGCCAACGGGCAGCGACGGACATCCGGTCCGCCCGGGAACCATGGCCCGGCCCCTGGGAAGGCCAGCAGCGTCGGGAAGGAGGCGAGCGGTGGCGGCAGGGTCGAGCCGCTCCGTTTCGCCGTGCCGGGTCGCGCGGCCTTCCGCTTCGCGGAACAGAACGATCGAGCAGCCCAGGGCGCCAGAGCGGCGCGCGCAGCGCGAGCCGGATGTCGATCCCGGCACGGCCTGTCTCGGGCGTCTCCGGCACGCGGCCCAGCGCCGCCAGCGCCCGCTCGTACAGCTCCACGGCCTTGTCGTCCGCGCACAGGGCGGCGGCTCGGTCCCCGGCCAGCCGGCAGAAGTGGGCGGCCCTCTCCCACACCTCGCAGCGCTCGTAGTGGCGCGCCAGCTCCTCGCTCCACTCCTCGAGCCGGTCGGCGTGCAGCGCCTCGATGGCCGCGCCGATGCGCGCGTGAAGCTCCCGCCGCCGGGCCTGCAGGATGGACTGGTAGGTCACCTCCCGGATTCCGGACCTGACACCGAGGGCAGGCATCGGCCCGGGGCCGCTCACTCTGCCAGTCGGGCGGCAAGACGGGCCTGCACAGCCCCTCACGTTCATGTGCTTGCGCAAGGTCCCCTCGCGCATGGCGCCGAGGCGGGCGATGGCCTCCTGCGCCCGCAGGTTCCGGCCGTCCGTCTTCAGCGCCACCCGGATGCAGCCGAGCGTCTCGAAGCAGTGGCGGAGGAAGAGGTACTTGCTCTCGGTGTTCGCGGGCGTGCGCCAGTAGCCCCGCGCGAGGAAGGTGGAGCCGATCTCCACCTGGCGGTCGGCCGGGCGCACGTCGAGCAGGCGCGTCGAGCCGATGGCGCGGCCCGTCTCGTTCCACACCTGGGCGAAGACGATCGTCTGCCGCCGCTCCATCTGCTCCCGGGCCTGGCGCACCAGCGCGAGCGTCTCCTCGATCCGCGCCGGCGGCGCCCAGGCCAGGTAGCGGCATACCTCCTCGTCCTTCATGGCCTCGAAGAGGTCAGGCGCATGCCGCTCCTCGATGGGCTCGAGGGTGATGTGCCGGCCCCGGAGCGTGACGGGCGTGAGGTCCACGGGGCTACCGGCCTCGCAGCCTGGCGGCGTGGAGCACCGCGAAGGATGCTCTTGGAGGTGTGGAAGTCGCAGAGCTTGACGAGGCGGCCGGCCTCGTAGCCCGCCTCCTCGCTGAGCTCGCGCTGCGCCGCCTCCTCCAGCGTCTCGCCGCCGTGCTGGCCGCCCGTCGGCATCTCCCAGTAGAAGTCCCGGGCCACGTAGCGGTACTGGCCGACCAGCAGGACCGTGTCGCGGTCGACGAACGGGAGGATGCCCACGCACTCGGCGCACTGGACGACGCCGTAGATCGTGGTGCTGCCGTCGGGCAGCTCGGCGATGTCCTCGTGCACCGTGATCCAGCGGTTCTCGTAGATCGGCCGCGTGGAGGCTGTTCGCCAGGGCATGCGGGACGACGGATGCGGCGTCGGGGGACCGGGCGCTGGCGGGACGCTCATGGCGATCGCTTTCTTGTACCATGCATGCGCCGCGGCAACCAGCCGTTGATTGTCTCGCGCCAGGGTGGCGGCTATAATCAAGTGCGCATCGCCACCCCTCGCTCAAGGAGAGCCCCATGCCCCTGCCGCCCCCGGTCGAGACTCTGTGGAACGAGCTGCAGTCCGTGCGCGCCGACATCCTGAAGGAGGTGGAAGGGTGCTCCCAGGCCCAGGCCGACTGGCGTCCGGGCGACGCGGACTGGTCGGCCGGCGAGATCATCCATCACCTCATGCTCGCCGAGGTCGGCACCGGCAAGCTCACCTCCAAGCTCCTCAAGGAGGCGGGCCCCGGGCTCGCTGCGTATCCTGCGGACCTGACGGCGCTGCGCCCGCTGCCGTCGCGGGTTGCGGGCCCCACCGAGGCGCCTCCGGGCGTTCGCCCCGAGAGCGGGCATCCCATCGGGCAGCTCGTGGCCGACTTCAAGACCGCGCGGGAGCGGAGCCGGCAATCCATCGAGCGGATGGGGGCGGTGGACTTCCGCCGCTTGACCTGGACCCACGCGACGTTCGGAGAGATGGACCTGTCGCAGTGGTGGCAGCTCCAGGCCTGGCACGACGCCGATCATCTCCGGCAGCTGCGCACCTTGAAGTCGACGCCTGGCTTCCCGGCGCGCTGAGCGGGCCCGGCCGCGTCCCAGACATGAAGGTCATCCTCCGCTACCCGAAGCGGGAGGTCGAGATCGCCGGCCGGCGCCGCGTGAAGGAGCTGCTCAAGGAGCTCGAGGTGTTGCCGGAGACCGTGCTCGTCATCCGCGGCTCCGAGCTCCTGACAGGCGACGCCGTCGTCGGGGACGAGGACGTGATCGAGCTGCGTCCCGTGATCTCGGGCGGCGGGCGGGAGGACAGGCCATGAAGTGCCGCAAGTGCGGAGAGTCAGCGGCGCTCGACCTGCGCCGCCACAACGCCGCGTTCTGCGTGCCTCACTTCACCGAGTTCTTCCGGAAGCAGGTGCGCGAGGCGATCCATCATTACCGGATGTTCACCCCGGACGAGACCGTGATGGTGGCCGTCTCGGGCGGCAAGGACTCGCTGGCGCTCTGGGACGTGCTCATCGAGGAGGGGTATCCGACCGTCGGCCTGTACCTGGACCTGGGCATCTTCGACTACTCGCGGGAGTCCCGGGAGAAGTGCGAGGCCTTCGCGGCGGCGCGCCGCCAGCGGCTCCTGATCGAGCGCGTGGACGCCGCCATCGGCGCGCCGATCCCGGAGGTCCAGAAGGCCACGCGGCGACCGACCTGCTCGGCCTGCGGGCTGAGCAAGCGCTACCTGATGAACCGTGCCGCCCTGACCCACGGGTTCGTGGTCGTGGCCACCGGCCACAACCTCGACGACGAGGCAGCCACGCTGTTCGGCTCGGTGATGCACTGGCAAACCGACGCCCTGTCGCGCCAGTCGCCGGCGCTCGCCTCCACGCACCCCAAGCTGGTCCGCCGGGTGAAGCCGCTGTACCGGCTCTCGGAGCTGGAGACGGCGGCCTTCGCCTTCCTGCGGGGGATCGACTACATCGTGGAGGAGTGCCCCTTCGCGGCGGGCGCGACCTCGCTGGCGCACAAGGAGGCCCTCAACCGGCTGGAGGCCGCCTCGCCGGGCGTCAAGCACAACTTCCTCTTCGGCTTCCTGGAAAAGGCGCGGCCCGCCTTCGAGCGCGGGCAGGATGTCCAGCTCACGGAGTGTGCGTCCTGCGGTCAGGTGACCACGGGCGAGATCTGCGCGTTCTGCAAGCTCGCCGACCAGGTCAAGCGCCGCAGCACCCCGCTGACGCGCCCGAGTGGCGACCCATCTCAGTGATCCGGGGGACAGGGAGGCGCTCATGCAGAACGCGGTGATCGTCGGAGCGGTGCGGAGCGCGGTGGGGCGGAAGAACGGAACGCTGTCCGGGGTGCGACCGGACGATCTCCTGGCCGACACCCTCACGGCCCTCGTGCAGCGCACCAGGATCGATCCCACCGAGGTGGAGGATGTCGTGATCGGCTGCGTCAGCAAGGTCGGCGAGCAGGGCTTCAACATCGCCCGGAACGCCGCCCTCATCGCCGGCTTCCCGCTCGATGTCTGCGGGACCACGCTCGACCGGATGTGCGGCTCCGGACAGCAGGCCGCGAACTTCGCCGCCATGGGCGTCATGGCCGGGCAGTACGAGTGCGTGATCGCAGGCGGGGTGGAGAACATGACCCGGGTGCCCATGGGGTCGGACGGCTCAGGGCCCGGCGAGGGGCCGCTGTCCCCGCGGCTCCAGGCCCTCTACACCATCATCCCGCAGGGGCTCTCCGCCGAGATGGTGGCCGAGCGGTGGGGGCTCAAGCGCGAGGATCTCGACGACTTCTCCGCCCGGAGCCACGAGAAGGCGGGCCGGGCCATCGCCGAGGGGCGCTTCACGCGGGAGATCGCGCCCCTCACGCTGCCCGACGGCAGCGTGTTCGACACGGACGAGGGGGTGCGCGTGCCGGTGAACCGGGAGAAGATGGCCGCGCTGGCGCCGTCGTTCAAGTCCGACGGAGTCGTCACGGCCGCGAACTCCTCCCAGATCTCGGACGGCGCCGCGGCGCTCCTGATCATGTCCGAAGCGCGGGCCAAGGCCCTCGGGCTCCCTCCCCGCGCCCGGATCGTGGCCACCTCGCTGGCCGGCGTGGACCCGGCCATCATGCTCACCGGACCGATCCCGGCGACGCAGCGCGTGCTGAGGAAGGCCGGGCTCAAGCTCGAGCAGATGGACCTCTTCGAGATCAACGAGGCCTTCGCCTCCGTGGTGCTGGCCTGGGAGCGGGAGCTTCACCCTGACATGGATCGGGTGAACGTCAACGGCGGGGCCATCGCGCTCGGTCATCCGCTCGGGTGCTCCGGCGCGCGCCTCATGACGACGCTGCTGCACGAGCTCGAGCGGCGAGGGAAGCGCTTCGGGCTTC
Source organism: Candidatus Rokuibacteriota bacterium (assembly GCA_016184305.1). GTDB lineage: Bacteria > Methylomirabilota > Methylomirabilia > Rokubacteriales > CSP1-6 > UBA12499. The sequence continues at coordinate 32,743 of JACPCX010000180.1, read as the reverse complement.
AGACCATGTGCATCGGCTTCGGGCAGGGGATTGGCACCATCATCGAGCGGCTGTAGCCGGCCGCCGATAAAGGCCCATCTGCTTCGTTGGCGCCCTCGGCCGCGCGCTCGACGTGGCTCGCTCACGCTCGCCCGGATCTCCGGATCCGCTCGTCTCGCCTCCGGCTCGGCTCCCCAAGCGGAGTACGCCTCGCGTGCGGCCGTCGGGCGCCGCCTTGCATCTGGGCCTTTTTGAGCGGCCGGCGGGGCCGCGGGCGCGTCAGGCGTGGCTCGCGTGCTCCCCGAGGACGCTCTGGACCGCCCGGTGGAACTCCGGTGGGGTCACGGGCTTGAACAGGACGCTCGTCACTCCCAGCGCCCGGCACCGCTCCTGATCCTCCTCCTGGAGCCCCCAGCCCGTGATGAAGACCACGGGAACGTTCCGGTCCCGCGTGCGGACCCGCTGCGCGACCTCCCACCCGGTCATGCCGGCCATGCCGATGTTGGTCAGCACGAGATCGAACCCGCCGGGCACGAAGACCCGCATGGCTTCGGCTCCGCTCGACACCGGCAGGACGTGATGGCCGGCATCCCGGAGCATCTCGCCGAGGATGGTCAGGACCTGGGCGTCGTTGTCCACCAGGAGGATGCGGCCGTGCCGGCTGCCCACGGGCTCCCGGTCAGTTGAGCCCGCCGCCGCCGCCGCCGGCTTGCCGACGGGCAAGACGATGGTGAAGGTGGTGCCGCGCCCGAGATGGCTGTCCACGCGCATCTCGCCGCCGTGCCGCTTCACGATCGAGTAGGACACGGACAGCCCGAGGCCCGTGCCCGCGTCGCCCTTCGTGGTGAAGAAGGGATCGAAGATCCGCGTCCGCACCGCTTCGGGCATGCCGGTGCCGGTGTCGCTGACCGTGAGGACCACCGACTCGCCGCCGCCGATGCGCGTCTGGAGGCTCAGGGTGCCGCCCTTGGGCATGGCGTCGAGGGCGTTCAGGATCAGATTGGTCACGACCTCGTTCAGCTCCGAGGGACGGCCCATCACGGCCGGGACCGCGGGCAGGGTCAGCTCGAGCCGGAGGGGCAGGCCGCTCTTGGCCGAGCGCTCCTCCCAGCGCGGCTGGGTGATGGCCACGGCGTCGTGGATGACCTGGTTCAGATCCAGCGAGACGAACGGTTCGTCGGGACGCAGCCGGGCGAACTTCTGGATGCGCCGGACGGTCTCGGCCCCGCCCGCGGCCGCCGCCTCGATGACATCCAGCCCCCGGCGGACCACGTCCAGGTTGGCGGGGTTCTTCCCCATGAGCTGCGCGTAGCCCATGATGGCCTGGAGCAGATTGTTGAAGTCGTGGGCGATGCCGCCGGCCATCTGTCCCAGCGCGGTGAGCTTCTCCGACTGGAGGAGCTGGGTCTCGAGCTCGCGCTGCACCGTCGCGTCATGCACGATCGCGAGCATGCCCTCGATCTGGCCGTCGCGGCCGGTGAGCGCGGACAGCGTCACCGCCAGCGTGAGGGCGGTGCCGTCCGCGCGCTTGGACGCCACCTCGAACGCCTTCATCGGCGTGCCGGGCGTCAGGGCCGCGCGGGCCGCACGATAGCGGTCCTGGGGCAGGAGCTCGGTCAGCGGCTGGCCCACCGCCTCCCGGGCCGGCAGGCCGAAGATGCGCTCGGCGGCGGGGTTCCAGGCGACGATCCTCTCGTCGCGGTCCACCGAGATGATCCCGTCACCGGCCGAGTGGATGAGCTGCTCCAGCGATCGCTTTGTCTCCGTCACCTCGCCGTAGAGGCGCGAGTTGCGGATCGCGACCGCCAGGTACTCCGAGAGCATCTCGAGGAGCTCGCCCTCGCGCGGGTCGATCGGGCGCCCCTCGGCGCGGTTGGCCGCCGCGAGGTAGCCGAGGGTGGCGCCGTCGTCGCGGATCGGGCACATGACCGTTCTGTCGCCGCCCGGGCCGCCGGCGGGGCTCGGTCCGAGATGGATGGTCACCTCGTCGTAGCCGAGCGCGTCGCGGAGCAGCTCGGTGATGGTGGCGGTGAGCTGGGTCAGGTCGAGCTGCCCCAGGATGCCCCGGGAGATCTCCCGGAGGATGGAGAGCTGGGTCACGCGGAGGGATTGCTCGGCCTGCTCGCGCCGCGCCTCCTCCTCGAGGGTGCGGGTCTTGGACGACAGCGAGCGCATCTCGTCCACGAGGGTCGTCAGCTGGCTGCGCGTTCCCAGCTCCGTCTGCCGGCGCGCCAGGGCGCGACGGGTTGTGTCCTCGAGATCCTGCCGGCTGAACGGCTTGATCAGGTACTCGAAGGCCCCGTGCGTCAGCGCGTTCTTGACCGTCTCGAGGGAGGCATAGGCGGTGATCATCACCACCTCGATGCTCGGATCGATGGCCTTGACCCGCCGGAGCAGCTCGATGCCGTCCATCTGCGGCATCTTGATGTCCATGAACATCAGATCCGGGTGGAAGGTCTTCAGCGTCTGGAGCGCCGCCTCGCCGCTGTCCGCCGTCGCGATGTCGTGCCGGGGCTTCAGGATCATGCGCAGAGACTCCCGCGGCCCCATCTCGTCGTCGACCACGAGGATCCGCGCCCGGTCCGTCACGACGGCCCCCCCGGCAGGTCCACGCTGAAGGCCACCTCCGCGCGTCCCTGCTTCACCTCGAGGTGGCCGCCCTGGGCCTCCACGATCCGCTGGCTGACGCACGGGCCCACGTCGAGGAGGTTCTGCTGGACGACCTGGATCGGGTCGAAGAGGCGGTGCAGCTCGTCAGGCCGGATTTCGGCGGTACGAGAAGCCACGGTGAGACGCACGCGATCCTCCTTGTCCAGACGGGAGAGGGAGACGGACACCTTGGCGTCCTGTCCCTGGGTTTTCCGCAGCAGATACCAGACGAGGTAGGCGACGGCCTTCTTGAGCATGCCGCGATCGCCTCGCGTGAGGAACGAGCCGCCCTCGTAGGAGAATGTCGCCGAGACGTGCTTCTGGGTCGACTCGTCGACGAAGGTGAGCAGGCACGCCTCGGCGCCCGCGGCCGGCACCGGCTGCTGGGCGCCCAGCTCGGTGAGGCACTCCTCGACGGCCATGCGCACGTCCACCGGCTCCAGCTTGTAATCCCCTTCGTTGACCAGCGCCGCGAGCTTCTCGAACATCTGCACCAGCCGGCGCACGTCGCGGCCCACCACCCCCGCGAAGTGGTGGCGGAACCCCGCGTCGTCATACCGCTCCTCGAGGAGCTCCATGAAGGTCCGGATGGAGACCAGCGGGTTCTTGATCTCGTCGGCGATGCGGGCCACGATGCGCGTCAGGAGCTGGAGCTGCTCCGTTTCCCGCCGCTCCCGCGCCGCCTGCCGCTGCAGCGTGAGGTCCTCGAAGACGAGCACCGCCCCGATCGGCGTCGGGCCCTCGCCCATCACGCGATAGGTCGAGACCTCCAGCGGCAGGCTCCGCAGCGCAAGCTGGATCTCCTCGCGCGTCACCGTGCGATCGCGGGTGAGCGTCTCGAACAGCAGGTCGCCCAGCGGCGAGGGGAGCTGGCGCAGGTCGCGGTGCAGGACGTCCGCCGCCGGCATGCCGAGGATCTCCTCGGCCCGGCGGTTCATGATGACGACGCGCTCGTCGGGGCCGATGGTGATCACGCCGTTCGCCATGTGGGCGAGGATGCGCTCGTTGAACTGTTTCTCGTACCGCAGCAGGTGATGGGTGCGGATGTCGCTGATGGCCGTGGCGAGGTGAGTCGCCAGATCGAAGAGGATCTCGGCCTCGCGGCGGCTGTAGGCCCCCCCGGTCACCCGCTGGCCGATCGTCAGGATGGCCACGAGCTCGCCGTGGGAGATCAGCGGGACCGCCACGACGGCCTGGAGCAGCGCCAGCTCCCGGGCCATGTCCCGTGCCGCCGGGTCGGCGGCGCGCGCGTGCGCCTCGTCAATGTGGATCAGCCGCCCCTCGGCCGCGAGCCACAGGGGCAGCCCCGCGTCGGCCCGCAGGCTCACCGACTCCACCACGTGGGGCGCCAGGCCGCGGAACGCCGTCACGTGGTACTGCCGGCCGACCGGATCGGCGACGAGGATCGCGCTCCGGCTGGGCCGCGCCAGCTCGGCCACCGCGTCGAGGAACAGGTCCAGCACGCGGGCCAGATCGAAGCCGGCCGAGAGGGACTTGGCGAACTCCGTGACCATGCGACCGAGCACATCCGAGGGCACGTCGAAGACCGGTGGCTCCACCGCCACCCCGAGCGCGTCGGATGGCTTGCGGAGCGTGCGCAGGGCCGAGACTTCCTGCATCAGCAGCAGCTTGTCCTCCACCTGCCGGAGCATGCCCCGCCACTGCGGGGAGGTGAACGGCTGGAGCAGGACGAAGTCGGCGTCCTCCACCAGCGCCTCGTCTTCCGGGCTGCTGCTGTCCGCGGGGAGCACGCACACCACGACGGACGAGGGGCAGAGGTGGCGCGCCCGGTCCAGGAAGCCCGGGAGGTCGCGCATGGAGACGGCGGCTTCCTTGACGATCAGCTCCACCTCGGTGAAGCGGAGCTTCCTGAGGGCTTCCTCGTCCGAGGTGGCGGTGAAGACCGAGCAGCCCTCGAGGCTCCGGACGAGCCGGTTCCGGAGGGTCTCGTCGGTGGCCACCACGAGGGCGGTTCTCATATCGTCACCCGGGCTGCGCGTTCCGCGATGACGGGGAACTCGACGGTGAAGGTGGCGCCCGACCGATGGGTGTTGTTGCGGGCGCGCAGCGTGGCCCGATGGGCGTCGGCGATGCTGCTGCAGATGGCCAGCCCGAGCCCGGAGCCGCGGCTCTTGGTGGTGACGAACGGATTGAAGATTCGGGGCAGGAGATCCTCCGGGATTCCCGGGCCGGTGTCGGACACCTCGACGTGTAGGGTCATTCCCCCACACTCTATCAGGTCTGCCACCCTCACCGTGAGCTCGCCGCCGGGTTTCATGGCCTCGATGGCATTTAAGCACAAGTTATGGAAAAGCTGTTGTAATTGAGGCGCGTTGCCCAGCACCGGACGGGGGTTTCCGTCAGCCACCTGACGCAGCCGGATGTGCCTGGCCTGCATCTCGGGCTCGAGCAGCTCCAGGGTGGCGCGGAGCGGCGTCGGGATGTCCACTGGCTCCATCGGCTGAGAAGGAGCCGAGGACAGCGTCCGGAAGCGGCCCAAGAGATCGTCAATACGTGTGATTTCCCGTTCCGCGACGCGGGCGAAGCGGTCACGGAACTCGTGCTCCTGACCGCGCGTCGGCAGGAGCTGCGCGAACGCCTTGAGGGAGACGAGCGGGTTTCGGATCTCGTGCACCATGCCGGAGGCAATGGCCTCCAGGGAGGCCAACCGCTCAGCCCTCCGCCGGTCCTGCTCGAGATCCTTCAGCCGTGACAGATCGCTGAACACCGCCACGGCTCCGATCGGCGCGCCCTGGGGGTCCACCAGCGGCGAGGTCGAGCACATGATCGGGATGAGCTGGCCCGCCGGATCCGGCAGGGAGAGCTCCATCTGCGGCCTCGACTGGCCATCGCGGACCGTGGCGTCGATCAAGTGCGCCAGGGCCGCCGGGAGGTGGTCCGCAGGCTGGCCACGGAGCGTGCCGGGCGGAGTGGCCGTCAGGAGCTCGGCCGCGCGGTTGCACAGCGTGACCCGCCCCTTCGCGCCGGTGGCGATCACGCCGCTGTCAATGGTCGCCAGGATCTTCTGGATGTCCTCGTTGAACTGGATCACTTGCTGGTGGGCCTGGGCATTCCGGATGGCCACGGCCGACTGATTGGCGAGCGTGGTCAGCAGGTCGGCATCATCGCTGAAATACGGATCGCCCGCCCGCTTGGCTCCCATCGAGACAAAGCCGATCAGGCGGTCTTCCTCCAGCAGGGGGACGATCACTTCGGCTCCGAGCCGGGCCAGGTCGTCCAGCACCACGGCCCCGCCCGGGGGGGCGCGATCCTGGCCGATCTCGTCACGGAAGATGAGTTTGCGGTCCCGGCTCACCGCCTCCAGGAGCGGCGAGGACGACGGAACGCTCACCGGGGTAGGAGCGCTGCCGGCGGCGAATGCGCGCTCGAACAACCCCTCCTCCTCGTCGAGCAGGTAGATGGCGAGCCCTTCGGGGCGCAGGGTCTGGCTCACGACGGCGCTGACGTGCCCGAGAAGCGTGGGGAGATCGATGGTCCCCGTCAGGGTGCGACTCGCCTGTCGCACCGTCCGCTGGTAGTCGTACGGCTCCCGGTACAGGTACCGGTCGAACACCTGCTGGATCCGCCCCTTGAGCGGGTGGAACAGGACCGCCACGACGAGCGCGATCAGAATCTCCCGCAGCGGCACCTGAGGGTTGTCGTGAAACAGGAGGTTGGAGCCGACCAGCAGCGCCAGCAGGATCAGGCCCGATGCCCCGAAGGCCGCCAGGTACACCGCGCCGCGCTTGATCACCACCCGGATGTCCATCAGCCGATGCCGGATGATCGCGTGCGCAACCATCGCGATCATCAACAGGCTACCCAGGGGCCCATAGAGACCGAGTCGTGAGCTGCCAGAGAAGAAAGGAACCAGCAGGTTGGTCGTCACCGAGAGACTCGCCGGTACGAGAAAGCCGATGGCGAGATACTTCCGTTGGAGTCGCGTCTGCGGATCCGATGCGTGACCATCTCGCAGGAGAGTCCACGCCGCTGTCGCTACCGAGGCGAAGGCATAGATCACGAAGAGGCCATGGAGGGGCCCGTAGGTCAGCGTCACTCCCTCAACTGTCCTGGTGACCGAGGACACCACATACGGGCTGAACGACAACGCGGACAGTGCGACGCCGAACGATAGAAGGCACTTGGTTCGGAAGGTCAGCCTGAGGGTGTCAGTTCGTGGAAAGGTCTCAAGTACGAGGAGAAAGGCCAAGAGTATGAGGCTTGCCGCCGCGAACGGGATCTGAGCCAGGAAGAGCGAAGGTGTCGCTGTCTGTGTGGCGACCGTGACAGTGAAGCTCCATGTCGCGACAGAGACCGCAAAGAACGCGAAGGCCTGGTTTTGGACGTGATGGCGATTCTGTCGGAGTACATAGAGCGCAATAGCAAGGTTGAGCGTGCAGACTACTAGGACTGCGTAAGCTGTAACGGTCACGCTAGAAGGCCCTCGCCGCCTCCATATCTGGTGCCGTCGGGAATTCGATCAGGATAGCGGTTCCACGTCCACTGAACGCTACCGCGACCGGAGCAAACACCTGCAGCGGCAGACTGTGCATCGGGCGGGATGTGTCAGGGAAGCTCTCTGGAAATGCAAGAATCCCGAGGGCCATCAAGCTGCCGGCGGCAAGGGCGAGGCGGACGAATTGCACGGCGGGCGGTGTGGAGCAATGGGGAAGTGCCACTGCTACGGTCCAGAGGGCAGTGGTCGAAGCCATGAGAGCAAACGCGCGGTCAGGTTGGCAGTTGGGGTTTCTTCGATATACGTACAGCCCGATGGCTAGATACAGCCAAGCAACCACAAGCAGTGGAATGGCGCTCAGGCTAAGTTGCATATTGTCCGCCGGTATGCAGTTTCTTGCTGGTGAGGGCTCGTCTCCGTCAAGACATTCGACAGCCTGATCGACTAACCACGGAGCGCCTGCTCCTCGATCACAGTAGGTGTGGCGGTCGACACCGGGAACTCAACGACTATGGTGGCCCCAGAACCACTTCGGTTGGATTCTGCTCGCAAGATACCGCGATGCGCATCCGTGATCCCGCGACATATCGCGAGACCGAGTCCCGAACCCCGAGGTTTAGTAGTGAAGAATGGATCGAAGATGTGTGCTCTGATCGCCTCCGGGATACCGGGTCCCGTGTCCGATACCTCCGCGGCCACCCAGTTGCCAGACGGCGTGATCCTGCGCCTAACGCGTACCGTTAATACACCGCCTGGCCCCATCGCCTCAATGGCGTTAATGAACAAGTTGAGGAATAGTTGTTTCACCTGTGCGGCATCGATTGCCACACGGGGCGCCGGATCTTCAAGTTCACGATGAACAGCGATTCGAGCCTGCTCCAATTGCCCTCGAAGCAAGACAAGCGTATCGATAATCGGCTCGCGAATGTCGATCGGGACCCCTGCCTGAGCGGACGGAACAGCAAGGCCTCTTAGGCGTGCCACGAGATCGTCGATGCGGTCGATCTCGTTGATGACCACTTTCGAGAAGTCCTCGCGAAATTCCGTGTCGGTGAAACGTTCGGGGAGCAACTCAGCAAACGTCCTGATCGCAACGAGGGGATTCTTGATCTCGTGGGCGATACCCGAAACAAGGGTGCCAAACGCAGCCAGTCTCTCGGCCCTCCTTTTTTCGCTTTCAAGGGCCTTGAGTTTGGACAGGTCGCTGAATACGACGAGGGCGCCCAGAATGGCGCCCTGGCTACCGTGAAGAGCTGAGGTCGAGGACACGATCGGGAGCACTGGATGGGCGTCGCTTGGCAGTGTTGTCTCGGTCTGGAGCCTGGAAAGCCCATCCGCCAAGGTGGCTTTCAGTTGGTTGCCGAGGGCGTGAGGGAGCCCGTCCACGCTAAGGGACATGAGTTGGGAGCGCGACAGGCCCGTGAGATGCTCAGCCGTCGAGTTGCAGATTGCCACCTTCCCGCTGGCATCAACGGTGATGACAGCGCTGTCCATCGTGCGGAGGATGTTCTCAATGTGCTCGTTCACGACGACGACTTGTCGATAGAGTTGCGCGTTGTTGACCGCGATGGCGGCCTGATTAGCCAGTGTCGTGAGAAGTTCCACATCTTCGACGAAATATGCGTCGCCAGACAGCTTAGGTCCCACCACGAGTAATCCAATGAGTTGATTCTCGGAGAACATCGGCAGAGCGATCTCTCCCCCTAGGACCGAGAGATGCTTTACTGCGCTCTCGGCGTCACCCCCGCTAATGGCCCGGCCAAGCTCGTCCTTGATAAGCGCCCGCCCCGACATGACAAGAAAGCGAGGGAGGGGATCCGATGACTCCAGGGGAACTTGTCCAGGGACATCGTGGTTCTCCGAAAAGGCTGTCTTCGTAGCCAGGGCGAATGCGTTAGCGCCCGCATCCCGAGTGAACACGGCCACGAAGTCAGGGCGCAGGGTCTGGATCATTATCCGGCACACGTATTCCAGTAGGGATTTCAGATCGAGCGTAGCACCAATGGTCTTGCTTGCGTCGCGAATAATGCGCTGGTAGTCGTACGTTTCTCGATAGAGATAGCGGTCAAGCGAGCTTTGGATGCGGCGCTTTAAGGGTTGAAACGCGAGGGCCATGAGTAGAGCCACACCCACCTGAATTGGTAGCGAGACGTCCTGACTACGTTGTCCAGCAACGTCCGCCAAAATGACGATCAGTACCGTGAATACCGCACCCGCAATCGCCGCTGCCACTAGATACACGAAGCCTCGGCGAACCACGAGGCGAATATTCATCAGGCGGTGCCGGATGATCGAGTGCGCGACGAAGGCGACCATCAACAGGCCGAACAGCGGTCCGTAGCGACTGAACCTGGAGCTGCCGACGAGGAGGGGAATTACGAGGTTAGTAACAGTCGCTCCGAGGCCCGCAGCCAGGACTCCGACGAATAGGTAGCGAACTTGTAGTCTCTGGAAGCCCGTCAAGAGTAAGAGTTTCCGGCTCAACAGAAGCAAGCTGACGCTCAGGCAGGAAATGAAGTAGATCGCGAATGGCAGGTGCAAGGGCCCGTACACTACTTGGAGCGTCCCGCTGGCTGACGTTGTTCCACGAACCAGGAGTGGCGTGAACGAAGCAAGACACGAGGCTGCCCCAGCGATCGTGAAGCCTGAGAGCAGTCTTGCGGCCGGAGTCGGTTGGGGGGTGGGGAATACGCTTGCAAAAAGGAAAAATGCAATTGGAATGATGGAGGCCGAGGCGAAAGCGAATCGTGCCAGGAGGTAGCCCCATTGGGCTTCCGGGTAGGTAAGGGCAAGGCCATTGCTGAGCGTCCATGCAGCCACCGCGAAGGAGAAGAGGGCGAAGTATCGGTTGATCTTGCCCCGAGGCTGCTTGGCTAGTACGGCTGCGCCGAGGGCGAGATTTGCAACGGCAACCGCAGCGATGAGTGCTAGGTGGCCCGTCATCAGCCTTCCGGTGCTGCAAGAAGAAGAGCCGAGTACGTCCCGCCGATGGCGTGAGCGTTGACAAGAGCGATCCGAATACGAGCGAATCGAGCGGTATTCGGGACATAATCCAGATCACACTCCGGATCTGGCACTTCGTAGTTGATGGTAGGCGGGATCACGGAGTTGTGAAGAGCAAGGCAAGTGGCAGCGACCTGAAAGGAGGCAGCTGCTCCCATCGCATGGCCGATCATTGACTTAATCGAACTTACTGGGATGTTGTAAGCCTTCGCGCCGAACACTAAACGGAAGGATTCGGTGTCAAGTCGATCGTAGTCCTCCATCGAGTTTCCGTGAGCGTTGATGTAGTCGACCCGTGAGGCGTCGATGCCTGCTTGGCTCAGGGCCCCCACGATGGCCTGCGATAGGGCCGCCTCCCGGGCGTGTCGCTTTCTGCCGGCCTCGTTTCCACTGCCAAACCCGATAAGTTCCGCATAAATGCGGGCTCCGCGGTCGAGGGCATGTCCTAGCTCTTCGATTACGCAAACTGTTGCCCCTTCGCCCAAGATGAGTCCCTTTCTTCTCAGATCGAACGGGCGGGACGCTCGATGGGGAGGATCGTCGAACGTGGAGATTGATCCAAAGGCACAGAGCGCGGCAAAGCAGAACTCGGAGATCGGCGCCTCAGTACTTCCCGCGAACACGACGTCCGCTTTGTTCGCCTGTATCTGAGCGGTTGCCCACTGCATTACGTCGAGACCGGTCGAGCAGGCCGATGCCATGGTGATGGCTTGGCCGCGAATGCCCAATTCCATGGAAACATGCGTTACCGGAGCGTGAGCGGCGAACTCGATGGCGCTGAGCATCGGGATTCCTGCTAGACCTTGACGGTCGAAGCCCGTGCGAGCGGTGTTGTAAACGTCCCCAGAACCATTCATTGCGTTCCCGATACACGCGAGAACTCGCAAGGGTGGCACCTCCCGGGCCAGATTAAGGTTTGCGTCATCGAGCGCGAGCTTAGCGGCTGCAACGGCGAACTGCGAGAACCGCCCCCAGTGCTTCAACTGCCGAGACTTCGTGAACTCCTCTGGTCTGAAGTCCCGCACCTCGGCGGCGACCTTGCACGGGTAGGGAGAGGTGTCGAAGGAGCTGATCCAGTCGACGGCGGACTTGCCGGCAACTAGGGCGTCCCAGAATGCGTCCTTGCCGATGCCGTTGGGGGCCACGACACCGAGCCCGGTGATCACGACGCGACGCTTACTTTTCATCGGATTGGCTGCCCCCTAACAGCCCGAAAGTTAAAGGAAGGTAGGGTCGACGATAACAGGAAAGGTTTTGCGGGCCAAGGTTTCCTGAAGCGGCGCGCTCGGGTACAATACGGGTTGCCATGGTGCTCCAAATCGCGAGACGGCACTTCCTGGCTCTTCCGCTCGGCCTCCTGCTGGTCCCGCGTCCCTCCGTCGCGGCTACGTCGACGAGAAAAGACTTTACATTTCGGGTAGATGTGGGCGTTCTCTTCGATCTCCTGACGTTCACTGTCGCCGGCGCGCTGGTGGAGGAGGTCGACGTCCAGGCGGGTCGCTACCGCGTGGCGTTCTCTGGCGAGGGATCCGGGATCACGAACCGGACGGAGGCCACGGGGATCATCCGGGCCGGTCGCTTCATGCCGGTCGAGACGAAAAGCACTGGCACCGTGAGGGGGCGTGAAAACCGGGTGGACGTCCGCTACGACTACGAGCGGGGACGGGTCGAGTACCACTCGGTGGGTCACACGCTGCTGCTGGGCCGTCGCCGCCAGGTGGACGATGTGCTGCCGCTCCCGATCGACCAGCCGCTGGACGACGTGCTCTCGGCCACCCTCAACTTCGCCGCCAACAAGCTGGATCTGGACGCGGATGGCTCGTCTCGGACGGCAGTGGTGCGCCGGGCCCGAGCCGAGAACGAGGGCCCGGATGACGTGTCCGCAAGTGGCTATCGCGCGGAGATCGTGCCACTCCGGTTCCGGGTGAGCGTAGATCCCGTCACCGGCCAGCTCACCGCCCTGGTGGATCTGACGGGTTTCTCCTCCTGGGCGCGCTCCAGCCGGCCCGCCCGCATCACCTTCGATGCGCGCCGCCATCTGGAGTCGGTCGACTCCTCCCTCATCCTCGGCAGCTCCGTCAAGGTTCGCCTCGCCGCGGGCGCGTGACCGCCCCGTGATGGGTCACGACCTGGTGGCGCTGGGCGAGGTCATGCTCCGCCTCGCCGCCCCGCCGCCTCAGCGTCTCGAGCAGGCGACAACCCTGGATGTCCAGATCGGCGGGGCCGAGGCCAACGTGGCGGCGGCCTGCGCCCGGCTCGGGCTGCGAACCGCCCTGATCTCCGCGCTGCCGGCGGACCACGCCTGGGGCGACCGGACGGTGCGCGAGCTGTCGGGCCATGGTGTCGATTGCGCGGGGGTGCTCCGTCGCCCCGGTTCCCGCATGGGCCTCTACTTTCTCGAGTACGGTTCGGCACCGCGCCCCGTCCGCGTCCTCTACGACCGGCGCGACTCGGCGGCGAGTTGCCTCACCGCGGACGAGGTGGATTGGTCGCGCCTCGACGGGGCCCGGCTTCTGCATCTCTCGGGCGTCACGGCGGCGCTCGGCGATACCCTCCGGGACGTGCTCCGGCGCGCAGTGCAAGAGGCGGCGGCCCGCGGTGTGCCGGTGTCCTTCGATGTCAACTACCGCTCGCGCCTCTGGGGCCCGGAGGCGGCGCGCGACTTCTTCGAGGAGATCCTCCCGGCCCTGCGCTATCTCTTCGTGGGGGCGGACGACGCCGAGACGGTCTTCGGCCTCCGCGGGGCGCCCGAGGCGGTGCTGAGCGGGCTGCGCGGGCTGGCGCCCCGCGCGACGATCGCGGTCACGCTCGGGGAGGCCGGCTCGGTCGTGCTGGCCGATGGTGCAGTCGTGCGCCCGTCAAAGCTCTACACGGTCACGGTGGTGGATCGCGTGGGAGCGGGGGACGCGTATGCCGCGGGCTTTCTGTGGGCCACGCTCGCGGGTCGCTCGGTTCAGGGGGCGGCGGATGCGGCGACGGCACTGGCCGCGCTCAAGTGCACCATCCGGGGCGACATCCCGCTGGTGACGCGTCCCGAGCTGGAGGAGCTGCTGGCGTCGGACAGCACCGAGATCCGCCGCTGAGGGTGGACTCCGCATGCGGGCCGCGCTCGTGTATAACCCGGGGGCGGGGCGCGGCAGCGCTCGCGAAGGCCCCGTACGCCGCATGATCCAGGCGCTCGGCGCCCGCGGGGTGACTGCGACCGCCCTGGCCACGGCGGGTCCCGGCGACGCCAGCCACCTCGCGCGGGCGGCCGCGCTCGAGGGGGTCGAGGTGGTCGTCGCCTGCGGCGGAGACGGCACCGTCAACGAGGTGCTCCAGGGCGTGGTCGGGACCTCCGCCTGCCTCGGGGTCTGGCCGGCCGGTACGGCCAACCTGCTCGCCCTGGAGCTAGGGATACCGCGGCGGCTCGACGACATCGCCGACGTGCTGGCGGCGGGGGACGTGCGGCGCGTGTCGGTCGGCCGGGCGGGCACTCGGTACTTCATCGTGATGGCCGGCATCGGTCTCGATGCGGCCGTCGTGCGCAGGGTGAGCCCCGCGGTCAAGCGCCTCCTCGGGGAAGGGGCCTACTGGCTGGCCGCGCTCCGGCAGCTGGCCGCGTGGCCGCCGCCGCGCTTCCTCGTGGAGGCCGACGGCCGCACCGAGCCCGCCACCCTGGCGGTGGTGGCCAATGCCGCCGCGTACGGCGGGGGGCTTCGGTTCACCCCGCGGGCGCGCATGGACGACGCCCTGCTCGATGTCTGTCTCCTCGACTCGACCGACCGGCTGCGACTCGTCCGGTGCGTCGTCGCGGCATTCAGGGGCGCGCACCTCGGGCTGCCGGGCGTCACGTCCCTGCAGGCGCGGAGCCTGCGGGCGCACGGGGCGCGGGAGGCGGAGGTGCAGGTGGACGGAGAGCTGGCCGGGCGGCTCCCCATGAACTTCGAGTGCATCCCTGCGGCCGTCTCCGTTCTCGCGCCCCGATGTTCCACCGCGCCCCGAGGATTCGCCGCGCGCCGGTGATATAGTTCCTGCCAAAGGAGGGTCCATCGTGAGCGAGCGCTATCTCTACATGAACGGGCGGCTGGTCCCCTACAGCGAGGCGACGATCCACGTCCAGTCCAACGCCGTCAAGTACGGCACGAGCGTCTTCGAGGGGGTGCGCGCCTACTGGAGCGAGCCCCAGCAGGAGCTGTACGTGTTCCGGCTCGACGAGCACTGCCGGCGGCTCTTCGACTCGCTCAAGCTCATGCGCATGGACCACGAGCTGACGCTCGACGAAATGCGGCACTCCATCCTCGAGACGCTCCGCAAGAACGAGTACCGAGAGGACGTCCACGTGCGCCAGACGGCGTACGTGGCGGCCGACGGCAACGTGGAGGCAACCGGCCCCACGGGGCTCGCGGTGGACGCTCGCCCGCGGAAGATGGCGGGCAAGGCGGTCGACATCTGCGTGAGCTCGTGGGTGCGCATTCCCGACACCGCGATGCCCCCGCGTATCAAGTGCTCGGCCAACTACCAGAACGGGCGCCTGGCATTCCTCGAGGCGAAGGCCGGCGGCTACGACTACACGGTGCTCCTCAACACGCGGGGGAAGGTCTCCGAGGCCCCCGGCGCGGCGTTCTTCCTGGTGCGCGGGGGCGTGCCCACCACTCCACCGCTCACGGCCGATGTGCTGGAGTCCATCACCCGGACGACGCTCGTGCAGCTCTTCCGCGAGCAGCACGGGCTCACCGTCGCGGAGCGCGACGTGGACCGCACGGAGCTCTATGTGGCCGAGGAGGCCTTCTTCTGCGGCAGCGGCTGGGAGGTGACGCCCGTCGCCTCGGTGGACCGGCTGCCGCTCGGCCAGCCGGCGCCGGGGCCCCTGACGCGCGCCATCGCGGACACGTACTTCCGCGCGGTGCGGGGGGAGATGCCCGGGTACCGCGGCTGGCTCACGCCGGTGTACGGGCGGGCCTGATCGGAGGCCGCGAGGGCGTGACTTCCGGGGAGGCCGCGCGCGGGGTCGAGCGGATCCTCGACGGCCTCAACGAGGGACAGCGGCTGGCCGTCACCCACGAGGCGGGGCCGCTGCTCATCATCGCCGGGGCGGGCACCGGGAAGACCACCGTCATCACCCGGCGCATCGCCCACCTCATCGCCACGCGCCGGGCGCGCCCCTCGGAGATCCTGGCGCTCACCTTCACGGACAAGGCGGCGGCCGAGATGGAGGAGCGCGTGGACACGCTCGTCCCCTACGGCTACGCCGACGTGCAGATCTCGACCTTCCACGCCTTCGGCGACCGGCTCATCAAGGAGAACGCGCTGGAGCTGGGGCTCACGCCCGACTTCCGGGTGCTGACGCGCGCCGAGCAGATCATCTTCCTCCGCGACCACCTCTTCGAGTTCCCGCTCAAGCACTACCGTCCGCTGGGCGACCCCACGCGGCATCTCCAGGCCATCACGAGCCTGATCAGCCGGCTCAAGGACGAGGACGTGAGTCCGGAGGAGTACCTGGCCCACGCCGAGGCGCTGCTGGCCGGCGCGCGGGACGGCGAGAGCCGGCTCGAGGCCGAGGAGCACCTGGAGGTGGCCCGCTTCTACGCGCAGTACCAGATCCTGATGGCGCGGCTCGGCCAGGTGGACTTCGGCGACCAGATCGTGGAGGCGCTGCGGCTCTTCCGCACGCGCCCGCACGTCCTCCGGCGCTACCAGGGGCGCTTCCGGCACATCCTGGTGGACGAGTTCCAGGACACGAACTACGCGCAGAACCAGGTCGTGCAGCTCCTCGCCGCCGGCCACAAGAACCTCACGGTCGTCGCTGATGACGATCAGTGCCTGCCGGCTGGGACGCCGGTGGAGACCCCCGGGGGCCCACGCTCCATCGAGACGCTCCAGACCGGGGATCCGATCCTCACCGCCGTCGGGAAGGGGTTCCTCGGGACGGCGCAGGTATCGCGCGTGTTCCGGCGCGAGCGCCGCGCCCGTTTCCTCACCTTCGAGACCGAGGGCGGGCACCGCGTGACGGTGACCGACAACCACAAGATGTTCTGCTACGTGCCGCGGGTGGCGACGTCGAAGGCGTTCACCTACGTGTACCTGATGGAGCGGCGGGATCTCGGGTGGCGCATTGGCGTGACCAACGATCTGTCGGTCAGGCTTGGCCTCGAGCGCTCGGCCGACCGGATCGTCGGCCTGCGCGCATGCGCCACGGCTGCCGAGGCCCGGTACCTGGAGGCCCTGTGGTCGCTCCAGTACGGCATCCCGACGCTGCCGTTCAAGCCGCGGAAGGCGATGGTGGTGGTCGGAGAGTACCTCGAGCGCCTTTTCCACGAGGTCGACACGCGGAAGAACGCCGAGCGGCTGGCCTCCGACCTGGGCGTCGATCTGAGCGCCCACCATTTCACCCTCGGCGCGGTGCATCGGGGCGGGCAGTCGAGGGTCAAGATCATCATGACGATGTGCTATCGCCGGCACAGCCCGACGGGGCGGGGGCGCCTCCTCAAGGCCGCCCAGATTCTCCACGCGGTGGCGCTGGAAACCTCCGCTCCGGTCATCGAGGAGCGCCTGCGGGCCGCCGGGGTCCCGCTGCGGAAAGCGAGAAGGGGCTGGCTGGTGCGCACCACCAGCGCCTCGATCCGCGAGATCGGGCTCAAGGCCGAGTTCCTCCGCGAGCTGACGGAGGGCGTGCTGGAGGTGCGTTTCAATGCCGGGACGGCGAACATCCAGCACCGCTCCGCCCTGGCGATGCCGGCCGGCAACGTGCTGCCCGGGCATTCGCTGCCGGTGGTGCGCGGGAACCGCGTCGTCTACGATCCCGTCGTGAGGGTCTCGGAGGAGTGGAGAACGGAGCCCGTCTTCGACCTCGAGGTGGACCGGACCCACAACTTCGTGGCCAGCGGGATCGTGGTGCACAACTCGATCTATAAGTGGCGCGGCGCCGCGCTGTCGAACGTCATGGAGTTCAAGGAGCAGTACCCCGACGCGCGCGACATCGTGCTCACGGACAACTACCGGTGCCCGCAGGACGTGCTGGACGCCGCCTACCGGCTCATCCAGCACAACAATCCCGATCGCCTGGAAGTGAAGTACGGCATCGCGAAGAAGCTGCGGCGCGCGCTCCCGGCCGACGCCGCGGAGGGGAAGGGGCCGGCGCACCTCGCCTACGACACGATCTCCTCGCAGGCCGACGCCGTTGTGGACCTCATCGCCCGGGAGCGCGCGGGCGGGCGGCCGTACAAGGACTGCGCCATCCTGGTGCGCGCGAACAACGACGCCGAGCCCTTCCTGCGCGCGCTCAACGTGCGCGGCATCCCGTGGACGTTCTCCGGCAACGCCGGGCTGTACGGCCGGCCGGAGATCCGCCTCCTGATCGCCTTCCTCCGGGCCGTCGCTCATCCCGACGACTCGGTGAGTCTCCACTACCTCGCCTCGTCGGCGATTTACCAGGTCCCGATCGTGGATCTCACGAAGTGCAGCACCTACGCCGACCGCAAGCACCGCTGGCTCTTCGACGTGCTGCGCGGGATTCCGGTGGAGGTGCAGGTGGGCGAGGAGGGCGCGGCGGCCATCCGGCGCTTGACGGCCGACCTCGAGCGCTACATGGAGCTGGCGCGGGAGAGCCCGACGGGGGAGCTCCTCTACCAGTTCCTGATGGACTCCGGCGAGATGACCCGCTACGCGAAGGCGCCGGCGGAGCTGGAGCAGGAGGTCCAGAACGTCAGCAAGTTCTTCTCCCGCGTCCGCGACGCCTCGCGCGTGCTCAAGTACGACAACGTCCGGGAGTTCGTGACCCACCTGGACGCCCTCATCGACGCGGGCGACGACCCCGCGGTGGCCGAGGCCGATACCGAGACGCCCGCGGTCCAGGTGCTGACGATCCACAAGGCCAAGGGGCTCGAGTGGCCGGTGGTCTTCCTGGTCAACTGCGTGCAGAACAAGTTCCCCTCGGTGCGGCGGAGCGAGCCCATCGAGATGCCGGCGTCTCTCATCAAGGACACGCTGCCGGCGGGCGACTTCCACCTCCAGGAGGAGCGGCGGCTCTTCTACGTGGCCATGACGCGCGCGAAGGAGGCGCTCTACCTCACGAGCGCCGAGGACATGGGCGGGCGGCGCAAGTGGAAGGTGAGCCAGTTCGTGCTGGAGGCGCTGGACCTGCCCAAGGATGCCACGCGCCCATTCAGGGCCCGGGCCATCGAGGAGCTCGGCCGCCACGCCCCGCCCCCGTTGCCCCCGTCGCTGGGCCTTGCGCCGATCCCGGACGGCGAGGTGCTGGCGGTGAGCCACAACCAGGTGGACGATTACGAGACCTGCCCGCTCAAGTACCAGTACATCCACGTGCTGCGGATCCCGCTGCGCCAGCATCACTCGATCGTCTATGGCAGCGCGCTCCACAAGGCCGTGGAGTTCTACCTGCGCCGGCGCGCGGCGGGCAACTACACCTCGCTCGAGGACTTCCTCCGGGCCTTCGACGACGCCTGGCGCAACGAGGGGTTCCTCACGCGCGAGCACGAGGAGCAGCGCAAGCGGGCAGGGGTGGAGGCGCTCACGCGCTTCTACCACGAGGAGGAGGCCTCGGGGCAGAAGCCCACCGAGGTGGAGCGCGAGTTCGGGTTCACCCTCGGGGCCAACCGGGTGCGCGGGCGCTTCGATCGCGTGGACGAGACGCCCGAGGGCACGGTGATCGTGGACTACAAGTCCAGCGACGTGACCGAGCAGAAGGCCGCCGACAAGCGCGCGCGTGAGAGCCTCCAGCTCAAGATCTATGCCCTGGCCCAGCAGGCCATGACCGGCCGGCTGCCCGCCCGGGTGGAGCTTCGCTTTCTGGAGTCGGGGCTCGCGGGCCGGCACACGCCCACCGCCCAGAACCTGGCGGAGGCCGAGAGCGCGATCACGGCCGCGGCCGCCGGCATCCGCGCGCGCCGCTTCGAGCCGACGCCCGGGTACCAGGCCTGCCGCTACTGCGCGTACAATCAGATCTGTCCCAGCACCGCCACCCGCGAGTGACGAACCTCGAAGCACGTCTGTGTAGTACAATGGCGTCCTACACATCGTCGGAGGGAGCGGGGGATGCCTACGAGCGTGCGACTTGACCCGAAGACAGAGGGAATGGTGTCGAGGTTGGCGAGGAAGACCGGCCTGACGAAATCAGAGATCATCCGGAACGCCGTAGGTGTGTACGTGTCGCGCGGCTCCCGGCCGGAGGGTCCAGCCGTTCCCTACGAAGTCATGGGGCATCTGCTCGGCTGCGTCCGGGGGGGGCCCAAGGATCTCTCTGAGCGGACGGGGGAGAAGTTCCGCAAGCTGTTGCTCGCCCGGAAGCGCCGGTGATTCTCGTCGACGCCGGCCCGATCGTGGCGCTGGTCCACCGCGATGACCGGAACCATGAACGCTGCCGGGACGCATTGCGGGCGATCCGCGAGCCGCTCGGCACGGTGTGGCCGGCCCTCACGGAGGCGATGTACCTGCTCGGGTTCTCGTGGGCGGCACAGGAAGCCGTCTGGGACATGGTGCTCACGGGCGGGCTGGAGATGCTCCCGCTCGGGGCAGGCGATGGGCCAAGAATGCGGGAGTTGATGCGGAAATACCGAGATCTCCCCATGGATCTCGCCGACGCGGCGCTCGTGACCATCGCGGAGCGTGAGGGAATTCGCCAGATGTTCACCGTGGACCGCCGCGACTTCACCATCTACCGCCCGGCGCGGATCGGCCGGTTCTCCATAATCCCCTAGTCGCTAGGCATCCGGAAGCCAGGGCAGGGACGATGAAGCTCACCGCCAACGGCATCGAGATCAACGACACGATCGAAGGCGAGGGCCCCGTGGTGACGATGGGGCATGCCCTCGGGGCCAATCTTTCGCTGTGGGACGAGCAGGCCCGCGCCCTCGCGGGGCGCTACCGCGTGCTGCGCTTCGACACGCGCGGTCACGGCCGGACGAGCGCGCCGGCAGGGCCCTACACGCTCGAGCAGCCGGCCGAGTTCACCCGGGCCCTCCTGGGCTTCCTCGGCAAGGCAACGGGGCGCAGCGCGCTGTGACCGAGGAGGCCAGCCGGGTGAACCGCCATGCCGGTCCAGGGGAGCCGCAAACCCCGCCGCCGCCCGAGCCCACGTACGCCGAGCGGGCGCGCACGCTCGTCTCCCTGGGCCGAACGGGCACGCTGTCCACTCTCTCGCGCAAGCACCCCGGCGCTCCCTTCGGCTCGGTGATGCCGTACGTGCCCGACGAGCGCGGCGGCCCGCTGTTCCTGATCAGCAGCATGGCGATGCACACCCAGAATCTCGCGGCCGATCCGCGAACCAGTCTGCTCGTGGTCCAGCCGGGATGGGAGGACGACCCGCTCGGAGGTGGACGCGTCACGCTCATGGGCGCTGCGGCTCGGCTGGCCGAGGACGAGCGGGCCTCCGCGCGCGCGGCCTACCTGGCGCGCCACCCCAAGGCGCAGCACTGGGTGGATTTCCAGGACTTCGCCTTCTGGCGTCTGCGTGTGGAGGACGTGTACTTCGTCGGCGGCTTCGGGGCCATGGACTGGGTGGGGGCCGGGGAGTACGGCGACGCGCGGCCGGACCCGCTGGCCGACGTGGCCGCCGGCATCATCGAGCACATGAACCGCGACCACGCCGCCGCGCTGCGGGTCCTCGCGCATGCGCGAGCCGGCGCCCCGGTCGACGAGGCGTGGATGGTCGCCGTGGACCGGCTCGGCCTCAGGCTCAGGCTCAGGACTGACGCGCGCGTGCACAGCGCCCGGATCGCGTTCCCGCGCGAGGTCAGAACGGCCGAGGAGTGCCGCGCGGTGCTGGTCGAGATGCTCGCGGCTGCGCGCGCCCCGCTCGCCCCATGACGCCCACCGCCCCCCGGGAGATCGACCTCGCGAGCATGGCGGCGGCCATCGAGCGCGCGGAGGGGGATCTCGCGCTCGCCGAGGAGCCGGCCCGCTTCCTGGCCGCCCTCGAGGCCGGCGCGCCGGCGGACGTCCATGGTCAGGGGCCGGGCGCTCCGTCCGAGGCCGCAGCGTCATGACCGACTGGACGCTCGCCTCCGTCGCCGCCGACATCCGCGCGGGGCGCCTCTCCCCGGTGGAGGCGACGCGCGCCTGCCTCGATCGCATTGCCCGACTCGACGGGCGGCTGCGCGCCTTCATCACGCTGGATGGCGAGGGCGCGCTGGCGACCGCCCGCACCCTCGAGGCCGACGCGCGCGCGGGGCGCTGGCGCGGCCCGCTCCACGGGGTGCCGCTCGCCTTCAAGGACCTCTGTCACATCCGCGGCCTGCCGTCCTCCTGCGGGACGAAGACGCCCCACTACTTCTTCGCCGAGGCCGAGTGCACCGCGGTCCGCCGTCTGGTCGGGGCGGGTGCCGTGACGCTGGGCAAGCTCAACATGTCGGAGCTGGCGATGGGGCCCTTCGGTGACAACGCCCACCACGGGGACGTCCAGAACCCCTGGCGTCTCGGGCACTGCGCGGGCGGCTCCTCGAGCGGCTCGGGCGCCGCGGTGGCCGCTGGGCTGGCCATGGGCGCCCTCGGCACCGACACGGGCGGCTCCATCCGGCTGCCGGCGGGCTGTTGCGGCATCGTCGGACTCAAGCCCACCTACGGCCGCGTGAGCCGCGCGGGAGTCATGCCGCTGTCCTGGTCCATGGACCACGTGGGCCCCATGGCGCTGACGGTGCGGGATGTGGCGCTCCTGCTCGGGGTCATCGCCGGTCATGACCCGGAGGATGCGACCTCGAGTCCCCGCGCCGCGGCCGACTGCGCGGCGGCCCTCGGACATCCCATCGCCGGGCTTCGCGTCGGCGTGCCGGAGAACTACTACTTCCATGGCGTCGACCCCGAGATGGAAGCCGGCGTGCGCCGTGCGGCGGGGGCGCTCGAGGCGCTCGGCGCCCGCGTGTCCGAGGTGCGCATTCCGGATCCTGGGCTGATCACGGATGTGGCCAACATCATCGCGCGCGCCGAGAGCGCGGCGATCCACTCGCGCCTCCTGCGGGAGCGGCCGCAAGACCTCCAGCCCGCCGTGCGCGCCAGGCTCGAGCTGGGCGTCCGCATCCCCGCCCATGACTATCTCCAGGCCCTGCGCCTCCGCGCGCGCCTGGCCCGCGAGTTCATCCGCGAGGTCTTCTCGGAGGCGGACGCGCTGGCGGTGCCCGTGATCCCCGAGCCGGCGCCGGCCCTCGCGGACGTGAAGGCGGGCACGACCGAGGACGTGACGGCGCGCATGAAGCAGTTCTCGCGGCTGACCCGGCCCTGGAACGGGCTCGGGCTGCCGGCCTTGTCGGTGCCGTGCGGGTTCTCGGGGGCTGGGCTGCCGCTGGGCTTCCAGATCGTGGGGCGCCCCTTCGACGAGGTCACGGTGCTGCGGCTGGGCCACGCCTACGAGCAGGCGGCCGGCTGGCACCTGCGACGCCCCCCGCTCGACCACTGACGCTCGCGGAAGCCGTTGACCCCGGGGCCCGGAGGGCGGGGACGCCGGGCGCGCCCTGTGGCGAGGCGTGTCGCCGGCCGAAGCGCAGGGCAGGGCGAGTGCGCGATCGCGGGGGGACTGCCCTCGCGCCGCCGCCTCTGGGGGATGGGGGGCCGCGGGAGCCCCGCCCGAGCGAGAATCGGCGTACAGGCGAGCCGTCCGGAGCGCGCCCGGCGTCCCCGCCCTCCGGGCCCCGGCGCCGCGCGCTGCCTCGCTCAGCGCTCCAGGCTGTAGGTCAGGCGGTACACGGCGGCTGCGATGTCGGGCGCGGCGCCGTGGCGGGTGAGGGTCTCGGCGGTCAGGAAGTCGCGGCATGCACCCTGCACCGTTGCCTGATCGAGCCCCTCCACGAGGAGCACCCAGCGGGCGAGGGCATCGGCCCGATCCCGGAGCTTTTTCTCCTCGGTCATTACCTGCGTCGCCGCCACATCGGCCTGGCAGAAATGCGCCCCGACGATGCCGGGCCGGTCGGCCATGGCGGGCACCGTCGTGGCCGTGAGCCAGGCCTTGAAGTCCTCGTCACGCCCCGGGGCCGGGCCGAGGTCGAGCGTGGCGAGCGCGCCACCGATGCCGTGACCGAGGGTCAGCGCCACGCGGCAGACGGTGCGCTTGTTGTTCCTGAAGAGCTGGAGCGACGAGCGCGTCCACGGCGTGGGCTCGTTGAGTCGCGCGAGGTAGGCCGGCCCGTTGAGTGTCGTCACGCTCTCCGTCTCGTAGAGCGTGAAGTACCGGGGGCTGCCCGCGAGGGCCTCGTAGCGCCGCCCGCGGAGGAAGCCCGCGATGCCGACGCGCTCCGGCACGTGCTCCCGCGTGTGCCAGTGGTTGAACTCGGCGTCGCCGCCGGGCGCGATGTCGTTCCAGATGGCCAGCACGGCGCCGCCTCGAAGTGCCATGGCCCGACCCTACCGGGGGCGACGCGCCGGCGTCAAGGGGCTTCCGATGGGATAGACTATGGGCCATGCCGGATCCCTCCGCGCCCGCCTCCCCGGCCCGCTCCGGCTTTCTCCCGCTGCTCGGGCGCGTGTTCGGCACCGTCCGGCTCGCGTATCTGCCGGTGCTCGTCACGTACTTCTGCTACGGGGCGAGCGCCATCACCGGCGTCGCGATGCTGTACTTCCAGAAGGACGCCCTGCGGATCACGCCCGCCGAGGCGGCCGGCATCGGCTTCTGGCTGGGCCTGCCGTGGACCATGAAGATGGTCGTCGGCGTCGCCTCCGACGTCTATCCGATCCTCGGCAGCCGCCGGAAGGCCTACCTGGTCCTGGGCGGGCTCTGCTCCTTCGTGGGCTATGTCCTCCTCGCCACCGTCATCACCACCAAGGGCCCGTACCTCGCGGTCATGGTCATGGTGACCGTGGGGTACATGATCCAGGATGTGGTGGCCGACGCGCTCAGCGTGGAGGTGGCGCAGTCCGACGAGGAGATGGCGCAGATCCAGACCCTCGGGCGGATGGCGCTCCTCGCGGGGAGCATCAGCGTCGGCTATCTCAGCGGCTTTCTCGCGGGGCGACTTGGCTCCCGGCCGGTCTTCGCCATCGCGGCGGGGCTGCCGGTGCTGGTGAGCGTCATCGCGCTTCTTGCGGGACGCGAGCGACGCCGCGCCGCACCGGCCCCGCTCGCGGTTGCGGTCGGGGTGGCACCGACCGAGGACGACCCGCTCGGTGGGGGCAAGGCGCGCCTGGTCATGAGCGTGGGGGTGTCCTATGCGGGGCTGGGCGTCCTGCTCGAGTACTTCGACGTCCCCTTCGCCCAGGAGCTGATCCTCGCGGTGTCCGCGACGCTGATCGTCCTGCTCCTCAATCGCGTCGGGCTGTCGCGCCCGGTGGCGGTCGCGGCCTTCGTGATCTTCCTCTTCCGGGCCACGCCCGGCGTGGGCCAGGGCTACAGCTACTGGGCCATCGACAGGCTGGGCTTCGATCAGCAGTTCCTCGGCCTCCTGGCCCAGGCCAGCAGCGTGCTGAGCCTGGTGGGGCTTGTCCTCTTCCGCAAGCCCATCACGAAGCGCCCCGTGAGCTTCACCATCCTGTGGGTGAGCATCGCCGGGACCGTGCTCTACCTGCCGACCATCGGGCTCTTCTATGGCGCCAACGAGTGGATCGGGGTCAGCCCCCGGACCTTCGCCTTCCTCGACACCACCATCTCGGCGCCGCTGTCGCAGCTCGCCATGGTGCCCATGCTGGTCCTGATCGCACGCACGGCGCCCCGGGGGGCGGAGGCCACCATGTTCGCGATCATGGCCTCGCTGATGAACCTGGCGCTGTCCGCCAGCGAGCTCGGCACGCGCTACCTGAACACGTACTTCGCGGTCACCCAGCAGGACTACGGGAACCTGGGCCGGCTCATGATCGTGGTGGGCCTGATCGGCCTCCTGCCGCTGGTGGTGATCCCGCTTCTCAAGCGGGAGGAAGTTCACCTGGGCTCGGCGCGCGCCCCCGCCCCCGGCGAAGCCCCCGCATGAAGCGCGCAGCCCCATGAACACTCTGGCGCGCAGATGCTGGCTGGCGGTGGTGCGCCTCCTCGAGCGCGACGAACGCGTCTTCGCCTTCCTGCTGGCCCTGGTCATGGTCGGCGGCCTCGCCACGCTCGGGCTGGCGCCGCTGCGCCCCCGCTACCGCTTCGACGTCTACTCGCTCGTCATGTGGTTCGCGGCGTACAAGGCGTGCATCCTGGCGCTGGTCACCGTGAACCCCCGCGCGACGGGCCCCATCTTCACGGCCGCGCTCGCGGTGGATCTCCTCCTGGTCTTCTCGCTCCTGTACCTCACCGGCGGTGCCGACAGCCTCTTCTATCTCCTCTTCTTCCCGCTGGTGGCGGTGAATGCGTACTACTTTGGCCGCTGGGTCGGGCTCCTCGTGGCCCTGGTGGCGGGGCTGCTCTACGCCGCGGCCGCCGCGCTGGCGCCGCCCTGGGTGGGCTGGACGCCGGTCATCATCCTCATGGGGCTCGTGGGCCTCCCGGCCTTCGCGCTGGGGCACGTGGCCGAGCGCGAGCGCCGGGCGCGGGCCGAGGTGGAGCGGCTGAATGCCGAGGTGACGGGCACGCTGACCCGGCTGCAGGCTGCGCAGCAGGAGCTGGTGGTGGCCGAGCGCATGGCCACCGTGGGCCGGCTCTCGCTGAAGGTCGCGCACGAGGTGCGCAACCCCATCGCCGCCATCGAGCTGAACGCCGAGATGCTGGGCGACATCGTGGGCGAGCACCAGGGACCCGAGATGGACGAGGCCGCGAGCCTCCTGACCGCCATCCGCGAGCAGGTGACGGCGCTGGACGCTCTCACGGAGGAGTACCTCGCCTTCGCCCGCTTCCCGCGCCCGCAGTTCGAGGAGGACTCCGTCAACGAGATGGTCGCGGCGGTGGCGGAGTTCGTGCGGCCACTGGCCACGCGCCAGGGCATCTCCGTGCGCCTCGAGACAGACCCGGCCGTGCCGCCCATGGCCATCGACCGCTCGCTGCTGCGCCAGGCCGTGCTCAATCTCGTCAAGAACGGGCTCGAGGCGCTCTCCCAGGGCGGGGTGCTCACCGCGACCACACGGTGCCTCGACGGCACCGTGGAGATCGCGGTGAGCGACACCGGCCCGGGCATCCCGCTCGAGGTCGGCCAGCGGCTGTTCGAGCAGTTCTTCACCACCAAGCCGCAGGGCACGGGACTCGGGCTCTCCATCTCCCGCCAGATCGTGGAGGAGCACGGCGGCCGCATCGGCTGGAGCAGCGTCATCGGGGCGGGCACCACCTTCACCATCTCGCTTCCGATCAAGAGGGCCGAGCATGTCTGATCCCGCGATGCTGCTGGTCGCCGACGACGATCCGGCGATCCGCCAGAGCCTCGAGCGCACGCTGACCCGCGAGGGGTACCAGGTGGCGCTCGCCCCCGACGGCCACGCCGCGCTGGACCGGTTGCGGGCGGGCGGGGTGGACCTCGTCCTCTCCGACCTGAAGATGCCGGGGCTCACGGGCCTCGAGCTCCTGCGCGAGGTCAAGGCGGTGGCGCCGGACGTGGACGTCATCATGCTGACTGCCTTCGGCACGGTGGAAGAGGCGGTCAAGGCCATGAAGGACGGCGCCGTCGACTTCCTGACGAAGCCCTTTCAGCGCGCCCAGCTCATCCGCGTGATCCGCAAGGCCCTCGAGCACCGGGCCCTCATCGAGCAGAACCGCGCGCTGCAGAAGCGGCTCGACGACCTGCTGAGCCAGGGCGACATCATCGGGGTGAGCCCGGCCTTCCGCCGCATGATGACGCTCGTGGACCAGGTGGCCAACAGCTCGGCCACGGTCCTGGTCCACGGCGAGAGCGGCACCGGCAAGGAGCTGGTCGCCCGGGCGATCCACGAGCGGTCGGCCCGGCGCGGGGGGCCGTTTGTCGCCGTCAACTGCGCGGCGTTGCCGGAGACCTTGCTCGAGTCGGAGCTGTTCGGCTACGAGAAGGGCGCCTTCACGGGCGCGGCGGGACGGAAGGAGGGGCGCTTCGAGCTCGCCGACGGCGGCACGCTGTTCCTGGACGAGGTGGCGGACCTCTCCCCCGTGACGCAGCCCAAGATCCTCCGGGTCCTCCAGGAGGGGGAGTTCGAGCGGGTGGGTGGCATCCGGACGATCCGCGTGGACGTGCGCATCGTGACGGCCAGCAACCAGGACCTGGCGACCCTGGTGCGCGAGAAACGTTTCCGCGAGGATCTCTACTACCGGCTGAACGTGATCACGATCACCGCGCCGCCGCTCCGGGAGCGGCGCGAGGACGTGGCCGTCCTGGCCCAGCACTTCCTGCGCGTGTACGCGGCCAAGAACAACCGCCACCTCGGCGGCTTCAGCGACGACGCCCTCCGCTGCCTGGAGGTCTACGCCTGGCCCGGCAACGTGCGGGAGCTGGAGAACGTCGTGGAGCGGGCGGTGGTGCTGGCCCGCGGCTCGGTGGTGGAGGTGACCGACCTGCCGGAGAACGTGGCCGAGCGGGCCGTCATGCTCGATCGCCAGGAGGCCGGCGAGGGGAGTGGCAGCGCGGAGGGCGCGGGGGCCGGCGCGGCGGCGGAGGGCTTCTTCAAGATCAAGGTGGGCACGCCGCTGGCGGAGGTGGAGCAGCGGATCCTCGAGGAGACGCTGCGGTTGACCAAGGGGAACAAGACGCTCACCGCGAAGATCCTGGGGATCGACCCGAAGACGGTCTTCCGCAAGCTCAAGGCCGGCGAGGCGGAGGACCCCGCGGCGGCGGACGAGCGGGCGGGGAGCTGAGCCGTGGCTTTCGGGAGGCCCGCCCCCTCGTTCCAGCCTTGAGCGGCACATGGCTGGTGTGCCTGTTCCTCTTCTTCAGCACGTTCTGCAACGGGGCCTTCGGCCCGGTCCTCCCGGAGATCGCTCGCTCGCACGAGCTGGCCGACTGGCAACTCGGCGTCGTGGCCGGCGCCTTCGGCTTCGCCCGCATGGCGGGCGCGATGCCGGCGGGCCTCCTCGCCGGCCGCCGTCTCGCCACGAGCTTCACCCTCGCCCCCGGCGTCATGGTGATGGGCCTGCTCGTGCTCGGCACCGGCGGGCCGTTCCCGGTGCTGGTCCTCGGCCGCGCCCTCATGGGGCTCGCCCACACGCTGGGCATGGTCAGTGGCCTCACCGCCGTGCTCGAGGACGACCGCGGCGCCGGCGCCGCGGTGAGGCTCAACACCTACGAGTTCTCCGGCATGTTCGGCATCCTCGGCGGCCTGACTCTGGTCGGGTTGCTCCCGAAGACGTGGGGCTGGAATGTATCGCTGCTGGCCGCCTCCTCTCCGGTGCTGCTCGGTGCCGCCGTGGTCCCGCTGCTGCGCCGGCACCTTCCGGGTCCGCCTCCCTCTCGGCCGCACGTCGCCCCCGACCCATCCGATTCCGAGCATTCGTCCACCGCGCGCACGCCGGCCGTGGTCTGGATGATGCTGGGCGTCGGCATGCTGTTCGCGTTCTGCTGGTCGTCGGTGAGCCAGTTCCTCATCCCGCTCCGGGGCACGCGGGAGTTCGGCCTCGACCGCGCCGGGATCTCGCGTCTCCTCGCCATGGCGCAGGTCGTGGACCTCATGGCCCTGATCCCGGTGGGCCAGCTTGCCGACCGGTTGGGGCGCAGCCGGGTGCTCGGGGCCGTCGCACTGGCGCTGGGGCTGGGGACGCTGGGGACGGGGCTCGGCTCTTTTCCGCTCTTCGTCCTGGGCTGCGCCGGCTTCGGCCTCGGCCTGGCGGGCTGGATGCTGCCGCTCGGCGTGATCCGCGAGCACGCCGGACGCGAGGGACTCGCGTGGCGCACGGGCCTCTACCGCGCCGGCGTGGACGCGGCGGTGTTCCTCGGCCCCGTCGTGAGCGGGCTGCTCGGCGCCCGGGCGGCGGGCTGGTTCGTGGCCGCCGTGGGCGTCGCCGCGCTCACGGCGGGCGCGCGGCTGCTGTGGCGCCCGCTCGCTGCCACGCGGTGATTCCAGAGGCGCCGCGCCATCGCGCTCTCGACGGCGCACGCACGCGGCATGTTCGGGTCGGCGCGAGCGCGGCGCGGGGGACGCGCCGGCGATGCCGTCAGGCGCGGGTCCGCAGGAGAAAGCTCTTGGGGCGGGTGAGGTGGCGGAAGCCGAGGTGCGAGAGCGAGCAGCCTCGACCACGCAGGCGGGGTCGTTGCCGCCCGCCTCGAGGCCGGCGTCCAGGCGGCGGCTGAACACGTGGCCTGACACCGCGCGCCCGCCCTCCACCGAGCCGGTGGGCGTGGCCTGCCCCTGTCTTGTCCGTGGTATCCTACCCGCACTCAAGGAGGAGCCATTGATGCTCATCGTCGATTCGCAGGCGCATATCTGGGGAGCCGACACGCCCGACCGCCCCTGGCCGCCGGGCCGGGCGCATCAGGCCCAGAAGCCGTATCCGGTGACCAAGGACATGCTCCTGCAGGGGATGGACGAGGCCGGCGTCAGCCGCGTGGTGGTCGTGCCGCCCTCGTGGGAAGGGGACCGCAACGACCTGGCGCTGGAGGCGGCGCGCCTGCACCCGGACCGCTTCGCCGTCATGGGCCGGCTCGCCATCGAGCGGCCCGAGAGCCGGTCGCTCGTCGCGGACTGGACGCGCCAGCCGGGCATGCTCGGCCTGCGCTTCACCTTCCACACCGACGTCCAGAAGCCGTGGCTCACTGACGGCACGGCCGACTGGCTCTGGACTGCCGCCGAGAAGGCCGGCCTTCCGGTGATGATCTTTGTGCCCGGCTCGCTGCCGCTCGTGGACGGGATCGCCGCCCGCCACCCTGGGCTCCGCCTCGTCATCGACCACTTGGCGCTGGCAATCGGCCGGAAGGACGATGCCGCCTTCGCGGACCTGCCGCATCTGCTCGCGCTGGCCAAGCGGCCCAACGTGGCGGTGAAGGCCTCGGCGCTGCCCTGCTGCTCGACGGAGCCGTACCCGTACCGGGGGCTGCACAAGCACCTTCGCCAGGTCGTCGACGCGTTCGGGCCGCGGCGCGTCTTCTGGGGGACGGACTGGACGCGGCTGCCCTGCACGTGGCGGCAGGCCATCACGCTGTTCACCGAGGAGCTCCCGTGGCTCTCGGCCGCCGACAAGGACTGGATCATGGGGCGCGCCGTCTGCGAGTGGCTGGGTTGGAAGTTGCCGGGGTGACGGGCGCCGCATGATCGGGGAGGTGCTCATGGCGACCCCCACGCGCACGGAAACCGACAGCATGGGCGCCATCGAGGTCCCCGCGGACCGCTACTGGGGCGCCCAGACCCAGCGCTCGCTCGAGCACTTCGACATCGGCGGCGAGCGCTTTCCCCGCGCGATGATCCGGGCGCTCGGCCTCGTGAAGCAGGCCTGCGCCGCGGTCAACCGCGAGCTGGGACTCCTGCCCGGGGACCGCGCGCAGGCCATCATTGCCGCGGCCGACGAGGTCATCGCGGGCGCGCTCGACGACCACTTCCCACTCGTCATCTGGCAGACGGGCAGCGGGACCCAGACCAACATGAACGCCAACGAGGTGATCGCCAACCGCGCCATCGAGCGGCTCGGCGGGCGGATGGGCTCCAAGCGTCCCGTGCATCCCAACGACGACGTGAACCGGTCGCAGTCCTCCAACGACGTCTTCCCCACCGCCATGCACGTCGCGGCGGTGGAGGAGATCGGCGGGCGGCTGCTGCCGGCGGTGGCGCGGCTCCGGGAGACGCTCGGGCGGAAGGCGCAAGCCTTCGCGGAGATCGTGAAGATCGGGCGCACCCATCTCCAGGACGCGACGCCGCTCACCCTGGGCCAGGAGTTCTCGGGCTACGTGGCGATGCTGGCGCAGGCCGAGGCCACGATCCGCGCCGCGCTGCCCGCGCTCTGCGAGCTCGCCATCGGCGGCACGGCCGTGGGGACGGGGCTCAACGCTCCCGCCGGCTTCGGCGACCGCGTGGCCCGCACGCTCGCGGCGCTCACCGGCCAGCCCTTCGTGAGCGCCCCCAACAAGTTCCAGGCGCTCGGCTCCCATGAGGCCGACGTGGCCATGAGCGGGGCGCTCAGGACGCTTGCCTGCGCGCTCATGAAGATCGCCAATGACGTGCGCTGGCTGGCCTCGGGCCCGCGCGCCGGGCTCGGGGAGCTGGCGATCCCGGAGAACGAGCCCGGCAGCAGCATCATGCCCGGCAAGGTCAACCCGACGCAGTGCGAGGCGCTCACCATGGTGTGCGCCCAGGTCATGGCCAATGATGTGGCGGTGGGGATCGGAGGGGCGTCCGGCAACTTCGAGCTGAACGTCTACAAGCCGCTCATCTGCCACAACCTCCTGCGCTCGGTGCGGCTCCTGGCCGATGCCTGCCGCTCCTTCCGCGAGCACTGCGCCGAGGGCATCGAGCCGCGCCTCGATCGCATCCGCGCCCACGTCGGGAGCTCGCTGATGCTGGTGACGGCACTGGCGCCCCACATCGGCTACGACCGGGCGGCCGAGATCGCCAAGCGCGCCCACCGCGAGGGGACGACGCTGCGTGAGGCCGCCGTGGCGCTGGGCCACGTGACGGCGGAGGAGTTCGACCGGCTCGTGCGCCCCGAGGCGATGGTGAGACCCGACGACTAGCGAGGCTGCTGAAGAACCCGCAGGCTGCTAGCCCTTGAACTCGATCTTCTTGTGCTGGCCGTCGCAGAACGGCTTGTTGGCCGAGGCGCCGCAGCGGCACAGGTGGAACGGGTTCCCCTTCGGGGTCAGCGCTTTGCCGCTGGCGTCAGTCACCTGGCACTCTCCGGTCACCATCACCGGGCCGTTCTCGAGGACCTTCATGGTCACGGACATGGGCACTCTCCTTGGGCATGGGTGTGGCCCCTCGTCCGAGGGGCCGATCCGCAGTATACACCGACACTCTTTAGAGGCCGGTCGCGCCTCGGAAGATGCACGGCGTGAACCCCCTCCGCGCATGACCCACGAGCCACCGGCCCCTTCTTCCCGGGCGCGGCCCGGGCCGACGTCACGGCCCCGTGAGCCGCCGCAGCGCTTCGCGGTACTTCTCGGCGGTCTTGGCGATGATGTCGGCAGGGAGGCGCGGGGCCGGCGCCTTCTTGTTCCAGGGCTGCGTTTCCAGCCAGTCACGCACGAACTGCTTGTCGAACGAGGGCGGGCTCATGCCCACCCGGTACTGGCTCGCCGGCCAGAAGCGCGAGGAATCGGGCGTGAGGATCTCGTCGATGAGGTACATCGTGCCAGCGGCATCGGTGCCGAACTCGAACTTGGTGTCGGCGATGATGATGCCGCGGGTGGCGGCGTATTCCGCGGCGTGGGTATAGAGGGCGATGGCCGCCGCGCGCACCTCGTGGGCGATCGCGGGGCCCACGCGCCGCTCCGCTTCCGCGAACGGAATGTTCTCGTCGTGCTCGCCGGCCGGCGCCTTGCTGGAGGGCGTGAAGATCGTCTCCGGGAGCTTCTGCGCCTCCTTGAGGCCCGCCGGCAGCGCGATGCCGCAGATCGCCCCGGTCTTCTGGTACTCCTTCCATCCCGAGCCGATGATGTAGCCGCGCACGATCGCCTCGATGGTCAGCGGCGTGAGCTTCCTCACCACCATCGCGCGGCCGCGCACCTGCGCGCGCTCGGCCTCGCCCGAGACCACCGACTCCGGCTCGATGCCCGTGGTGTGGTTCCGCACGAGGTGGCCGAGCTTCTTGAACCAGAACTCGGACAGGGCGGTCAGGACCTCGCCCTTGCCGGGGATCGGGTCGTCGAGCACGACGTCGAAGGCGGACAGGCGATCGGTCTGGACGATG
Source organism: Candidatus Rokuibacteriota bacterium (assembly GCA_016184305.1). GTDB lineage: Bacteria > Methylomirabilota > Methylomirabilia > Rokubacteriales > CSP1-6 > UBA12499. The sequence continues at coordinate 41 of JACPCX010000180.1, read as the reverse complement.
AGCAGCTTGTCCTCGCCCACGGCATAGATGTCGCGCACCTT